>DXAJ01000033.1 GCA_019117085.1 Candidatus Gallimonas gallistercoris
CCATCGCCCCGTGCAATGGATGCAGAATGCGCGGTTTTATCAGATCTTCATCGACCGCTTCTTCCGCGGCAACCAAGAAAAGGACGATTCCTATATTACGCTTCCGTGGGGAGAATTGCCGACACCCAAGAGCTTTGCGGGCGGAGATCTCAAAGGCATTACGAAAAAGCTGCCCTATCTCCATGAGCTGGGCGTCAACGCGCTCTATCTGACGCCCGTCTTTGAGTCGGTGAGCAATCATAAATACGACACCCAAGATTACTTTGCGATCGATGAGATGTTCGGCGGAGAGAAAGACTTCCGTAAGTTCATGCAAACGGCGCACGAGGCGGGATTTCACGTCGTCCTGGATGCCGTATTCAACCACGTCAGCGAACGGTGCTTGCAATTCCGCGACGTGCTGCAAAACGGGAAGGCTTCCCGCTATTTCGACTGGTTTCTCATCGACGGGGACAAGGTAGACAGGCAAAAAGTCAACTATCAATGCTTTGCCGCCTGCGACTATATGCCCAAGTGGAACACTTCTTGCCAAGAGGTGCAGCACTTCCTCATCGGCGTGGCGCTGCACTATATGAAGGAGTACGGCGTGGACGGCTGGCGGCTGGATGTTTCGGACGAAGTCTCGCACGATTTCTGGCGCAAATTCCGCGCCGCCGTCAAGGCGGAAAACGGAGCGTGCGTCATCATCGGCGAAAACTGGCACGACGCCAACCCCTATCTTCGGGGCGATCAGTATGACAGCATCATGAACTACGCCTTTACCAAGGCGTGCCTCGATGCGTTTGCGTTCGGAACGCTCGATGCTTCGGGCTTTGCAGAAAAGCTCAACGAGCTTCTGATGCGCAACACCGATACCGTCAACGGCATGATGTTGAATCTGTTGGACAGCCACGATACGCACCGCTTTTTGACGCAGGTCGGGGGCGATATTCAAAAACTCGGATGCGCACTCGCCGTTCTCTATCTCTTTGTCGGCGCGCCGTGCATCTATTACGGCACGGAGATCGGCATGGAGGGCGGGTACGACCCCGACTGCCGCCGCACGATGGATTGGGCACGCGCGGAGGAACGGCCGCCCCTTTGGCGGCTCGTGCAGCGGCTTGCCGCTTTGAAACGGGAAAGCGCCGCCCTGCACGGGACGAAGGCAAAAATATGGGCGGAAGGCGATCTCTTTTTTTTGGAACGCGGCGAAACGAACAAGCTGCGGCTCACCGTCAATTTCGGGAAAGAGCAGCCGCTGACCGATAGACTCATTCTGACGAACGCGGAAAGCGTCCTCAATCAATACACATTTATGATCGAAAAGATCGGGGAGGGATGATATGACAAAGACGATCGCATTGTTCCTTGCCCATGCGCTCGCCGTCATCGCGGTCTTGACGACCTTCGGGGTGCTCGGGCTGCAGCGGGAGGATCAGGAAGCGCAGGAACGTTTTACAGGCGTTTTGGAAGAAAATGTGACCTTGCAGATCCTCGACAACGATACGGCGAAGGAGACGGGGTATCTTGACGAGCTTCTCAATGCCTTCAACGAAGAATATGCGCAATACGGCATCAAGGCGGTGGACGCCAACATGGGCGCCTATACCGACCTCGAAAAGCTCGGCCCTGCGGGGTACGGACCCGACGTCGTCTATCAGGCGAACGACGTCCTCATGCGCTATGCACTCAACAAGCACATCCAGCCCCTTCCCGTCGAGGAGATGGAGGCCTATTCTCAGATCCCCAAAGAGGCCTGGGATGCCTATCGGATGCAGATGGGAGAGGCGGAATACACCTTCGCCGTTCCCGTCAACGTGCAGGAGCCCCTTCTCTACTACCGCAAAGACCTGCTCCCCGAAAACTGGCAGGAGGAATGGGACGACGACAAGAACGGCGTCCCCGACATGGTGGAAAACTGGGCGGATCTTTACGCTTTTTCCGCCGAGATCAAAGCGTCCTCCAACGGTACGAAGTTCGGCTATATGAAGTCTTTGAACGATCAGTACTTTGCCGCAGGATATTTCCTCTCCTACGGCGGCTATATCTTCGGGAAGGACGAGACGGGCGCGTTCGATACGGAGAACATCGGGCTCTCCGCGGGCGAATCGTATAAGGGCGCGCGCATCATCCGCCAGCTTGCAGCCATCATGGACAACAACTGCGCGGACGACACCATCACGACTTCCGCCTATGAACTTCTCGGCAACGGCACCTATTTCGCAACGATGACGACGCCCGACGTCTATGAATCGTTCGTGGAAAACTTTGCCTCCTCCTGGAGCCGCACGCACCGCGACTGGACGGAGGAAGAGGTGGACGCCTATGTGCGGGAAAATCTCGTCATGACCAAAGTGCCCGCCCTCCCTTTAAGCGGAAATCTTTATGACCGCGAGGGCGAGACAATGGACATGACCGTCATGGGCGGCATCAACGGCTATGCCATCAGCTCGTACACGAAAGCACCCAACGCGGCGCTTGCGTTTTTGGAATTTGCCTCGCGCAAGGAATGGATCGCGCGGCGGTGCGAACTTCTGGGCATCGTTCCCGCCCGTGCGGACGTCGTGGAAGAAGAGGGAGGCGTTGCGGAAGATGTCTATGACGATCTTCTGAACGGCCGCATCTATATCATGCCGGGCGAGCGCGCCATGACGCAGGTATGGGCAAGCCTCGGGAGCCTTCTGCGCTTTATCGCGGAGGACGGCCTCGCAAACGGCACGGCCTACGACACGGACGACAAACTCATCGCGGCGATGAAAAAGCTCGATGAGGATATTTACAGCGCCATCCATACGCTCAGTTAAAGGAGGAGGATATGGAAAAGAACGTCAACAAGGTAGCAGAAGGGAGCGCGCCGCGGTGGCTCGGCCAATTCGCGGGCGCGGTCAAGAAAAAATGGGCGGGGTTCTCGGAGATCGTAACGCACGGGAACTTCCGCGTCGCCTGCTCCATGTTCCTGATGGGAACGGGGCAGATGATGTATAAACAGTGGGCAAAGGGCGCCCTCTATCTCCTGATCCAGGCGGGATTTTTTGCTTACTTCATTTTGGTGGGCGCCGCAGACCTGTTCGGGCTCTTTACGCTGGGAACGGTGGAGGCAAACCCGTGGTACGGCATCGAGGGCGACGATTCCGTCCTGATGCTCATCACGGGCATCCTCTCCGTCATCATGCTCATCCTTTATCTCGCGCTGTATGCGGCAAACGTCAAAGGGGTCTATGAGACGCAAAAACGCGTCGAAGCGGGCAAACGGCCCTTCACCTTTCTCGAGGACGTCAAGCAGCTCTTCGACCAAAAGTTCTATAAGACGGTCCTCTTTCTCCCCGTGCTGGGCGTCAGCGTGTTCAGTATCCTTCCCATCGTCTTCATGATCCTCATCGCCTTCACCAACTACGGCGGCGACATCGTGCCGCCCCGCCTCGTCGACTGGGTGGGCTTTGAAAACTTCGGCAAGCTCGTGGCGGTGGGCGAATATGCGACGACCTTCTTCAAGATCTTCGGCTGGAACATCCTCTGGGCGGTGCTCTCTACGGGCATCAACTACTTCGGCGGGCTGGCGCTCGCGCTCCTTCTCAATAAGTCCTGCGTCAAAGGAAAGGTGTTCTGGCGGTTTTTCCCCATCCTCGCTTATGCGATCCCCGGGTTCATCACGATGCACGGCTTTAAGTTCATGTTCGCAAACGGCGGTCCCATCAACTACTATATCACGCAGGGCGGAGGGGATGCGATCTTTTTCTTCGGCGCGAATTCCACCTGGCCCGCGCGCTTCATCGGGCTCATGGTCAATGCCTGGATCAGCATCCCGTCCTCCATGCTGCTCGCAACGGGCATCCTCTCCAACGCCAACAAAGACCAATACGAGGCGGCGAAAATCGACGGCGCCAACGCCTTCCAGCAATTCTGGTACTTAACGCTCCCCTTCGTGGTGTTCGCGACGACGCCCGTCATCCTCTCGCAGTTCATCGGTAACTTCAACAACTTCGGCGTCTTTTACTTCCTTCGGAGCGACGTGGCGGAATCGGCGGGGTATGTGCTTGCCAACGACACCGACCTTCTCATCAACTGGCTGTATAAGATGTCCATCGACAACAACTATTACTCCATCGGCGCGGCGATCAGCCTCATCATCTTCCTCATCACCTCGGTGATATCGCTCGTCGTCTACATCTTTTCGCCTTCTTACAGGCAGGAGGAGACCTATCGATGAAAAAAAGCAAAAGCATCAAAGCAAGCCGCGCCGTCGATGCCGCGATCACCTACGTTATCCTCATCGCGGTCGCCGTGTTCTTTTTCTTCCCGTGCCTGTGGCTCATCCTCGCGTCCTTCTCGGATACGGGCTCGCTCTATACGCTCAAAGGGTTTTTCCCCGAAGCGTTCAGCTTCCGCAACTATCAAAATCTGTTCACCGATACGCAGATGTATAACTACCCCGAATGGTTCGGGAACACCCTGTTCGTGGCGGTCATGAGCTGCCTGTTCGGGACGCTCCTCACCATCCTGACGGCGTACTGTATGTCGCGCTTCAAATTCAGAAGCCGCAAAGCGCTCATGAAAACGACGCTCGTTCTGGGGATGTTCCCTTCCTTCATGGCAATGACGGCGGTGTTTCTCCTCATGACGCAGTTCAATTTCATCAACAACCATTGGGGGCTCATCCTCATCTACTCCGCGCAGGCGCCGATGGGCTACATGGTGCAAAAAGGGTTCTTTGACACCATTCCTTCCTCCATCGACGAGGCGGCGCGGCTGGACGGGGCGACCAACTTTCAGGTATTCGCTAAGATCATCCTGCCCCTTTCCAAACCCATCCTCGTCTATACGGCGCTCACGTCCTTCACCTGGCCGTGGTCGGACTTCATCCTTCCGCAGCTGCTGCTGCCCACGATGGATAACTGGACGGTCGCCGTGGGGC
The DNA here is from genome assembly GCA_019117085.1 of Candidatus Gallimonas gallistercoris. Lineage (GTDB taxonomy): Bacteria > Bacillota > Clostridia > Christensenellales > Borkfalkiaceae > Gallimonas > Gallimonas gallistercoris. The sequence goes on from DXAJ01000033.1 coordinate 4,892, forward strand.
TCATGTACCTCGACGAAACGGAATTTGCGCGCTTTGCCGCAGGCTCCATCTTCATTGCGGTGCCCATCGTCATCCTCTACTTCTGCCTCGTGAAGTATATGGTCAACGGGATGTCGGCAGGCGCCGTCAAAGAGTAAGTTCTTCCTCCGCACACGGCGGGGCGTTCTTTCCCCCCTTCGCTCCGCCGCGTGCAAATTTCATAAGGAAGGTGCGCTTGGGCGGTTCCCCGCTTCGCGCCGCCAAAACCGTTTTACACAAAAGGCTGCCTTTCGATCGGGCAGCCTTTTTCATACTATTTGAACCGAAATATCCTTCCCGCCCGATTGACAGGGCGGAAAAACTCATCTATACTATAAACTGAACCGAAAAAGGGAAACACGGGCAAAAAACAAAGATGAGAGAACATCTTCGTTCTCCCATCTTTGTGGTGCCGCTGACCGGGCTCGAACCGGTATGGTATCTCTACCGAGGGATTTTAAGTCCCTTGCGTCTGCCAATTCCACCACAGCGGCATATGAAGTTTATATCTTCCGCCCGATGGCGCCCCGCCGCAGCCGCGTCCGCAGCCGCGTCCGCAACCGCGCCGAGAAAGGCTTGCCGCACTCCCCTATCGCCCCCGTGTTACGAAAAAAGCATCGCCGAAGACGATGCCTTTCGCATGGAGGCGCCACCCGGATTTGAACCGGGGAGTCAAGGTTTTGCAGACCTTTGCCTTACCACTTGGCTATGGCGCCAAACAAAAACAGTGCGGAAAGTACGTTTGGAGCGGGAAACGAGACTCGAACCCGCGACATTCACCTTGGCAAGGTGACGCTCTACCACTGAGCTATTCCCGCATAATCAACATTCCGCACTGTATGGTGGAAGCTATAGGGATCGAACCTATGACCCTCTGCTTGTAAGGCAGATGCTCTCCCGGCTGAGCTAAGCTTCCGAACTTGCTTGATTATAATAGCACAACAAGAGAAAGAATGCAAGCGTTTTTTGCGGCAAAATCCGAAATTTTTTTCTTTTTTTCGGAGGGTGCGCCGCCCAAGCCCCGCGCCGTTCCCGCCGCCGCGAAGCGACCGCCCTGCACGCTCCCCGCTGCCGAAGACCATGCGCCCCGTGCGCCCTCTCTGCCGGCGCGACCGCCCGCCTCTTTTTAAAAAAGAAGAAAATTGCCCCTTTTTTGTAACAAAACGCGGTATGGGGAGTCTCATTTATGAAGACACCCGAAAGGAACGCCGATGAAGGACCTGGAAGAATTCTACAACGCCCACTACAAGGGGCTGTATGCGTACTGCGTGACGCTGACGCGCAACCGCGCCGATGCCGAGGACCTCGCCGCCGAGACGATGTACCGCGCCATCCGCCATGCAGACAAATTCCGCGGCGACTGCAAAGTGGGAACGTGGCTGTGCTCCATCGCGCGCAATCTCTTTTTAACGCAGGAGAAAAAGCGCAGACGGCCGCCGCCTTTGCCCGAGCCGCCCGAAGAGCTCTTTTTAAACAGCGACAAAGAGGACGTCAAGGAGATCCTTCTTTCCATGAACGCCTTGGAGGAACCCTACCGCGGCGTGTTCCTCCTCCGCACCGTCGGCGGAGCGGAATACGGGGAGATCGCCAAAATTTATCAAAAGAGCGAAAGCTGGGCGCGCGTCGCGTACCACCGCGCCCGATTGAAGATCATCGAAAAAATGGAGGAATCGCGCCATGAATAAATGCAATTTAGTAAAAGACCTGCTTCCCCTCTATGTGGACGGCGCGCTTTCGGAAGACAGCCGCGCCCTTGTGGAACGGCATTTGAAGGGCTGCCCTTCCTGCGCCGAGGAAGCGGAAAAGCTCAAAGCCCCCGTGCCCGAAGAAAGGGCGCTTGCCGCTCTGAAAGCCGACGAACAACAGACGAGCGACCGAAAGCAGGCGGCGAGCATCCGCAGGGTGAGCCGCAAGTTCAAAATACGGGCGGCCGTCGTCGGAGCAGTCTCCGCTCTGCTGTGCTGCGTCATCGTGTTCTGCTGTTACTTCATCCCCGCCGAATACGCCCGCAAAGAACGGCTCTTGGAGTTTAACGGATGGCGGGAATACGAAGGCATCCGCCGCAACACTCACATCGAAACAAACTATGCCCTGCCCGATTATAACGCCTATTTCTCAAGCCTTGGCTACACCCAACCCGCAGAGCATTACTTTATCGACTGGACAGAGCAAAAGACTGCCACGCCCTATATCTACGGAGAGGACAACACGGACATTCAAATCAAATTCCGCCACAGCAATCGGCTTGCCTTTCAACAGGAAAGCCCCTTCACCTTCTCTTACGGGTTGAACGCAGAAGCGGGCCTTTCCGGAACATTTCAAGGCCGCGTCACCTTTACAACGAGCACGATCGATGTTGAAAAGATCGTGGTCCGCGCCAAGACGCCCGCCCTCTACGAATATCTGCAAGAGCACCCCGAACTTTACGATCCGCTCGAATTTGCCTACTTCTGTTTCAACTACGACTTTGAGAGCGTGACGCCGTGGTCGTCGGAAAGCAAGATCCTCCTCACCAACGATATGCGGCTCCTGATGACAGAAGAGAGTATCTGGGGCGCCGCCGTGGAGAAGGACGCCCTCAGCGCCGTCGATAACGATGGCTTCCCCGTATATACCGATCGGTATGTGAAACCGTTTGAGCACGGAGAATACCGCGGCTATCTTCTGATGCACTACACAAGCCAATTCGCGCAATACTTGCAGCACATCATTTTCTCCTACGGCGGCTATCTGTGGGATATCCGCTTCGAGGCAGATAATTCTACCCGCATGCCCTTTTCTAGCGATTCTTTCGACCTCACCTACTTCATCGACAATCTCGAATTTATCGGCATCAGCTGACGGCACCCGCGCGGGAGATGCTCCTGCTCCCGCGCTCCGCACCGCCCTCCCCTTCACCTCTTGGGGAGGGCGGCTTTTTTGCCGTCGCGCCCAAATGCCGCCCTTCCGCCGCGCACATAACTCCTTCAGTCTCGCTACGCTCGACAGCTCCCTCTCGGAGGGAGCCAAGAATAGACAGCGCGGATCTCCTTGCCTCCCTCTTAGAGGGAGGTGCCCCGCAGGGGCGGAAGGAGTCATTGCGGGTGCGCGGCGGCCCCTTTTGAGCACAAAAAAAGCTCCGCTGTTTGCGGAGCTAAACTTTCTTAGTAGATGCTGACCTGCTTTCTGTCTTTGCCGAGACGCTCGTACTTGACAACGCCGTCTTTGAGGGCGAAGAGGGTATCGTCGCCGCCGATGCCGACATTGTTGCCGGGGTGGATCTTCGTCCCGCGCTGGCGCACAAGGATGCTGCCCGCGAGCACGGCCTGACCGTCCTGACGCTTGACGCCGAGGCGCTTCGCGTTGCTGTCGCGGCCGTTGTGGGAGGAACCGGTACCCTTTTTATGAGCGAATAAACTGATAAAGATCATGATTATTTCTCCTTTTCATTGATATTCGGGCGTTCCCCGCGCTTGGGGTGCCCCGTGCAGTCAAAGGGAGATCGCTTCGATCTTGACTGCGGTGAAGGGCTGACGGTGGCCCTGCTTCTTGCGCTCGTTCTTCTTGGACTTATACTTGAAGACAATGATCTTGCGGTACTTATCCTGCGCTTCTACCTTTGCGGTGACCTTGGCGTTTTTGACGTCGCTGCCGACCTTGACGCCGTTTTCATCCGCCACCATGAGCACGTTGAAGGAAACTTCCTCGCCGACCTCTGCCTTGAGCTTTTCCACTCTGACGACGTCGCCTTCGGAGACCTTATACTGCTTGTTGCCGTTTTCGATGATCGCGTACACTGTTGTTTACCTCCTCTTTCCAGTCTCGCAAGATACAAGGCGGCCGATCCCTCGGCACTTTGCTGCCCGACCTTAGCGGCTCAGAGAGTACTTTATCATACCCGCCCGCGTTTGTCAAGCGGTTTTTCCGCCTTTCGGATATTTTTTGGCGCGTTTGCGCATACTTCCCGTATGGAAAAGAAGAGCGAAGAAATTTTGGCGGAACTTTACCGCAACGGCGTGCTCGCCATGCAGTCCATCGAAGATATCCTCCCCGCCGCCGACGAGGCGACGAAAGCGGAGCTCGAACGCGAATACGGCGAATACGAAAAACTCGTTTCGCGCGCCGCCGCCCTCGCCCGCGAGAAGGGCATTTGCCTCAAAGAACCCGGCCCCTTCAAGAAGGCGATGATGTGGAGCAGCATCAAGCTGAATACGATGAAAGACGATTCGCGCGCGCACATTGCCGAGATGATGACGAAGGGCACCGTCGTGGGCATCACGAGCCTCAAAAGCAGCCTTTCCGACTGCCCCGACGGCATGGATAGAGAAGTAAGAGAGCTCGTTTCGCATGCCCTCGGCATGGAGGAAGGCTTCGAGCGCATGTGGAAGGCGATGATCTGCGCCTGAGGTACTCGCCGTACGGGCAGCCATGACGGAAGGAGCCACCTCATTTTAAGCGCCCTCCCGAGGGAGCTGTCGCGGTGTTCGGCTGCAAGCCGACGCCGTGACTGAGGGAGTAAATCCGCTCCCGGCAGTCTTTGGCGGCAAGCAAAAAGCGCTCCGCTCAGGTGCGGGGCGCCTTTGTTTTGCTTGAAATTTAAGAAAGCTTTTCGAGCAGCTTGAAGTCGATGCCATTCTCGCCGATCTTGATGATCTGCACTTTGACCATATCGCCGATCGCGAGCACGTCTTCAACGGAATCGATGCGGCGATCTGCCATCTTGGAGATGTGGATCATGCCGTCTTTCCCGGGTGCGAACTCGACGAACGCGCCCACCTTGGAGAGGATGCGCACGACGTTGCCGATGAACATATCGCCGACTTCGGGCTCATGTACGATGGATTCGATGATCGCCTTCGCGCGCTGTGCGGACTCGGGATCGCCGTAGGAAGCGATGCACACGGTGCCGTCGTCCTCGATGTCGATCTTGGTGCCCGTCTCTGCGATGATGGAGTTGATGACCTTGCCCTGCTTGCCGACGACATCACCGATCTTTTCGGGGTCGATCTTGAAGGAGATGATGCGGGGCGCGTACTTACTAAGTTCGGGCGCGACTTCGGGCACGCATTCGAGCATCTTGGAGAGGATGAACTGCCTGCCCTCGTTTGCCTGCTCGATCGCGGTGTGCATGATCTCTTCGGAGATGCCCTTGATCTTGATGTCCATCTGGATGGCGGTGATGCCGTTGACGGTACCCGCGACCTTGAAGTCCATATCGCCGAGGAAGTCTTCAAGCCCCTGGATATCGGTAAGGACGCGGAATTCGCCCGTTGCCTGGTCCTTGATGAGGCCCATCGCAACGCCCGCGACGGGAGCCTTGATGGGAACGCCCGCATCCATCAGCGCCATCGTGGAGCCGCAGACGGACGCCATCGAGGAAGAACCGTTGGAGGAGAGGATGTCGTTGACGACACGGATCGCGTAAGGGAACTCCTCTTCGGAGGGGATGACGGGGATGAGCGCACGCTCTGCAAGCGCGCCGTGGCCGATCTCGCGGCGGCCGGGGCTCCTGAGCGCCTTGGCTTCGCCAGTGCAGTAGCCGGGGAAGTTATATTGGTGCATATAGCGCTTGCTCGTCTCGTCGTCGAGGCCTTCGAGCTTCTGCGCCTCCGCGAGCATCGCAAGGGTGCAGGTCGTGAGCGTCTGCGTCTGACCTCTCGTGAAGACGGCGGAGCCGTGCACGCGGGGCAGGACGTGGCGTTCGCACCAGATGGGACGGACGTCTTTGAGGCCTCTGCCGTCGGGGCGGATGCCCTTATCGAAGATCTTGGAGCGGACCTTCTCTTTATTGAGATAGTAGAGGCTGTCCTTGATCTCGCGGGTGTTTTCGGGATAGATGTCGGCGAAGTGTTCGAGCGTCTCTTTCTCGACTTCGGCCTGGCGCGCCTCGCGCTCCTTGCGGTCGAAGGTATCGATGGACCACTCCACCTTGTCGGAAGCGAACGCGCGCACGGCGGCGTCCAATTCCTCGGGGATGTGGTAAAGTTCGATGGGGAGCTTTGCCTTGCCGACGGCGGGAACGATCTCGTCTTCGATGAAGGCGCAGATCTTCTTGATCTCGTTATGGCCGAACATGATGGCGCCCACCATCTCGTCGTTGGTGACCTCGTCCGCGCCCGCCTCGATCATGAGGATGGCGTCCTTCGTGCCTGCGAGGTTGAGGTGGATGGTGCTCTTTTCGCGCTGCGCCGCGTCGGGGTTGATGACGTATTCGCCGTCAACGAGGCCGACGACCACCGAGCCCGTGGGCCCCGCCCAGGGGATATCGGAGATGGAGAGCGCGACGGAAGAGCCGATCATGGCGAGGGGCTCGGGCGCGATGTCGGGCTCGACGGAGAGCGCGGAGGCGACGACCACCACGTCGTTGAAAAGCCCCTTGGGGAAGAGGGGACGAAGGGGACGGTCGATGAGGCGCGCCGTCAAAATGGCCTTGTCGCTCGCCCTGCCTTCGCGGCGCTTGAAGCCGCCCGGGATCTTGCCGACCGCGAACATCTTCTCTTCATAATCCACCTGAAGGGGGAAGAAGTCGATGCCCTCTCTGGGGGTCGCCGACATGCAGACGGTGACCATGACCGCCGTCTCGCCGCAGCGGACGACGCACATGCCGTTGGTCTGTTCGGCATACTTGCCCGTCTCGATGGTGACTTCTCTGCCGCCCACCGTGAGTTTGAACTCGTGATAATTCATAATGATAACTCCTTAATTCTTTTTGGTTCTTGTGCCCTGCGGCCGCCCGACCGCACGGCGGTGCCGCCTCCCTTCCCCCGAAAACGGTGAAAATCAGCGGGAAAACGGCAAAAAAAGAGCGGCAAAAAGCCGCTTCTTTTTACTTTCTGAGTTCGAGCGCAGCAATGACCGCTCTGTAACGCTCGATGTCTTTGGCTTTGAGGTAGTCCAAAAGACCGCGGCGCTTACCGACCATCTTCAAAAGACCGCGGCGGGAGTGGTTGTCGTGCTTGTGCACTTTGAGGTGTTCGTTGAGGTGGTTGATGCGCTCGGTGAGGAGTGCGATCTGGACCTCGGGCGAACCCGTGTCACCCTCGTGTGCGGCAAATTTCGCAATGATCTCTGCCTTTTCCATTTGCGTTTATCCTCCTATGGAAGTATTCGCGATGCGCCAAGGGAAACGTGGAGAGCGTATCTCCTCGCGCACGTCTCTATTAGAATACCACATTTTTGCGCCGCTGTCAAAGCTTTTGCGGCGGCTTTTCGGGGAAATTTATCCGAGGCTCTTCCCTTCGCGCGCCCCTGCGCCCGCTCAGGTGCGGGAAAAGAGCTTCCTCTTTTCTTCGATGAGCTTTTGTGTCTTTTCAAGGTACGTCGGAAGGTCTTTGGGCGAGCCGATGCGCTCGATGCGCCCCTCCTTCAAAAACACCTTTTTGGTGACGGCGTTCCCGCCCACGGCGAAGTTATCCGCCGTCTCTTCCATGACGTCGATGTTGTAGACGGAAGCGCGCCCCGGTTTCGTCCAGCCCGTGTTCTCGTGCGCGCCCGCCATGTACTTCTGGCGGTAGAGGTAGTAGGGCTCGTACCCCGCCGCAGTGAGCTTTTCCCGCGCGTAGGCGATCATCTCCCCCATATCCCCCTCTTTGAGGCTCTCGACTTCCTCTTTGAGGCGCGCACCCTTCTTCAAGCACAGCGTATGCACGGTGATGTTGTCGGGCGAGAGAGCAACGGCAGAATCGATGCTGCCGCAAAATTCTTCGAGGCTCTCCCCCGTGAGGCCCGCGATGAGGTCGCAGTTGGTGACAAAGCCGAAGGGGCGGGCAAGTTCGAACGCTTCCCCCACCTCTTTCGCCGTGTGCTTTCTGCCGATCGCTTCGAGCGTGCGGTCGGAAAAAGACTGCGCGTTGATGCAGATGCGCGTGACGCCATATTCCTTGCAGAGGGCGAGCTTCTCTTCGGTGAACACGTCGGGGCGCCCCGCCTCCACCGTGTATTCGCAGCCGTTGGTGCGGAGCGGCTTCACCGCTTCCAGCACGGCGCGAAGCTCCTCCGTCTCCAAGGCAAAGGGGGTGCCGCCGCCGATATAGACGGAGCGAAGGTTCTCCCACAGCCCCTCGGCGCCCTCGAGTTCGCGCTTCACGGCGTCGAGATAGACGGGGATGTACTGCCGCGTCTTGTCGATGGGCGCGGTGACGAAGGAGCAATAGACGCAGCGTGTCGGGCAGAAGGGCAGCGAGACGTAGAGATCGCAGTTGCCCTCTTTGCGCTCAAAGATGCCCTCCTGCGCCCCGATGACGCGGGAGACAAGTTCGATGTTGTCCTCCCCGACGTCCATCTCGTGAAAGAGCGGCAAAAAATCGCGCCCCTTTTCGAGCTCCCCGCGCGCGAGGCGAGTGGGACGGATGCCCGTCAGCGCGCCCCAGGGAAGGTGCCGAGAAAAATGCGCGGAAAGGGCGTTATATAAGGCGAGCTTGGAATAGCGGCGGGCAAGGCTCTTGTAGACAAGTTCGTTCTCCGCCGCACCCTCGTGGGCATAGCGCGTCTCTTCGCCGTTCAGGCGCAGAACGCCGCGGAAGACTGCGCCGTCGTAGTCCTGCAAAAGTTCGATCTCTATCTCCTCCGCTCCCGCAAAGAGGCGGACGACCTCATTGAGTTCCTGTTCCAAAAAGGCGGGCTGTGCCTTTAACATCGTATCACCCCGTTATACTTGCGCTCAAAGGAGAGCGCCGTCTTTTCCCCGTGGCCGGGATACACCGTATAGTCGCCCTCGAGGGCGTAGAGCGCCTTGACGCTTTTTTCGAGCGCGCGGAAGTCGCCGCCCGGGAGATCGGTCCTCCCCACACTGCCCTGAAAGAGGGTATCCCCCGAAAAAATCACGTCGTCCGCGAGCAGGCAGACGCTGCCCTGCGTATGCCCCGGAGTCGCGATGACCCGAAAGGTGATGCCGTCCAGCTCCAGCGTATCGCCGCCTTCATAAGTAAAGTCGGGCGTGAAGAGAGAAACGGGCGGCATCCCGAAGAGACGCGCACCCTCGTTGGCGTATTGCACCTGAATAAGTTCGTCCTTCGGGCAGCCGATTTTGACGCCCGCCGCTTGGAGCGCGGCGCACCCGCCGATGTGGTCGAAATGCCCGTGCGTCAGAAGGACGTGCGTGATGACGAGCCCGCGCTTCTGCGCCTCGGCAAGGACGCGCGCTTCGCCGGGATCGACGGCGACGGCGTGTTTTCCGTCCGCCGAGACAAGATAACAATTTGCCGCGAACCCCACAGGTTCGATAAGTTGGATGACCATACCGCCTCCTTGAAACAACGGTTTCCCGCCGCCCGATAAAACTCCTTCCGCCTCACATTCGTTCGGCACCTCCCTCTCAACCTCACCCCCAAAAAATACTTCGTCTTTTTTTGGGGACCCCGAGGAGGGAGGCAAGGGAATTATCGTTTCCCTTGTTTCTAAAATAAACTTCCGCGAGCAAAATCACGCTTTTGCTTCTAAATCATGGCGCAAGCAGGGTTTCCCTGCGCCTCGTCGCAGCGGAGCAAATTTCGCAAGCCGCTTCGTTCCTCGCGGCTTTGCCCGAATGCTCGCATTCTCGCGCGGTAGAGACCGCGCTCGGTCAGGGAATGGCACGCTCCATGTGCCATTCCCAAGCTCGAAAGTGGTCAAAGCCCCACCGGGGCTTTGCCAAGAAAGCGCTTTCTCGCCCTCTTCCCACAAAACTCGCCATGCGATTTTTGCGGGAGCCCTTCTCTTAAAAATACTTCCGCGAGCAAAACCACGCTTTTGCTTCTAAATCATGGCGCAAGCAGGGTTTCCCTGCGCCAGCGCACTCAATTTGCACATACCTGTGCTTAGTCTCGCGGAAAGATTTTTGCGTCAGCAAAAAGATTTTCGCGAAAAATTCTCACGGAATTTGTTTTGCGAAGCAAAAGAAATTCGTGAACCCATTAGCTTGCTCTTCTCACATCAATAATTTTCTGATGCCCCATGATCTTCTTGATGAGCACTTCGACATCCTTACGGTTGGTGAGCGAGACGGTGACGTCGACGATGGCGCTGCCGTTCTTATCGTAGCGGCCGTTGATGGAAGTGATCTCAAGGTGCATCTCGGCGACGCTCGCACTGATCGCGCCGATGGCGGCGCCCTGATCGTCCGCCGTCACGACGATAGCCGCCTTGAAGCGCACGCCGCCCTCTTCGGCGACCCACGCCGCCGCCTGCAAACGGGCGGGATCGGCACCCTTCAGATTGGGGCAGTCCTTGCGGTGCACGACGACGCCGCGCCCCCGCGTCACAAAGCCGACGATCTCGTCGCCGGGCACGGGCGAGCAGCAGCCCGCGAAGGAGACGAGAAGCCCCGTCTGCCCGTTGATGGTGACGGTCCCTTTTGCAAGCCTGCCGTGATAGGCGGGCTCGCTCGCCGTCACGAGCGGCTGCGGCACTTCCTTGCGGAAGAAGTCGATGAGCTTATACAGGACCTGGTTGATAGTGACCGCCCCATAGCCGATGGAAGCGAACATTTCGTCCTGCGAGTTGAAGGCGAGCTTTTCGGAGACCTTTTTGAAGCTTTCGTCGGTGAGAAGGTCGGAAAGCGCATAGCCTTTCCGCTTGGCGGCGTCTTCGAGCATGTCGCGCCCCAAGCGGATGTTTTCGTCCTTCATCTCGCGCTTGTAGAAGGACTTGATCTTCGCCTTCGCCGAGGTGGATTTGATAAATTTGAGCCAATCGCGCGAAGGCCCCTTGGAGTTGGGCGAAGTGATGATCTCGACGACGTCGCCGAGCTCCAGCGTCGAGTTGAGGGGCACGATCTTGCCGTTGACTTTGGCGCCCGTGCAGTGGTTGCCCACTTCCGAGTGGATGGCATAGGCGAAGTCGACGGGCGTCGCGTCGTTGGGAAGGGAAATGACCTTGCCCTGCGGCGTGAAGACGAGGAGTTCGGAGCTGAACAGCGACCCCTTGACGGTATCCATGAACTCTTTGGAATCTTTGAGGCCGCCCTGAAGCTCCATCATCTCGCGGATCCACGAGATGCGCTGATCGAGCGTCGTCTCCTCCGTCGTCTGTTCCTTATACTTCCAGTGCGCCGCGATACCGTACTCCGCCGTGCGGTGCATCTCTTCGGTGCGGATCTGGATCTCGAAGGGCTGGCCGAAGTTGGTGACGACCGTCGTGTGCAGCGACTGATATAAGTTGGGCTTGGGCGTTGCGATGTAGTCCTTGATACGCCCCGGCACGGGCTTCCACTCCTTGTGGATCTTGCCGAATACTTCGTAACACTCGTCCACCGTGCCGACGATAACGCGCACCGCCGTCAAGTCGTAAATTTGATCGAGCGTTTTGTTCTTCGTCGTCATCTTCTTATAGATGGAGTAGAAGTGCTTGGGACGGCCGAACACCTCGCCGTGAATGTTGCATTCGACGAGGATCTTCTTGATCTCTTCGACGACGTAATCGACAAAGCGGTTGCGCTCTTCGAGTTTCTGATGGATGTTCTCGACGAGGTATTCGAACGCCTCGGGGTCGAGATATTTGAGGCAGAGATCTTCGAGCTCGCACTTGACCTGCGAAATACCCAGCCTGCCCGCGATGGGGGTATAGATATCCAGCGTCTCGCGCGCCATGCGCTGCTGCCGCTCTTTGGAGAGGAAGTTTAAAGAGCGCATGTTGTGCAGGCGGTCGGCAAGCTTGATGATGATGACGCGGATGTCCTTCGCCATGGCGATGAAGAGCTTGCGGAAGTTTTCCGCCTCTTCCTCTTCCTGCGATTTGAAGACGATCTTATCGAGCTTGGTGACGCCCGCGACGAGGGATAAGACCTCTTCGCCGAATTCGCGGCGGATGTCCTCTTCGGTGACGGGCGTATCCTCGATGACGTCGTGCAAAAGCGCCGCCGCGATGGTCGCGGGATCGAGCCCGAGATCGACCAAGATCTCCGCCACGGCACAGGGGTGGATGAAATAGGGCTCGCCCGAGGCGCGCTTCTGGTTGGCGTGCGCCGCCTTGGCGTAGTCGTAGGCATGGAGCAGCATGTTGCGCTCCTCCCCCGTGTAGTATTCGTAGATCTTCATCAGGATGGCTTCCATCGTTCCCCCCTCCTTTGCAAATGATTTACTCTTCTGCAAGCCTTGAAACCGCAGTATAGATCTTTGACTTTTCGAGCTGCGTCTTCTGCCCGCGGATGATGCGGACGCGCCCTTCTTTGAGTTCGATGAGCCCCAGCTCTTCGAACACCGCAAACGCGAAGAGAAAGCGTTCGGCGCCGAACCCGAGGCAGGCACAGCTGCGCCCCGCCTCTGCGGCGTCCATGCCCCTGAGCGTCCCTTCGGCGGCGCGGAGAGCGGAGAAGACTTCCGCCATGTCCGCCCGCGTGTGCGGGAGCGAAGCGAGCCGTTCCCAACCGCATAAATCGGCATTCGCAAGAAGCTTTGCCCTGCCCGTGGGCTGCGCGACGACGGCGGGCGATTCCAAAAACACCACTTCGCGGTAGGCGGAAAGGTCGCAGTCGGGCGCGGGAGATAAGAGCACCACGTTGGCGGCGTTCCCCGACGAAAGGCGGAACACCTCCGCAGGCAGCCCTTTGAGCGCGGGGAAGCGGGCAAGCGTCCGCCTGTCGTACGCGACGGCGGCGAGCCCGTAAGCGCAGTTTTTGCGCTCCTTTGCGATATGCGCGTTGAGCTCTTCCTCCCCCATCCGCTCCATAGAGCGTTTTGCGCCCTCTTTGAGCGCGAGGAGCCCCTGATAGAAGCCCTCGGCGGGGACGTCCTCCCCCTTCGCGCCGTCGTAGATGACCGCGCGCACGAAGCCCTTGACGTACTCCTTGCCGCGGAACTTGGAAACGTTGCATTCAAAGACGAGCGATTTGGGGATATCGCTCCTGAGGACCGCGAGGTCTTTTTCGCCCCAGAAATACATGAGTTCGAGCGGTTCGCCCGCGACGGAGATGTGCGGCGAGGCGGGCTTGACGGGCGCCGCCTGCGATCTGCCCGCGCGGCACACGAAGAGCGGGCGGCGGTTGCCCACGCCGAAGGGCTCCAAAGATTCGATCTCGTAAGCGAGCTGTTTGGGGAATTCCCCCTCGATCTCCCCGCTGACGACGAGGGAAGGGATGAAATCTTCGCGCGTATAGTGCGTCTTGATATAGCTGTCGAGATCGCTCTTCAAGGCTTCGAAGCGGTCGGCGCGCACGTTGACGCCCGCCGCCTGCGCATGCCCGCCGAATTCCTCGATCTCGTCCGAACAGCTTCTCAGAGCTTCGAAAATGTTGACCGCCTCGATGCTCCTGGCAGACCCCCGCAGCATATCGCCGCGGCGGACGAAGAGGAGCGCGGGGCGGGAGAATTCCTCCACGATGCGCGCCGCAACGATGCCGATGAGCCCTGGGTGCCAGTCCTCGCCCTCCGCCATGACGACGCTCTGATAGGCGCCCTCCGCCGCGATCTGCGCGCGCGCCCGCTCGTAGAGCTCATCGCACAACCGCTGGCGCTCGGAATTGTAGTTGTTGAGAAGTTCGGCAAGGACGCGCGTCTCCTCCTCGTCCTCCGAGGTGAAGAGGCGGAGCGCCGCGTTGGCGTCCCCCATCCTGCCCGCCGCGTTGACGCGGGGCGCGAGCGTGAAGGCAAGCGTCTGCGCCGTCACTTCCTGCGCCTTATTCAAAAGTGCCGAAAAGGCGGGGCGGGGGCGGCTTTTGATGAGCTCCAAGCCCGCCGCCACGATATCGCGGTTCTCGCCGAGGAGCGGCACGCTGTCCGCCACCGTCGAAAGGGCGCAGAAATCGAGGAGTTCATCCGCCTTCTCGCCGATGAGCGCGCGGGAGAACTTGTAGGCAACGCCCGCGCCGCACAGATTGTCGTAGGGGTAGTCGTCCTTGAATTTGGGGTTGATGCAGATGCAGTCGGGGAGCTCTTCGGGCAGCTCGTGGTGGTCGGTGACGATGACGTAACAGCCCTGCTCCTTGATATATTCGACTTCCGCCGCGTTGGAGATGCCGCAGTCCACCGTGACGATGAGATCGGGCAGAAACTCATCGAAGATGCGGTCGATGGCATGCGTCGTGAGCCCGTACCCTTCCGCCCGTTCGGGGACATAGAGATAGGGCTCGATGCCGTATTCCTTCAATGCCCGCGAGAGGATGGACACGGCGCCGATGCCGTCTGCATCGTAATCGCCGAAGACGGCGACCCGCCACTCTTCGCGCTTTGCCCGCTCCAAAAGCAGCGCCGCCTCCTTCATGCCCTTCATGAGGAAGGGGGAAAGGAAGTTCTGCTTGCCCGGGGAGAGGAAGCGGCGCATCTTCTCCTCGCTGTCCATGCCGCGGGCGAAGAGGATGCCCGCCGTCGTTTCGGTGACGCCCACCGCACGCGCAAGCTCCCCGACGCGCCGTTTTTCGTCGGGGGAAAATGTAAATTCGCGCACGATGCGTTTCATGCTCTCTCCTTTGCGGCAGCGCCGCGCTGCCGCCCTATTCGGCGGCAGGTCTTTACCCTCATTTTATGGACAAAAAACGGCGGGGAACTATCCCGCCGTCTTCTTAGTCTTACGAATTATTCTTCGGCTTTTTCCGCCTTTTTCTTTCCGACGTAACGGCCCTTCTTGGCATTGCTGCGATCGTCCAGCTTCTTCATGGGAAGATAGAGCGTGGGCCCGAGCACCAACGAAGAATATGCGCCGACCGCAAGGGGAAGCAGCAGGGGCAGGAAGAGGGTCCTCACCCCGGGCGCCGCCACGGCGCCGACGACGATGAACACCGCTGCAAGCGCGGCAACGACATAGAGCACCGTCTTATACGAGCTCTTGCAGCATTCGTTCACGGCTTCCTCCGCGTCCATCGTGCGGAATGCGGGATCTTTGAAGGTCTCGCGCATCTTCATGCACTGCACCATCCACAAAAGCAGGGAGATGACCGCCGCTGCCGCCGCAACGAGCAGAGGCGCTGCCGCTGCCATGGGGATGCGGGTGAGCGCGAAGAGCGCAAGCGTCAGGAATACGTCGTGCATGGTGAGGCAAAGCCCCGTGAGCGTACGGCCCCAACCGAAGCGGAACCCGATATAGACGAGCACCACGACGGCAGCGACTGCAAGCGCCACGGCGCCCCGCCATGCGGGCTCGGAAAAGACGCTCTCTGCGCCCTGTTCGCGGATGACGACGTAGACGTCGGCGCCCTCGAACTCGGAGGAAAGCTTGCCGACAATGGTCTCCTTTGCGGAAACGAGCGTCTCCTTGGAAACGTCTTCCCCGAAGAGATAGCGCACGGTCACGTCGCCCGTCTCTGCGAGCGAGCTGCCGTCCACATTGGGCGCGGCCTCAAACTTTTTCTCATAGCTCACGCCGAGGGAAGAAAATGTCTCTTCACAGACTTCTTCCACCTTATCGCCGCCGTCCGAAATGGTGACGACCGCATCGTAGGTGAGCTCGAAGCTCTTGCCCGCCTGCGCGTCGTAGTTGAACCCGAAGAGCGCGTAGAGCACGATGCCCGCGATCAGGATGACGGCGGAGATCGCCAAAAAGATGGGAAGTTTCTTTGCGGTATAGAAATGTTTAGTCATCTTCTTCCACCTCCTCTCTATGGAAGCGGCAGAACTTTGCCTTGTCTTTTGCAAACGGCATCATGATGTACCAGCAGAAGCGGCCGACCGCCAGCGTCGCAAGCCCCGAGAAGAACATGGCAATGCCGAGCGTGAAGGCGAACACCGAAAGTTCGGTGAGAGCGATGAAGTAAGCGATGAACCCGAGCGCCGCAAGCACGATGTGCATATCGAAGATGTGCCAGAAGCACTTCTTATAGCCCGACTTGACGGCAAAGGTCATCGTCTTGCCCGTTGCAAACTCTTTGCGCGCATATTCGTATGCCATCGCATCCGAAACGCTCAGCACGATCGCCCCGAAGAGGACGGCAAGTACCGAACCCACCCCGAGCGAAAGGAAGTCGATCGCCCAGATGCAGAGCGTCATTGCGATGAGATAGACGAGCAGCGTGTAAAGATGCGCGAACCCGAGACGGCCGTAGCGGATGAAGAAGAACGCGAGGGACGCAACGAGCAGCACGCCGAACGCGATGTAGAGCATCCAAAGCGCGCTGTCGCCGTAAGCGGCGCGGTCGCGCACCATCTCGCCCACCGTCAGAGCAAGGTCGTTCTCCGTTCCGTTCTCCATGGCGGTGTCGAGCACGGTCGCCACAAGTTCGGAAGAATCTTTGTCGTAAGAGCCGCTGATATAGAGCGAGCTTTGATCGATCTGTTCGCTCACGGTGAGGGTGATGAGCGTCTCGCCGCCGACCTTGAAGTAAAGGTAGGAGCTCGTCGCGCCCTCCGTCGCTTCGGCAACGGCTTCCCTGCCCTCATCCGTCATGTTGAGGATAACATAGGAAACGCCGCTCGCCGTGCGGCTCGAAATGCTCTTGAAATAGTAACTTGCGGGATGTTCGGTGCCGCGGGGCGCGGGAATGATGGTCTCCGCGCTCGCCTCGTCCGAACCGAAGCTCACCGTGAATTCGCCCATGAGCCCGAGATACTCGAACGCCGCGCCCGAAAGCGAATAGGACGCGGGAAGGGAGACCTTCACCGTGTAATCGTCCGCGATGCGCACGCTCGCGCCCGGGACATGCAGCCGCTCGAAGCGCTCTTCGAGGATGGAAACGGTGCGCGAGAAATCTTCCTTGAAGCTCTCGCTCACGTTCTCGCCGTCGAGCACCGTCTCCTTTTCGAGGTAAACGGCGCCGTCCGCATACGCCTGATAATCGGACGCATAGTCTTCCTTTTCGTCTTCCGAAGAAGCCGCGAGGTTGTTCTCGTAATCTCTCCCGGAGATGACCCCTTCGGGATAGAGGACGGCGCTGTAACCGCCGCCGACGTACTCCGTCTCCCCGATGAGGTACCCGCCGAGATCGGCGTCCTTCTCCGCAATGCCCAGAATAGAATTAAAATAATTTAATCCGTTGCCGTCGCAAGGAAAGGGCACGAAGCATACCACGCATAAAACGGCGATCACGATGGTGATCAGAGTCAGAACGATCGCCGATTTTACCTTGCCCATTGTTGCCTCCTGTCATGTGTGAAGGCCTTTCCGCAAGTGCGGAAAAACCCCGTCTTGTTCATTATATAAGTTTTGCCTTTCGCCGTCAAGCCGAAACGCGCCGCTTTTTCGTATTTTTGTTATTTTTCGCGACATTTCCGAGCCGCCAGAATGTGCATCGCGCACTCGATGCGCTTCTTCATCATGGCGCACGTCATGGCGTAAGGCTCCTCGATATCGCCGTTGTAGTGATAGTTGTTTGCGCTGCACCCGCCCGAGCAGATGAACTTCGCAAAGCAGTTTTCGCACTTCTTGCGCGTGAAGAGGCAGCTCCCCGCAAACTTGGAGCGGATCTTTTCGTCGAGCGTGCCTTCAAAGACGTTGCCCATCTTCCACTTATTATCCCCCGCGAACTGGTGGCATGGGTAGATGTCGCCGTTGGGGACGACGGAGAAGTACTCGTTCCCCGCGCCGCACGCAGAGACGCGCTTAGAAAGGCAAGGCCCGCCTTCAAGGTCGATGTTGAAGTGGAAGAAGTTGAAGCCCTCCCCCTTCTCTTCGCGCTCCAAATACGCCTCGCAGAGGTTTTCGTACTCCTTCTCGATGCGGGGAAGGTGCTCTTCCTTGATCTGTAATTCGGGGATGTCGGTGACGACGGGCTCCATCGAAATGGAATCGAACCCCTGATCGGCGAGGAACAAAACGTCCTTTGCAAAGTCGAGGTTTTTCGCCGTAAACGTGCCGCGGACGTAGTAGTGCTTGTCCCCGCGCGAACGCACGAACTTTTTGATCTTTTCGATGACGAGGTCGAAGCTCCCCTTGCCGTTCACCGTCTTTCTCACGGCGTCGTGCACTTCGGGGCGGCCGTCCAGCGAGAGGACGACGTTCTCCATCTCCTCGTTGAAGAACTTGATGGTCTCGTCGTCGAGAAGGAGGCCGTTGGTCGTCGTCGTGAAGAGGAAGCGCTTGCCGAGCTTTGCAGCCTGCTCCTTGGCGTAATAGACGGTATCTTTGACGACGCCGAGATTCATCAGGGGCTCGCCGCCGAAGAAGTCGACTTCGAGCACCTTCCGTTTTCCGCTCTCTCTGAGCAGGAAGTCGATGGCGGCAAACGCCGTCTCGCGGCTCATCACTTCGCGCTTGGAGTGATACGCGCCTTCGTCGGCAAAGCAGTACTTGCAGCGCAGGTTGCAGTCGTGCGAGACGTGCAGGCACAGCGCCTTGACCTCATGGCTCTTCATGGGGTACGCCTTGACTTCTTCCTTATATAATAAGCCCTGCTCTTTGAGCGCTTCCGCGTCCTCGAGGATGGCTTTGAGTTCTTCGTCCGAAACGTCCGTCTTATCGCCCTCTAAAACGCGCGCCGTCTTTTCGTCGCACTCGTGAAGGGAACCGCTGCCGACGTCGTAGATATAATAATGGTCGTGATAGGAAAAAATGTGGATCATGTTTTTCTTCTGCGGCTAAGCCGCGCCTGTACGTTCCGCCCCGCTCCCGCGCGGCGGCATGTTTTTGACATGGAAACAAAGGAGCAACGCTGCCGCTGCTCCCCGTTTTTTGCTCGTTTGAAAACAAAGCGAAAGATTATCTCTTTTCGATCTTGCTTTCTCTCGTCACGCGCTCGCACGACTGGTTGCCGACCGTGCAGCTCGTCTTGCAGGCGGACTGGCAGGTGCTCCTGCACTCGCCGCAGCCCGTCACCTTTCTTTCCTGAGGTCTTGCGATGGTCTTGATCATAGTGTCATCTCCCGAGGTGATTTTTTCTCTATTATAGCGGATGGCAAGAAATTTTGCAACCTTTTTTTTATTCTTTCCGCAATTTCCTGCCGAACGCCGCCCCGCCGCCGCCCGCGAGCACACACAAAAGGACGTCTAAGCAGAAGAGCGGCGAAAAGCGGAAGCCCCCGATGAGCCCGAAGAGGAGCGTCGTGAGAAGAAGGAACAAAAATCCCGCCGCCATGCCCTTGAAGAGCGCGCGCTCCCCGCGCACCGCAAGGAGCGGGAAGACGAACGCCGCCGCCGTCTTCAACACGAGGTTGGAGACGATGATGCTTTCTTCCGAAAGCGCATACACCCTGACGAAGACGGCAAGAAGCGCCTCCGCCAAAAGGCAGAACACCGTCGCAAGCGCCGAAGAAAGCCCCACCTCTTTTGCAGCCGTCTTCCAAAAGTTTTCATGCATCCCATCCTCCGCGGGCAAAACTATGCCTTTTGCGGAGAAAAAACCTCCGCACCCTGTTCTAAGGTATGCGGAGGCAGATCGTTCTATGAATTTACTTTTCTTCCTTTTCTTCGGCGGGCTCGCTCTTTGCTTCCGCGGGCTCGCTCTTTTCTTCCACGGGCTCCTCGCGTGCAGGCACGGGAGCGGGCACTTCGCCCGACTTCTTCGCCTTCTTTTCGGCTTCTTCCGCCTTTCTTCTCGCCTCGGCCTCCTCGCGCGCGATCTGCGTGGGGCCCTTGGCGTCCGTCTGCGCGATGAGCTCCTTGTCCATCTTGATGTAGGACTTGCCCGCCGTCTCGCTGCCCGTCTCCATGATGACGGTGTTGTCGTCGCACACTTCGACGACAATGCCGCAGATGCCGCCCGCCGTCTTCACCTTATGGCCGGGGCGGATCGCCTCGAGCTGTTCGGTGTACTCCTTCTGACGCTGCTTGTTCTTCCTGCCCGAAAATACCATCCAGACGACGAAGATGACGATGACGACGCCGAGGACGATATACATCGCCCAGCTGTTTGCGGGCGTTTCGGGGGGCGTATTGCCCGTCTGTTCCAAAAGGCTCCAAAACATAAGCCGTTACTCTCCTTGTTCTTAAAATTTCCTTTCAAATTTTACCCGTTTTGAGGAATTTTGGCAAGCGTTTTCAAAGCGCTTTTGCCTTTTCACTCAGATTTCATGCGCAAAGTAGCGCGAACGGAAGCGGAACCGCCCGAAAAACGCGCTATGCCTGCATCTCCTGCTTTTTATAGAACTCCTTCACATAGTCGCGCACATAGCCGCCGAGGATGCTCTCGCGAAGGCCCGCCATCAGGCGGTGCAGATAGCGAATATTGTGCAAAGAGAGGAGCATGCCGCCCGCCATCTCGCCCACGTTGACCATGTGCCTTAAATACGCCTTCGTGTAATTGCGGCAGCAGTAGCAGTCGCATTCGGGATCGAGGGGGGTGAAGTCCTCCTTATACTTCCCGTTGCGCACGACGACTTTTCCGCGCGAGGTGAGCGCCGTGCCGTTGCGCGCCACGCGGGTGGCGAGCACGCAGTCGAACATATCCACGCCGCGGAGCGTGCCTTCGATGAGGCAGTCGGGCGAACCCACGCCCATAAGGTACCGCGGCACGTCTGTGGGCATCCTGTCTTTGAGGACGTCGAGCATCTCGTACATGAGGGGCTTGGGCTCCCCCACCGACAGCCCGCCGATGGCGATGCCGTGTTTGACGAAGGGCTTGCAGCGTTCCAGGCTCTCGACGCGGAGATCGCCATACAGATTGCCCTGGATGATGGGGAAGAGCGCCTGCTGCGGAGCGCCGTACGCCTCGTGCGCCTTGTAGCAGCGTTCCAGCCAGGCGGAGGTGCGCTCCATCGCCTTTTTCGCCTGCTCGTGCGTGTAGCCGTACTCCGAGCACTGATCGAACGCCATGATGATGTCCGAACCCAGATTGTGCTGGATATCCATCGCCTTTTCGGGCGTGAAAAAGTGATAGCTGCCGTCGACGTGCGAGGAAAAACGCACGCCGTCGTCGGTGATGTTGTTGAGCGAGGCGAGCGAAAAGACCTGGAAGCCGCCGCTATCCGTCAAAATGGGGCGGTCCCAGTTCATGAACTTGTGCAGCCCTCCTGCGCGCGCGATGAGCTCGTCGCCGGGGCGCATATAGAGGTGATAGGTGTTGGAGAGGATGATCTGCGAGCCGATCTCCTTGAGGTCGCGCGGGAGCACGCCCTTGACGGACGCCTGCGTGCCGACGGGCATATAGACGGGCGTTAAAATATCGCCGTGCGGGGTGTGAAAGACGCCCGCCCGCGCGCCCGTCTCAGGATCGACTTTTTGTAATTCAAACGAAAAGTAATTGTTGTTCATGTTCTTAAATTGCGCTCGGTCCATGAGCGTCGGAATACTGTGTCGCGCTGCGGCAACTTTCAGTCACTTACTCGTCGGAGCAAGGCGAATTTTGCGGGCGTCCGCCTAACGGCAAACGCCGCGCCTATAACGCCTGCTCCTCCTCTTCCCGCAAATCTTTTGCTAACACAAAATCTTTGCGGGATCCCTGGTAAGCTCCTTCAAGTTTTCCTCGCGCTCCTTGTCTTCCTCGCTCCTGAACCGAGGAGGTCATCCAAAACTTGTGTGACGACAAAGAATGACATGCCCCCCAAAGTTGGGAAACTCGGAAAGGCGCATCTCGCACCGAAATCTTTCTTTTGATCGAAGCCTCGTTATTTGGCGACGATCCCGGACGCAACAGGGAACTTAGGATCATTCCGGGTGAGCGCAAGCATCCTGCAAGCCGCCCCTTCGGGATGATTTCTCCCAGATTCCCACGCCTCCACGGTCTTAACAGAAACGCCCAAATACTTGGCAAAGAGAGCCTGCGTCATTCCGGCGCCGACCCTGATCTCCTTGATCTCGGCGGACGTGAAGCTTTCCAAAGGCAGAACGGCCATCGTGGTCTTCTTCGCTTTCAGATTGCCTTTTTCATACTCGATCGCCTGCTCCAACCCGAGCTTGATGTCATCAAAAACAGCCATGTTCTTACCTCCTTTGCTTTTATAAATGATCTCTCAGCTGCTGTTCAAGCACTTCGATCAGCTGTTTGATCTCGCTCCTCTCCTTCTTGGTGAGATTATCTTTCTCGTTCTTAGTGTATGCCGTAAGCAGGTATATTTTTTCGTACACTTCAAAGTCGACGTATATTACCCTTACTCCGCCGCTTTTTCCCCTATGTTCAAAGGCGAATCTCATCTTCCGGACTCCGCCCGTTCCTTGCATGACATCGCCGGCTTTGGGGTCCGCAAGCAGCTCTATTTGCAGCCTCAACAAGTCCTCTTCGTTGAGTCCCAAGGCTTCCCATCTCGACTTAAAGATCGGCAGCTCTACAAACGAGCGCTTCATTTGAGATCCTCTTTCGTTGTTCTACACATATTATACCCTATTAAATAGGGTATGTCAACCTTTTATGCCAAAAAAATCAAAGATCGCCTCTGCGCCCTCTCTTTCGCGCTCATACGATCATCATCGCGTCGCCGAAGGAGAAGAAGCGGTATTTTTCTGCCACCGCCGTCTTGTAAACGTCCAATATTTCCTCGCGGGAGCAGAGGCAGGAGACGAGCATGATGAGCGTGCTCTCGGGCAGGTGGAAGTTGGTGATGAGGGCGTCGACGCACTTCATCTTGTAGGGCGGATACAAAAAGATGCTCGTATCGCCCGTGCAGGCGTGCAGCATCCCCTTTTCGTCCGCGACCGTCTCCAGCGTGCGCACGGAAGTCGTGCCCACGGCGACGACGCGCCGCCCTTCGCGCTTGGCGGCATTGATCTTCTCCGCCGCCTCCTCGCTCACTTCGTAATGTTCGGAGTGCATCTTGTGATCGAGCACGTTCTCCTCTTTGACGGGGCGGAAGGTGCCTAAGCCCACATGGAGCAGCACTTCGACGATCTCCACGCCCATCGCGCGGATGCGCTCCAACAGTTCGGGCGTGAAGTGCAGCCCCGCCGTGGGCGCCGCCGCCGAGCCCGTCTCTTTGCTGTAAACCGTCTGATAGCGGTCGGGGTCTTTGAGCTTTTCGTGGATATAGGGCGGCAGGGGCATGGTACCCGCGCGGGAGAGGACGTCTTCGAACGTCCCTTTATAGAAAAAGCGGACGATGCGCTCGCCCGTCTCGGTGACGGAAAGAACTTCGAGGGAGAGCTCGTCGTTGACGAAAAGCTTTGCCCCCGGGCGGCACTTCCTGCCGGGGCGCACGAGCACTTCCCACTCCCGAAGGTCGAGGCGCTTCAAAAGCAGCACTTCGGCGGCGCCGCCGTGCTCGGTGCGGGCATAGAGGCGGGCGGGCAGCACGCGCGTGCGGTTCAAAACGAGCACGTCGCCCGCTTTCAGATAGTCCGTAATATCACGGAAGATGCGGTGCTCGATGCTCTTATCTTCGCGGTGATAGACGAGGAGACGGGAAGAATCGCGCGGCTCTGCGGGCGTCTGCGCGATGAGCTCCTCGGGAAGATCGTAATAAAAATCGCTGGTTTTCAATGTTTCCGGCATGATCATGACCTGACTTTTCTGTTTGCGTCAGTCCCCGTCGGGCAGAATGCCCAGGGACAGCTGCTTTTTCTTGCCCTCTTCCGCATTTTCGGGGGGCGTGACGCCCATGTGCTCGTAGCCGTCTTTGAGGCAGATGCGGCCGCGCGGCGTGCGGGCGATGAACCCGAGCTGCAAAAGGTAGGGCTCGTAGACGTCTTCGATGGTATTGACGTCCTCGTTGACGGTGGCGGCGAGCGTTTCTAGCCCCGCGGGACCGCCGCGGAATTTTTCGATGAGCGCCCGAAGATAGCCTCTGTCCGTCTCGTCGAGGCCGAGCTCGTCTATTTCCATCTTTTTGAGGGCAGCGCGCGCCGATCCGCGCGTGATCGCACCCCCGCCCGAGACCGCCGTAAAATCGCGCACGCGCTTTAAAAGGCGGTTGGCGATGCGCGGCGTGCCGCGGGAACGGCGGGCGATCTCCAAACTCCCCTCCTCCTCGATGGAGATGCCCAGCGTCTTTGCAGAGCGCGCCACGATGCGCTGCAATTCGGAGGGGAGATACATATCGAGGCGGCACAAGATGCCGAAACGGTCGCGAATGGGCGCCGAGAGCAGCCCCGCCCGCGTCGTCGCGCCCACGAGGGTAAACTTTTTGATGGGGAAGCGGATGCTGCGCGCCGAAGGGCCCTTGCCCACGATGATATCGAGCGCGTAGTCCTCCATCGCGGAATATAAAATTTCTTCCACCGTGTGGTTGAGGCGGTGGATCTCGTCGATAAAGAGGACGTCGCCGTCGTTGAGGTTGGTGAGGATGGCGGCAAGATCGCCCGAACGCTCGATGGCGGGGCCCGACGTCACCCTGATCTGCGTGCCCATCGTATTGGCGATGATGTGGGCGAGCGTCGTCTTGCCGAGCCCGGGCGGTCCGTATAAAAGGACGTGATCGAGCGCCTCCCCGCGCGCCTTGGCGGCGGACATATAGACGGACAGGTTCTCCTTCACCTTATCCTGCCCGACGTAGTCCTCCATCGTCTTGGGGCGGAGGACGTTTTCTTCTAAGTCGTATTCGCCCTTGGTGCTCGAAATGAGGCGGTCGCCCCCGAGCCCTTCCAATTCGTCAAGATCGTCAAACACGGGCGCTCTCCTTTACATGTTTTTCAGCGCAGAGGCGATGACCTCTTCGATGGTCTTTGCGCCGTCCTTGCGGGCGCGTTCGACGGCGCGGGCGCTCTCCTGACGGGTGAAACCGAGGTTCATGAGCGCAGCGACGGCGTCCTCGTCTTCGGAAGAAGCCTTGACGCCCGGCGAAGGCGTGCCTTCGCGGCTTAAAATGGCGGTCGCGGAGATCTGGCCGTGCAGTTCCAAAATGATGCGGTCGGCGGTCTTTTTGCCCACCCCTTTGACGGCGGAGAGCCGCTTTGCATCCGCCGCCGCGATGCAGTCGTAAAGCTCTTCGGGGCGCATGGCGGAAAGGAGCGAGAGCGCCATCTTTGCCCCCACGCCCTGCACGGACGTGAGCTTCAAGAAAAACTCCTTCTCTTTGAGGTCGGCAAATCCATATAAAGAGACGCCGTCCTCTTTGACCTGCATGCAGGTGTAAACTTCCCCTTCGCCGCCGCGGGAAAGGCGGGAAAACACCGCGCCCGAACAGCTCACCTCATAGCCGACGCCGTTCACTTCGATGAGCGCACTTTCGGGCGTGAGGTCCATCACTTTTCCTTTTAAGTATCCGATCATATCCTGTTTCCTCTCATCTCACGCCGAACATGCCCGAAAAGCGGCTCGTGAAGGCATGGCAGAGCGCCACGCCGAGGGCGTCCGCCGCGTCGTCGGGGCGGGGCACCGAAGGAAGGCGCAGATGGGAAGCGACGCACCGCTGCATCTGCCCCTTATCCGCCCTGCCGTAGCCCGTGAGCGCCTGTTTGATCTGGTTGGGGGTATATTCGAAGATGCGGCCGCAGCGCTTGCAGCACGTCGTCAGGATGACGCCGCGCGCGTGTGCGACGGCGATGCCCGTCGTCACGTTCTTGGAGAAAAAAAGCTCCTCCATCGCCGCCTCTTCGGGGGAGAACTTGTCGAAGAGGGCGTTCACGCCCTGTTCGAGCATGCACAGCCGCACGGCGAAATTTTCGCTCGCGGGCGTCTTGACGACGCCGTAATCGACGGCACGGCAATTGCCGCGCGCATCCTTTTCGATGACGCCGTAGCCCATCGTCCCGAAGCCGGGATCGAGCCCTAAAATGATCATGCGCGCCGCCTCCCGGGCTCCGCCGCCCCTTGGCGGCTCGTATTTCTCCGCATATTATAATGCAAAGGGAGCGCGCTTGTCAACCACTCGGCGGCAATTTTGCCCCGCCCCGTCAAAACGCTTGCATTTTGCGCGAAAAGCGTGTAAAATCAAGGCAGGAAACAATCCTTTGAGAGGTAATATAATGAAGCTTTGGGAAGGAAGGTTCGACGCCCCCACCGCTGCGGACGCCGACGCCTTCAACGAATCGCTCTCCTTCGACAAGAAACTCTACCGCGCCGACATCACCGCGAGCGTCGCCCATGCGACCATGCTCGGCGAGACGAACATCATCCCCCCCGAAGAGGCCGCGCTCATCGTGGACGGGCTCAAAGGCATCCTCAAAGACATCGACGAGGGGACGCTTGCAGTCCAAGGCGCGGAGGACATCCACTCCTTCGTCGAAAACGAGCTCGTAAAACGCATCGGCGAAGTGGGCAAGAAGCTGCACACGGCGCGCTCCCGCAACGACCAGGTGGCGACCGACCTCCGCCTCTATGTGCGCGATTCCATCGATAAGCTCATCCTCGTCCTGCACTCCTTCGTGACGACGCTCACCATGGTCGCGCACGAAAACATCAAGTGCATCCTGCCCGGCTACACCCATCTGCGCAGGGCGCAGCCCGTCAACCTCGCCCAGTTCCTCAACGCCTATTCGGAAATGTTCCTGCGCGACATGGAGCGCCTCGAAGATTGCAGGAAGCGCGTCAACGTCATGCCCCTCGGCAGCGCGGCGCTCGCAGGCACGTCCTTCCCCATCGACCGCAACATCACGAAAAAGCTTTTGAAGTTCGACGACATCTCGAACTGCTCCATCGACGCCGTCTCCGACCGTGACTTCGTGGCGGAATACCTCTTCTGCCTCACCGAGGTCATGCTGCATCTTTCCCGCCTTTCGGAAGACACCATCCTCTACACCTCGGACGAATTCGGCTTCTGGGAAATTTCCGACGCCTACTCCACGGGCTCTTCCATCATGCCCCAGAAGAAGAACCCCGACATCCCAGAACTCATCCGCGGCAAGTGCGGGCGGGTCATCGGCGATCTCACGGGCTTCCTTGCGACGCTCAAAGCGCTGCCCCTCGCCTACGACAAAGATTTGCAGGAGGACAAAGAAGCTCTCTTCGACGCAGAAAAGACGGTCTTTGACTGCGTTACCGTCTTCCACGCCATGTTCAAGGAGATGAAGTTCAACTCGGGCGCCATGTTCCGCGCGGCGGAGGGAGGATTTTCGACGGCGACGGACGTTGCCGACTACCTTTCCAAGAAGGGCGTCCCGTTCCGCGACGCGCACGCCATCACGGGCAAGCTTGTTCGGTACTGCATCGAACACGAAAAGACGCTGAGAGACCTTTCCTTGAAGGAATTCAAGGCGGTGAGCGACGTCTTCGAACGCGACGTTACGGGCGTGGTGCTCGCGCGCACTTCCGCCGAGTCGAGAGATTCGGTGGGCGGCTCTTCGCAGCTGGCGGCAAGAAAGGCGCTCATCCGCATCCGCAACCGCCTCAAACGCTACAACTGAACGGCTTTCGGGCGCCTGCGGGCGCCCGTTTTTTTGCAAAACGGCCATTTTTTTGTATAATTATACAAAATTCACGCGGGCACGGCGAAAATCTCTCACAAAGACTTGACAGAAACGCATATTCCCATTAAAATGATAGGAAGCACACTTTTCCCTAAGGAGGTCTTATCATGAAATGCAACGGAGCAGAGATCCTCATCAACTGCCTCAAAGAACAGGGCGTTGACACGATATTCGGCTACCCGGGCGGCACCGTGCTCGATATTTACGACGCACTCTACCGCGACGGCTCCATCCGCCACGTCATCACCTCGCACGAGCAGGGCGCGGCGCACGCGGCAGACGGCTATGCGCGCGTCACGGGGCGCGTCGGCGTATGCCTCGCGACGAGCGGCCCCGGCGCCACCAACCTTGTGACGGGCATTGCGACCGCCTTCATGGATTCCGTCCCCGTCGTCGCCATCACGGGGAACGTCGGCCTCAACATGCTCGGACGCGATTCCTTCCAGGAGATCGACATCACCGGCATCACGATGCCCATCACCAAGCACAACTTCATCATCAAGGACGTCAAGGACCTCGCCCCCGCCATCCGCCAGGCATTCAGGATCGCGAACTCGGGCAGAAAGGGTCCCGTCCTCATCGATATCCTCAAAAACGTGCAGATCGCGGAGACGGACTACGAACCGTACACGCCCGAAAAGCTGACGAGAAAGCCCGTCAACAAGAGCGCCGTCGAAGACGCCGTCAAGGCGATCAACGCCGCGAAGAAGCCGCTTATCATGCTGGGCGGCGGCTGTATCGCCTCGGAAGCGGAAGAAGAGATCGCCTCTCTTGCCGAAAAATTGGACGCACCCGTTGCCTGCACGCTGATGGGCCTCGGCGCTTACCCCGCGGGGGACGCCCGCTTCATGGGCATGATGGGCATGCACGGCACCGCGACGAGCGCCCGCCTCGCCCTCGAGAGCGACTGCATCATCGCCCTCGGCACCCGCTTTTCCGACCGCGTCGCCCTCAACCGCGATAAATTCGCCGCCAACAAGGTCGTCGTGCAGGTGGAGATCGACAACGCGGAGATCGACAAGAACGTCAACGTCACTTATTCCGTCCTCGGCGACGTCAAAGAAGCTTTGAAGACCATGCTTCCCCTCATCGAGACGGTCAAAGACCGCCCCTTCATGCAGGAAGCGGCGGAGCTCAAAAAGGCGGAAAAGGCAAAGCGGCCCAACCTGGAGCTCGGGCATAAAGTCATCATCGGCGCTTCCGAGATCGCGAAAGACGACGACATCGTCGTCACCGACGTCGGTCAGCATCAGATGTGGACGGCGCAGTACTACCCCGTCAAGAAGCCCCGCACCTTCTGTTCGAGCGGCGGCCTCGGCACGATGGGCTACGGCCTCGGCGCTGCCATCGGCGCGGCGTTCGGGAGCGGGAAACACGTCATCCTCGTCACGGGCGACGGCTGCTTCAACATGAACCTCAACGAGCTTTCGACGGCAGTCACCGAAAACCTGCCCATCACCATCCTGCTCATGAACAACCGCGCGCTCGGCATGGTGCGCCAATGGCAGAAGCTCTTCTACAACAACCGCTTCTCGCAGACGGACATCCGCAAGAAGACGGACTATGTGAAGTTCGCGGAAAGCTTCGGCGCCAAGGGCATGAAGATCGAGAAGGAGGAGGACATCATGCCCGTCCTCAAAGAGGCGCTTTCGACCCCTTCGCCAGTCGTAGTGGACTGCCGCATCAGCAACGACGAGAACGTGCTGCCCATGATACGGCCGGGCGCGACGTACGACACCATCATCACCAACTGGGAGGACAGATAAATGAACCGCTACACCATCTCTGCACTCGTAGACAACAAGAGCGGTGTTCTGACCCGCGTGGCGGCGTTGTTTGCCCGCAGGGGATACAACATCGAATCGCTCTCCGTCTGCACGACGGAAGACCCCGCCCTCTCGCGCATGACCATCGTTTTATGCGGCGACGACTACATCCTCGGCCAGATGATGAAGCAGATGGACAAGCTCATCGACGTGAGAAAGATCAGCAAGGTGGAAGAGGACGCCGTCTCGCGCGAACTGCTCCTTTGCAAGGTCAAGACGGACGCGACGACGCGCAGCCAGGTGCTCGAGATCAGCCAGATCTTCCGCGCGAAGATCGTCGACGTTTCGACGGAGGCGACCATCATGGAACTGACGGGCAAGCCCTCCAAACTCGACGGCTTCATCAACATGCTTATGCCCTACGGCATTTTGGAGCTCGCGCGCACTGGCGTCACCTCCATCGGAAGAGGCGCTTCCTGCCTGCGCGACGTGCCAGACTATAAGGAACAAATATAGAGTTCACGAATTTCTTTTGCTGCGCAAAACAAATTCCGTGAGGAGTGAAGCATCCACATCTCCTCGCCCCATCGCCCGCGAACGTTGTTGTCCTTATTGAACGACAAGCGCCAAGTATGGCGCAAATTGAGTCCCGCAGCGGAGGGGAACCCTCCTCGCGGAAAGTATTGGGAAGCAGTAATCCCCTTGGCTCCTTCTTTGAGGGAGCTGTCGAGCGCAGCGAGACTGAGGGAGTCACCTTATTATATCTCCCGCAGCGCAAAAGCGTTGTTTTGCTCGCGGCAGTGCATAGAGTTCACGCATTTCTTTTGCTGCGCAAAACAAAGCGGCGTGCGCGTCCCACGCGGGGCGCGCACCCTCACAATGTGAATCTTCGGAGGCATTTTTATGGCAAACACCTTTACAAACGGCAACAATATGGCGTCGCAGCGCTCGCTCCTGCGCGCCCTCGGCTGGACAGACAATGAGATGAAAAAGCCCATCGTGGGCATCATCTCGGCACAGAGCGACATCATCCCCGGGCATATGTACCTCGACCACGTCGCACGGGCGGCGGCGGAAGGCGTCATCGCGGCGGGCGGCAAGCCCGTCATCGTCCCATGCATCGGCGTATGCGACGGCATCGCGATGGGGCACAAAGGCATGAGGTACTCCCTCCCTTCGCGCGAGGTCATCGCCGACAGCGTGGAAATTTTGTCGAACGCCCACGCCTTCGACGGCATCATCCTCGTGGGCAACTGCGACAAGATCATCCCCGGCATGCTGATGGGCGCGGTGCGCGTCAACAAGCCCGCCCTCTTTGTTTCGGGCGGCCCCATGCTCGCGGGGCGCAAGAACAAGAAAAAGCTCTCCCTCTCCTCCATGTTCGAGGCGGTGGGCGCCTATACTTCGGGGCACATCGACGAGAAGGAGCTGCATTCCTTCGAATGCACCGCCTGCCCCACCTGCGGCTCGTGCTCGGGCATGTTCACGGCGAACTCCATGAACTGCCTTTTGGAAGCGCTCGGCATGGCACTCCCCGGCAACGGCACCATCCCCATGGTGTACTCGGCGCGCCTTGCGCTTGCCAAGCAGGCGGGCGAAGCGGTGATGGGGCTCATCGAAAAGAACGTCTGCCCGCGCGACATCCTCACCCCGACCGCCGTCAAGAACGCCGAACGCGTGGACATGGCGATCGGCGCAAGCTCCAACTCGGTGCTGCACCTTTTAGCGCTCGCGAGCGAGCTGGGCTTTACCAAAGAGCAGCTCTCCATCGACACGATGAACGAGATCTCCAAGACGACGCCCAATCTGTGCCGTCTGGCGCCTGCGGGCGAATATTACATCGAAGAGCTCAACGAAGTCGGCGGCATCTCCGCCGTCATCCGCTCCCTCATCGAGGCGGGGCTCTTCGAAGGCGAAGCGCTCACCTGCTCGCTCATGACGCAGGAGGCGCGCACGAAGGACGCCCGCGTCCTCGACGAGGAGATCATCCGCCCCGTCTCCAACCCCTATTCGAGCTACGGCGGGCTCGCCATCCTGAAGGGCAACCTCGCCCCCGAGGGCAGCGTCGTCAAGAAGAGCGCCGTCGACCCCAAGATGTACCACCACTCGGGCCCCGCGCGCGTGTTCGACTCCGAAGAGGAGGCGATGGAAGCCATCTCCACGAACAAGATCCAAAAGGGCGACGTCGTCGTCATCCGCTATGAAGGTCCCAAGGGCGGCCCCGGGATGCGCGAAATGCTCTCCCCCACCTCGTCCATCGTGGGCGCGGGCCTCGGCGACACCGTGGCGCTCATCACGGACGGACGCTTCTCGGGCGCGACAAGGGGTGCCGCGATCGGCCACGTCTGCCCCGAAGCGGCGGCGGGCGGCGTCATCGGCGTCGTCGAAGAGGGCGACACCATCGAGATCGACATCGAGAACGGCACGATCGACCTGAAAGTGCCCGAAGAGGTCATCAAAGCCCGCCTTGCAGCCTTCGTGCCCAAGGAAAAGCCCGTCGAAGGGTACTTGAAGCGCTACCGCGCCCTCGTCACCTCCGCTTCCGACGGCGCAGTCTTCAAAAAATTCTAAATAAGGGCGCCGCCCGAAAGGGCGGCAGAAAAGAACGCGCGGGGCGCGGGGCATTTGCCCCGCGCCCCGCGCGTTACCCTAAAACCCGCCCTCAAAAAAACCGCTCCTCCTCGCCCGCACGGCAGACGCGGTAACTTTTGAGCTTCATGCGCGAAAAGCCGACGGGCGCGACCTCCGCCAAAAGCCCCTCTTCGAGCTCTCTTTTGACGATGCCGCGCGGCAAAAAGGCATAGCCGAGCCCCGCCGCCAGGAAATCTTTGACCTTGTTGGAATTATCCACCTCGAAGGGGAACACCTGCCCCGCGGGAAAGAGTTCGCGAAGATAAGAACCGATCTCTTCGAGGGAAAAGTTGCACATGGCGCAGGGGAGCTTTCTCAGCTCCCCTTTCGTCACACCGCGGGGGAAGGCGTTCTTATCCCGCCGCACCAAAAGGACGAGCTCGTCTTCAAAGAAGGGCGTTGAGGTGTATCCCGCCCGCTTGACTGCCTGATAGCCGTACACGGCGTCGAGCGAACCGCTCCACAGCTGCTCTAAAAGCTCCGCCGAATGCCCGAGCGTCACGCGGAAATGCCCGCCCGCGGCGATGCCCCCGAAGATGCGCTCTTTGAGCATCCCCTCATAGACGGCGTTGGTCGCCCCCAGCCGCTGCTGCCGCTCGCCGCCCCGCACGGCGCTTTTCAGCGCGTCTTCGAGCTCGACGATGCGCCGCGCGTACTCCGCGAACAGCTTGCCCTCCTCGGTGAGGGAAAAATTGCGCGTATCCCGCCGCAGGAGCCTGACGCCCGCCTCTCGCTCGAGCTCTAAAATGCGGTTGGTCACCGTGGACTGCGCGACGAAGAGCTGCTCCGCCGCGCGCGTGAAATTGCGGAAGCGCACCACCAGCAAATAAGTGCGTAAATTCTCGGTATCCATAAATGCGAATAATCGATTACTCCGATTTAATAATTCGTTTTTTGTATGATTGACGAGAGTATAGCACATGTGCTATAATTTTGTCAAACACAAACAAGGAGATAATCGCTATGGGAATGACGATGACGCAGAAGATCCTCGCCGCGCACGCGGGACTTTCTTGCGTGGAAGCGGGTCAACTCATCGAAGCAGAGCTCGATCTTGCACTTGCCAACGACATCACCGCCCCCGTCGCCATCAACGAGGTGGAAAAGGCGGGCGGATGCGTGAAGTGCCGCGACAAAGTGGCGCTTGTGATGGATCACTTTACCCCGAATAAGGACATCAAGGCCGCCTGCCAGGTGAAAAAGACGCGCGAATTCGCGAAGAAGGAGCAGGTGACGCACTTTTACGACGTGGGCAAAATGGGCATCGAACACGCCCTGCTGCCCGAACAGGGGCTCGTGGGCGCAGGCGACTGCGTGATCGGCGCAGACAGCCACACCTGCACCTACGGCGCGCTCGGCGCCTTCTCGACGGGCGTTGGAAGCACCGACCTCGCCGCCGCCATGATGACAAACAAGGCGTGGTTCAAAGTCCCCGCCGCCCTCCGTTTCGAGCTCAAAGGCAGCCTCCCCCCTTACGTCACGGGCAAAGACCTCATCCTCCACATCATCGGCACGATCGGCGTGGACGGCGCGCTCTACAAGAGCATGGAATTTACGGACGAGGGAGTTTCTTCCCTCTCGATGGACGATCGCTTCACCGTCTGCAACATGGCGATCGAGGCGGGCGCGAAGAACGGCATCTTCCCCGTGGACGACAAGACGCTCGCCTACATGGAAGGGCGCTTCAAGCGCACCCCCAAGATCTTCGAGGCGGACGCGGACGCGGAATATGAAAAGACGTATACGATCGACCTTTCCGCGCTGAAACCCACCGTCGCCTTCCCCCATCTTCCCGAAAACTCGCGCACGGAGTGGGAGGAGCTTCCCATCCAGCAGGCGGTCATCGGCTCGTGCACGAACGGACGCATCTCCGATCTGCGCCAGGCAGCCGAGATCCTGCGCGGCAGGAAGGTCGCGGACGGCGTGCGCTGCATCGTCATCCCCGCGACGCAGGAAATTTATCTTCAAGCTCTCGAAGAAGGGCTCGTCGCCGACATGGTGAGAGCGGGCGCCGTCGTCTCCACCCCCACCTGCGGGCCGTGCCTCGGCGGACACATGGGCATCCTCGCCGACGGCGAACGCTGCGTTTCTACCACCAACCGCAACTTTGTCGGCCGCATGGGGCATATTTCGAGCGAAATTTATCTCGCGTCGCCCTACGTCGCCGCGGCGAGCGCCGTTTTAGGCCGCCTCGCGACCCCTCAGGAGGTAAAATAACATGAAAGTGCAAGGCACCGTGCATAAATTCGGCAGCAACGTCGATACCGACGTCATCATCCCCGCGCGCTATCTCAACACCTCTTCCCCCGAAGAGCTCGCCCTCCACTGCATGGAGGACATCGACAAGGACTTCGTGAACAAGGTACAAAAGGGCGACATCATCGTCGCCGAAGACAACTTCGGCTGCGGCTCTTCGCGCGAGCACGCGCCCATCGCCATCAAGGCGAGCGGCGTCTCCCTCGTCATCGCCAACACCTTCGCGCGCATCTTCTACCGCAATTCCATCAACATCGGGCTCCCTATCCTCGAATGTCCCGAAGCCGTCAAAGCGATCAAGGAAGGCGACAAAGTCTCCTGCGATCTTGCCCTCGGCGTCATCCGCGACGAGACGACGGGCGAGCAGTTCAAAGCGCAGCCCTTCCCGCCCTTCATCCAACGCATCATCGACGCGGGCGGGCTCATCAATTCGCTCAAATGAAAAAGCTCGGAACGGCATTCTATCTCATCCTGCTCGCGCTCACGCTGCTCGTGCTGGGGACGCTCGTCCTCTGGTTCCTGAAAAAGAACGACGTCTTCCTCTATCTCACCATCGCGCTCTTTGCCCTCTATCTTTTCCACCTCGTCTTCGGCATGGTGCGCGGATATAAGCGGGAAAAGCGCGAACAGACGACGGAAGACCTCCTTCGCGCGGAGCTCAAAGGCGGGAGCTGCGTCGTGTATCTTGCCTACTTCGGCGGCGAGCGGCATGTCAAAAAGCCCTCCCCCCATAAGACGGAATACCTTGCGGAGATCTACGCGCCTTCGGTGGACGGCGAACGCTTGAAAAAACATCTTTGGTTCGGGCTTTCGGACAAAGAGGAAAAGCTCCTCTCGGCCGCAAAGCGGTACGAAGCCAAGATCGCCTACCCCGCGCTCTCCCTCATCGAAGGGAAGACCGTTTATCTTCCCGCAGGATTTTTTGAGGCAGCCAAGGAACAGGAAGCCTTTTCGGCGCTCCTCAACAAAAACACCATCGTTCTTTACGGAGAAAATTGAAATGAAAAAACACATTGCAGTGCTCGCAGGCGACGGCATCGGCCCCGAGATCACGGACGGCGCCGTTACCGTCCTTCAAACAGTTGCCAAAAAATACGGCCACGAATTCACCTTCGAACCCCTCCTCATGGGCTGCTGCGCCATCGAAGCGTGCGGCGAACCGCTGCCCGCGCACACGGTGGAGCGCTGCCTCGCTTCGGACAGCGTGCTCTTAGGCGCCGTCGGCGGCATGGTGGGAGACCCCCGCTGGGATAATCTCCCGGGCGACAAGCGCCCCGAAGCGGGGCTCCTCGGCATCCGAAAGGCGATGGGGCTTTACTCCAACATCCGCCCCGCGCGGCTGTGGGCGCCCCTTGCGGACGCCTCCCCCTTAAAGCGAGAGCTCGTAAAAGACGGCATCGAGATCGTTGTCGTCCGCGAGCTCACGGGCGGCATCTACTTCGGCAAGCGCGGAAGATACGACGACGAAACGATGGGCGAGACCGCCTGGGACACCGAGACGTACTCCGTCCGCGAGATCGAGCGCATCGCCCGCATCGCGTGCGAACTTGCGAGAAAGCGCAAAAAGCACGTCATCTCCGTCGATAAGGCGAACGTGCTCGAAAGCTCGCGCCTGTGGCGGCGCACCGTGCACGCCTTTGCCGAACAGTACTACCCCGACGTCAAAGTCGAGGATATGCTCGTCGACAACGCGGCGATGCAGATCGTCAAAAACCCCGCGCAGTTCGACGTGCTTCTAACTTCCAACATGTTCGGCGACATCCTCGCCGACGAAGCGGCGCAGGTGACGGGCAGCATCGGCATGCTCGCCTCCTCCTCTCTGGGCGACGGCACGCGCGGGCTGTACGAGCCCATCCACGGCTCGGCGCCCGACATCGCGGGGAAAGACGTCGCCAACCCCATCGCGACCATCCTCTCCGCCGCCATGATGCTGCGCGACTCCTTCTCGCTCACCGAAGAGTGCGCGGCGGTCGAGAACGCCGTCCTCAAAGTGCTCAACGAGGGCTGGCGCACGCCCGACATCATGAGCGAAGGCATGAAAAAGGTGGGCTGCCGCGAAATGACCCGCCTCATCGCAGAACGCATATGATCCAAGAAAACGTGACCGCCCTCCTCAAAGAGCTGGAGGGCGGCAATTGCTATCATGAAAGGGTGACGCTCGTCGCCGCCACCAAGACGCGCACCCCCGCCGAGATCAACGAAGCGATCGCCGCGGGCATCACCGACATCGGCGAGAACAAGGTGCAGGAATTTACCGCCAAATTCGAAGAAGTGAACGGTGCGCGCCGCCACTTCATCGGGCATTTGCAACTCAACAAGGTCAAGTACCTCATCGGCCGCACCGACCTTGTCGAATCCGTCGACCGCGACGAGCTCGCCTCGGAGCTTTCTAAACGCTCCGTGCGCGCGGGCATCGTCACCGACATCCTCATCGAAGTCAACATCGGCTGCGAGGAGTCGAAGAGCGGCTATCCCCTCGAAGAGGCGTTCTCCGCCTATGAACGGCTCTCCCGCACGGAAGGCCTCCGCGTCAAAGGGTTCATGGCGATGCTCCCCCTTGCGGGCGACGAAGGATACCTCGGCGGTCTTGTCGATAAGATGCGCGCCCTCTACGATCGCGCGCGGGCGCACGATACGAACATCGAGCATCTTTCGATGGGCATGAGCGGGGACTGGCGGCTGTGCCTTGCCCACGGCTCCAATATGATCCGCCTCGGCACCGCCATCTTCGGCTCCCGCACCTGCCGGTGAGGCAGTAGGAATTTACTCTGCTTTCAAGAAAAACCCCCGCAAAGATGTTCTCGCAGGCAAGGGGCTCTGATAGCACCTCGCCGGTGGGGCAGCACCTGCCGGTGAGGCAGTAGGAATTTACTCTGCTCTTACGAAAGCTCCCGCACCTGCCGGTGAGGCAGTAGGAATTTACGCTGCTTTCGAGAAAAACTCCAGCAAAGATGTTCTCGCCGACAAAGGGGCTCTGCAAAACGCCTCGCCCACCTGCCGGTGAGGCAGCAGGAATTTACGCTGCTCTTGCGAAAATACCCGCAAATTTGTTCTCTCGGGCAAATAGCTCCGAGATGATCGCCCCACACCCCCGAAACCATAACAAACAAGAAGGAGAATTTATGCCATCCGCCATCACCCATCAGCTTGTCGCCGAAGAGGCGCAAAAGCTCCTCCCCGAAGGGTTGCAGCACATCATCGAGCGCGCCCCCGACGAATATTTCCTCGGCTGTCAGGGGCCCGATATGTTCTTTTTCTACCGCATCGGCAGCCGCAGCGAATATAACCTCGGAAAATTTTTGCACCGAAACCGCCCGTACGACGTGTTCCGCCTCTTCTGCCGCATCCTCTCGGGCGAACAGAACGCCCGCTTCCCCGTCTATTCGGACGAGGACCGCACGCGCGCCTTTGCCTATATCCTCGGCTATATCGCCCACTACGCGACGGACAGCACCTTCCATCCCTTCGTCTACAACTATATGGAAGAGGAGAAGAGCGAAAAGCGCGTGCACCAGCTCATTGAAAACGACTGGGACGTGCATTTCCTGCGCAAGTTCCGCGGGCGGGAGGCGGAAAAGTTCCGCTGTGCGTTTTCGCCCAAAAAGATCGCAAAGAACGCCGCCGTTGCCCGCCTCTACGCCTGCCTTGCCGAAGAACTCGGCCGCGAGGAAGTAAAAAAGAGCAAATTCAACGCGGGGCTCAACAATTTCTGGCGGTATCTCACCTTCTTCCACGGGAAGTGCTATTCCTCGCAGCGCGCATGGGCGAAACTCGAACGCTTTTTCCGCGCAAAGCCCTTCCTCTCCTGCCTCTACCCGCGCAAGCACCCCGACCCCGAATACCTCGCCCTGGACGGCTTTTCGCGCCTTTCGGAGGGCAAGGGCGGGAATGCCGACGAACTCTTCGACCGAGCCCGCGACGAGAGCGCACGCCTTGCCACGCTCTTCTGCGAATGCGTCCGCAGCGGAACGCCCCTTCCGCGCGAAGACTTCTCTTTGAGCTTCCTCACCGCTAAGCCCGTGGAATGAGCGAAATGAAACAGCGGCGCCATGGTCTTTCTTCCCAACTCGGGCGCGTCCTGCGGCGCATCCGCACGCCCTTATACACCCTTCCGAAAGAAGACGCGGCGGGATACTGCCGCAGGTTAGCCGCGCTGCTTGCCTCGGGGATGCCATTCCCCGAAGCATTGCTTTATGCCGCAGAGGGCGTGCGCCGCCTCACGCGGGCAGCCATAAGGCTGAAAGAAGCCGTGCTTGCGGGCGTTCCCCTATCCGAAGCCCTCGCCCGCGAAAAGTTCCCCCGAACCGCCGTGCAGTTCTGCCTGCTTGCGGAAAGAAGCGGGAACTATCCGCGCGGGCTCATGCTCGCCGCCGAGGCATTGGAACGGGAAGTGCGCGAAACCGCTGCGCGCGGCAGCACGCTGTATCCCGCCCTGATGTGCGCGGGGCTTCTGCTCCTTTTTGTGCTCTTTTCGGCGTTTGTCTTCCCCGCCTTTGAGAAGGCGTTCTCCTCGCTCTCCATCCCCCTGCCACCCCTGACGGAAACGCTTGCCGCCGCAGGGACATGGCTGCTGACAAACATCGTTTGGCTGCTCCCCGTCCTAGGGGCCGCCGCCCTGCTGCTCTTTTTCGTGAGCCGCCTCCCCGCCGTGCGGCTGCGACTGGACGCGCTCAAATTGCGCTCCCGCGCCGAACGCTGCAAAATCGCCGTCCGCTTCTGCCGCATGCTCCCTCTTCTTCAAGAGGGAGGGGCGACCCTCCCCGAAGCGCTCACATGTTCCGCCGCGCTCCTTCCGAACGCCCGCGCGGCGCGCGGCATCCAACGGGCGGCGGCGCGCCTCTTGTCGGGCGAGCCCCTCTCCCACACCCTCGCACAGGAGAAGCTCTTCCCCGCCTTCCTTGTCGCGGCGATCGCGGCGGGCGAGCGGTCCAACAGCATCGCATCCCTTCTTCAAAGCGTCCTTCCCGCCTTGGAACGCGAGCGTGAGACGGCAGTTCGCCGTTCCTCCGCGGTGCTCAAAACGCTGCTCCTATGCCTTGCCGCCGCCGAGATCGTGCTTCTGTTTGCCGCGCTCTACGCGCCCATCCTGACGCTCTTCGCCTCCGTACTCTAAGGCTTGCTCCCCGCAGTCCCCTCCACACAAAAAAGCCTCCGCCGTACTTCGGCGAAGGCCTTTTGGTTTTGTTGTTTATGCGGCACCCACCGTCTCATACAAGATGAGGAACACGACGGAAACGGCGATAAACGCCAATCCCACGATGAGCACATAGGAAACGCTGCGCTTGCGGTCCTTGCGCGCCTCGCGGTAGTCATAGAACGTCTTGTATTTACGCTCCACCTTGGAGGACTTGAACGTATACCACAGCAGCGAAACGGCATAGCCGAGCATATCAAACACGCCCCCGTTGCTTGCGACGACGATGAGCCCGCCGCAGGTGAGGAAGACGCCCGAAACGAAGAAGGCGTCGCACCAGATCTGCATGGCGACCGCAACGTCCGTCTCCGTAAAGCCGTTCTTCAGAACGGCGATGAGGAGCGCGATCAGGAACCCGACGCATGCCGTGATAAGATAACGGTAGACCGTCTTCATATCAAAGACCGAGCTCTTCCTTATACTTTTCGAACTCCGCGCCGTTGCAGTAGATGAAGTGCCCCGGCGTGATCTCTCGCATCGTAGGGCCTTCGACGGAATAATCGTGCTCGGCGAGCGGGTTGTAGGTGATGCGGCGGCGCTGCTTTTCGTACTGCGGATCGGGCAGCGGGATCGCGGAAAGGAGCGAACGCGTGTAGGGGTGCAGCGGGTGTGCGAACAGCTCGTCGGAGGGCGCAAGCTCGACCATCTTGCCGAAGTACATGACGCCGATACGGTCGGAGAAGTACTTGACGACGGAAAGATCGTGCGCAATGAAGAGCACGGTGATGCCCAACTCGCTCCTCAGATCGTTCAGAAGGTTGATGACCTGCGCCTGGATGGAAACGTCGAGCGCGGAGACGGGCTCGTCGGCGATGATGAGCTCGGGCTCCATGATGACGGAGCGCGCGATGCCGATGCGCTGGCGCTGCCCGCCCGAGAACTCGTGCGGGTATCTGCCTGCGTGCTCGCGGACAAGACCGACCTTTTCGAGGATGTTATACACCTTCTCATCGATGTAGTCCTTGTCCTTGATGCCGTGGATGATGAGTCCTTCCGCGATGATGTCGCGCACGGTCATACGAGGATTGAGCGAAGCGATGGGATCCTGGAAGATCATCTGGATGCGGTTGACGATGCGCTCGTGGCTCGCGACGTGAAGGCGCGTCTTATAATCCTTCTCGACCTTCTTCCGCTCTTCGTCCGAAGAACAGGCGGCAAGCGCCTTCTCGCGCTCCTCTTTGAGCGCCGCGACGACTTTTTCCGCATGATCCTTATCGCAGAAATTCTGATCGTGCTTGGCGGAGGCGATGAGCTTCCTGTTTTCGAGAACGGCGGTGCGGTACTGTTCCTCCGCCTCGGCGCGCAGCTTTTTGTTGAGTTCTTCGGCCTGCGCCTTGTCGGCGCCCTGCTCGATCTCTTCCTTCTTCTGCTTGTCGAGAGCGGAGATCTTTTCGCGGTAAGCGGTGCGCGCCGCACGGATGGCCTCTTTATAAGAGCGCGTGCCCGCGCAGATGCGCTGCCCCTTGAAGTAGACGTTGCCCGAAGTGATGTCATAGAGCTTGATGATGGAACGGCCCGTGGTCGTCTTGCCGCAGCCCGACTCGCCGACAAGGCCGAAGACCTCGCCCTTCTTGATGTCGAAACTGACGTCGTCGACCGCTTTGAGTTCGCGCCCGGGGCCCATCTTGAAATATTGACAGAGATGTTCGACCTTCAACAAGGTCTCTTCCTGATGTTCCATGATGTCACTCCTTTTCTGCTTGCTCCGCCTCCGGCGCCGCCTGCGCTTCGGACATGCGGCCCTTCATGCGGGCGATACGCTCGGTCACCGACTTGGGCGGGTCGATCTTGGGTGCGTCGGGATGCAGCAGCCACGTCGCCGCATAGTGGGTATCCGAAATGCGGAACATGGGCGGCTGTGCCTCGAAGTCGATCCTAAGCGCGTACTTGTTGCGCTCGGCAAAGGCGTCGCCCTTAGGCGGGTAGATCATGTTGGGCGGCGTACCTGGAATGGCCTCCAGCTTCTCCTTGGTATCAAGGTCTGGCATGGAGGAGAGCAGCGCCCAGGTGTAAGGGTGTGCGGGCGAATAGAACACGTCGTCCGCCGTGCCGATCTCCACGATCTTGCCCGCATACATCACGGCGACGCGGTCTGCCATGTTGGCGACGACGCCCAGATCGTGCGTGATGAAGATGACGGAGAGCTGGCGCTCTTCCTTGACGCGGTTGATGAGTTCGAGGATCTGCGCCTGGATGGTCACGTCGAGCGCCGTCGTGGGCTCGTCGCAGATGAGGATGTCGGGGTTGGCTGCGAGCGCGATCGCGATGACGATACGCTGGCGCATACCGCCCGAGAACTCGAAGGGATATTGGCGGTAACGCTTCCTCGGTTCGGGGATGCCCACCTCTTCGAGGAGCTTCAGAGCGCGCGTCTTTGCCATGTTGTGCGTGACCTTGTACGCGACGTCGGACGCCTTCTGTTTGAGGTAGTCCACCATCGCGACGGTGCGCTCGTCAAAGTCGACGTTCTCCCCGATCGCAAGGCGGCGCTTGAAGTCCTCCTCGATGCGGTTGAGCACGATGACGATGTCCTTCGCGGCCTTTTCGAGGTCGACGAGCTTCTTGTCGGCGACGACGTAGTCGGGCGTCTTGCCGCGGGCGAGCTTTCGCTCGTAGGAAGCCGTCTGACGCGCAAAGCGCTTCTCTTCCTTCTTGTTGCGCTCGATGCCGTCGTAATAGAGGCGGATGGCCTCGCGCAGGCTGGTGCGGAAGGTGTATGCCGAGTTATCTTTGATGATCTCGAGGCGGTCGATCGCGTCCTCAACGGCAGAGGCGATCTCTTTTGCGGCGGAGATGACTTCCGCGTGATCGAGCTCCGCCTTCTCAAAGACGGGTTTGAGGCGGGCGATGACTTCGAGCGCCTCCTTCTGCTTCCCGAGCGAACGGCGGTGCGAATAGATGAGCCCTTCCTTCGCGATATCGATGAACTCGAGCATGAACTTTTCGTCGAGCACCTTGCGGAGGTATTCGTTGAGCGACTTCACGTCCATGTCGGGCAGCGGCTGCCCCGCGAAGGTGAGGTAATAGCCCATCGCAAAGAAATTGGGCTTTTCGAACGCGACGGCCTCAGAAAGGATCTCGCGCATCTTGCGGAGGGAAGCGAGGATGTCTTCGTCGGGGAAGGCAAAGGGCTTTGCCTCCTTACGGATGACGGAAGAGACGAGCTTCCTCGCATGATGGGAAAGGGGCACGCGAATGAGCGTTTTAAGCCTGAGCGCTTCCGCTTTGAGCTCTTCCGCACGCGCATAGACGACATAGCGCGACACCGAATCTTTGGCGAGACGGATGATCTCGCGAGCGTCGGAGACGAGCGTCTGCGCCGCGTGCTTTTCGATCTCGAACGCAAGGTCGTCGATGTCCTTGACGGCATCGGAGGCAGCCTCGCGGGCGCGGTTGTAAGCGTTTTCGAGCTCGAGGTGCTTGACCTCAAACTTGTTGAAGTCGCTGCACTTCTTGGCGTTGCGGGAGGCGGTCTCCTTGCCGAGTGCCTCGTCCATGCTGTCGTTGAGGCGCTTGAGCGTCGTGTTGAAGCTGACGCGCGCCTCCTTCTGGCTGAGCTTGCCCTTGATGAGCATGGCCTCGGTCATCTGCTTGCCCACGCGCATGATGGGGTTGAGCGAGGAGAGCGGGTCCTGGAAGATCATGGCGATCTTGTCGCCGCGGATCTTGTGGAAGTCCTCTTCGGAGATCTTCATGAGGTCCTGGCCGTCGTAGACGATCTCACCGCCCTCTTTGATGGCGTTGGCGGCGAGGATGCCGAGGACGGCACGCGTCGTGACCGACTTGCCCGAACCCGACTCACCCACGATGGCGAGCGTTTCGCCCTTATAGAGTTTGAAGCTGATATCGCGGACGGCCTGGACCTTGCCGTTGGACGTCCGGAAGGAGATCTTGAGGTCGTTGACCTCGAGTTTGACTTCTCTGTTTTCCATATCAGTCCTCCGAGCCTCTCAGCGAAGGGTTGAACGCATCGCGCAGGCCGTTGCCGAACAGGTTGAAGCTCAGCATGAGCAGCACGAGGAAGAGCGACGGGAAGAGCGACATATAGGGCGCCGTGGCTAGATAGGACTGGCCCGCGTTGATGAGGGTACCCACGCTCGTGATGTTGCCCGTCGACAGGTTGATGATGCCGAGGTAGGAAAGGCTGGTCTCGGAGAAGATCATCGAAGGGATGACGAGCGCGCAGCTCGTGACGAGCGTA
Source organism: Candidatus Gallimonas gallistercoris (assembly GCA_019117085.1). Classification (GTDB taxonomy): domain Bacteria; phylum Bacillota; class Clostridia; order Christensenellales; family Borkfalkiaceae; genus Gallimonas; species Gallimonas gallistercoris. The sequence continues at coordinate 47,982 of DXAJ01000033.1, forward strand.
CCCAACGCATTGGGGAAGATATGCTTCCAGATGATGCGGCGGTCCTTTGCGCCCAGCGTCCTCGCGGCGAGGACGTACTCCTGATTCTTATACCGATAGAACTGCATTCGCGTCCGCGACGCCATACTGATCCACCCTGTGATGAAGAAGGCGATGAACAGCACCAATATCTGACTCGACCCGCCCATATGCAGTTTGAGCAGGGTGATGACGATCATCGACGGCACGGAAGCGAGGATATCGGAAACGCGTTCCATCACGAGGTCGATCTTGCCGCCGTAATAGCCTTCGATGGAGCCGTACACGGCGCCGAAGATGAGGTTGACGGCAGCAACGACGATCGCGAAGATGAAGGAGAACCGCGCGCCCGAAGCAAGGCAGGTCAGAATATCCTGCCCGGAACCCGTCGTCCCGAAGAGGAAGTAGGGCTCGGTGATGCCGTCCTGCAACACATAGCTGTGATAGTAGATATAATACTCGTAGTAATTGACGCGCACTTCCACGCCCGAAGAGGTGCGGCGCGCATACATATAGTAATACGTCTTGCCGTCTTCGCCGACAAACCCGTCCTCTCCCTCGATGCGCATTTTGGAAGTATAGCCGTCGGTGGCCTCCGTGCCCGCCTCATACGTCCAATAGACGGGGATGACGTTCCCGTCTTCATCATAGACGATCTGCGTGCGGTTGGTGCCTTCCGTCTTGTAATAGTAGTTGGCGTTGTTCTGATCCTGCTGCGCCTCGGGACGGTCGGCCGTGCGGACGGTGGGATAGATGACCTGTCTTCCCGTCTCATCCTGATACCGCATGAGGTTCTCGTACTCCTGCGTGGTGAGGTTGGAATAGATCATGCCCGTCTTATGATAGCTGTCGAGACGGTAATGATACATATCCTCCTCGTCGACGGAGAACTCCTGGTTCTTGACGGCATAGTGTCCGGTCTCCTGCCCCATCGCGTAGTAATACATGAAGGTGAGCTTCCCGTCCACGCGCGCCTCGCAGCCGTCCCAAAAGGACGTCTCTGCGAACATCTTGTTCTTGGGCAGCGTCACGACGTAGTAGGTATCGTTATATGCAACGGTGTACTGCGTGAAGAAGGGCACGATGATGGCAAAGAGCACCAAAAAGAGGATGACGCACGCGCCGACGACCGAACCCTTGTTCTTGCAGAAGCGCGAGAAGGCGTCGCGCATATAGCTGCGCGGCTTGGTCTCGAGCTTCTTGTCGTGCGAAATATCGCGCGCATCTGCAAACTCGAATTTTTCCTTCGGGATGTTGGTGTAAGCCGTGTTTTCCATGTCACCTTGCCCCCATTCGTATTCTCGGGTCGATGAACCCGTAGCTGATATCCGTCACGATGCCCGCCAAGAGGCCGACGAGCGTATAGAAGCCCGAAAGCAGCATGAAGAAGTCGTAGTCCTGATAGGTGATGGAGTCGAGATACAGTCTACCGACGCCGGGGATGGAGAACATCCTCTCGATGACGAGCGAACCCGAAAGCACGAGAACAAACTCACTTAAGATCATCGGGAAGATGGGCACCATCGCGTTGCGGAGCGCGTGGCGCAGCGTCGCCTGGCCGCGCGTCAAGCCCTTCGTGCGGGCAAGCAGCATGAACTCGCTCGTCAGCACTTCGGTGAGCTCTGCGCGGGTGAAGCGGGCATAGCCTGCGATCGAACCCAAGCACAGCGAAAAGACGGCGGGCAGCATACTGCGGAACATCGGCCAGGTAAAGTAGTTGAAGCCCGAATTCATCGTCAGCGGGAACCAACGCAGCTTGAAGCAGAAGACATACTGCACGATGAGGCCGAGGACGATGGACGGCACCGAGATGAGCAGGATGATGAAGACGGAAATGACCTGATCCTGCCACTTGTTCTTCTTGAGTGCGGCAAAGATGCCGAGCCCCAAGCCGATGGGCACGCCGATGAGCGTCGAATAGATGTTGATGAGCACCGTGGGGGGCATCTTCTCCATGAAAATATCCCAGACGGGCTGATTGCGGTATTCCGCCATCGAAACGCCGATGCCGAAGTCGCCCTGGAAGATACGCTGCAAGTAAAACCCGAGCTGCTTTAAGATGGGCACGGTATCGTAGCTCCAAAGCTGTGTCGCAGAGTCGTAGACGACGTTGCAGATATACCCTCTCGCCTCGAGTTGACCGTAGATGATGTTCGCGTCCTGCCCGATCTGGACAGTGACGACGATGGGCAGGAGCTTGATGAGGACAAAGCACATCAGCATGATGATGCAGAAGGTCATCAGCATCAGCCCCAGCCGCTTTAATACATACTTGAACATGTACATGGTAGTTTGCTCCTTTGGTTTGGTCGCGGAGAGCGGACGCCCTTCCGCCGCGGCGCGGGAGCACCGTGTAAAAACAGGAACAAGCGGGGGCGGAAATCGTTCCGTCCCCGCTGTGTTCTGAGCGTCAGATCATCCGAAAAACTCAGTTGGTCTTCTTGTACTCGGTCGAAAGGTCGCCGCCGTTCTCGTTGACGAAGTTTACCCACTCCTCATCCGAATAGTTGCGGGTCATGTAGCGGTAACCGCCGAAGCCCATGAAGATGTTGTACTCATCGGTGAGATAAGACCACTTCGCACCCGTGACCGTCGCGTTAACTTCGGACGTCGTAGCGATCGTGTAGTACTGCTCAAGGGTGATCTCTTCCAGCTTTGCGGTCAGCTCAAGGCGGGCTTCTTCGGGAATGAAGCCTGCGCCCCAGTTGTAGGTGTTGGGCTGATCGTAAGCTTCCGCCATACCGTTCAGGCAGCAGTACCAGTTGAAGAGGCTCATCGTGAACGTCTGACCCGCTTCGGCATAGTCGCCTTCGGGCATCGTGAATTCAAGCATTTCGTGTGCGGTATCCCACCAGGTCGAATACATCAGGCCAGCTTCGGGATCGAGATAGCACTGCAGGAAGCCGGAGGGATCGAGCGCGCCGCCCGTGAAACCGGTGCCGGCAGCGATATCGTAAGCGCCCGAACGGAAATCGGTCGCCCATGCGGAACCGAAGGATGCATCGAACGTGACGTTGATCTTGCCCTCGAGCGAGGTGCCCTGGACCATCGTCTCGATCGTCTTCTTGATGTAATCAAAGTTGCGGCGGGTGCTGTCGATATCGCTAGCGGTACCGTAGACGAAGGTGATCGGCTTGGAATCATCGTAGCCGTACTCTTCGGCATTCTCGGTGAGTTCCTTGTAAGCGGACTCCACGAGCTCCTTGGCGAGCGTGGGGTTGTAGCCGTTCATTGCCTCGTAAGCTTCTTCGTAGTCGGAATAGGTGTTAGTGCCGTCCGTCCAGGAGCCGTCCGCATTCTCGGTGAAGCCGTAGACGCGGAGCAGCGCTTCCTTTGCATAGACGGTATCGCGGTACACGCCCTTGTTCTCGACATCGTAGTAATAAGCGGGACCAAGGAGGCCGAGCAGGGACTCGTCTGCCGTGTAGACCGTTGCATTGTAGTCGTCTCTGTCAAGGGACAGGGAGATCGCCTTACGGAAGTCGCGGATGGCGAGGATGCCGTTGTTGCGGCCGTTCTCCTTCAGAACGTCGAGGTTTGCATACAGGTTCATACCGAAGGAACCGGTGCCGGGCGCAAAGTAGGTGTACTTGGAATCTCTGTAATCTGCCTTGTGCGTGACGTCGAGACCGATCTCATCAAGGTTGCCGCTGAGGAAGCTCATCCATGCGGTGTTGATATCGGAGATCTGCTCGCACTCGATGCGGTCGATCTCATACTGACCCTTATTGTCTTCAAGGTCGTAACCGAACCAGTTGTCGTTGCGCTCAAGCGTATAGGACTTACCGCTCTGGAACTGGGTCAGCTTGTAGGGGCCCCAGCTTGCAGACGTCTCGAGGGAAGTGTTGTAGTTGGTGGTCCAAAGAGTAGAACCTGCAACAGGCTCCTGCTTGCACTTTTCATAGAGATCCTTCTTGACGAGAGGGAAGCTCTGGAAGCTGTAAGCTGCCTGATAGGAGAGGGAGCCGTCTTCCTTCTTCAGCTGGATGGGCGTATCCATGCAGACGACAAGCTCATACTTGGAAGGCGAATAGTAACCGACCTGATCATACGTCAAGCCGTACGTATCGTTTTTGGTATAGATCATGAGGAGCGAGTCGTCCATGTAAGGCGTACCGTAGTAGGTCTCAAAGAGCACCGCACCGGAGAACGCATCAACAGCAGTACCGGAAGTCCACGCATCAGGCGTATCATAAACGGTCTCATCGGTGATGGAAACGTACTGAGGGCACTCGTTGCCATCGGCATCGACATAACCCTGTGCGCCATAGAAACTCCACACATCAAACAAGAGAGTCTCGCCGGCATCGAGAGCTTCCTGATAGGTCTCATAGCCTTTCGTCGCGAAGTTGACATAGACCATCTCATCAAGGCTGAACACGTAGTTACGCGCATTCTTGATCTGGATGTTGTTATAATAGGTGGAAGCACGCATGTTCTTGAAGGTAGGATCAAGCTGCTGCTGCATCGTGTAGACGAAGTCGGTCGCATCGATGGGCGTGCCGTCGTCCCACGTCAGGTCTTCGCGCAGCGTGATCTTCCAGGCATAGCCGCCCATTTCCTTCTGCGCATCGGTATAGCCCCACTTCGCATCGAC
>DXAJ01000034.1 GCA_019117085.1 Candidatus Gallimonas gallistercoris
TCGAAGCTGCGAAGCAGAGATGCATCAGCAAGAAACAAGTAAAACCCGAAGCTCCGACGAGGGGACCCCTTCAGGGGTTTCGGCGGGGTCCTGTTGTCCCCACCACGTCGCCGCAAGGCGCATTTTGAAACAGCTTGAGTTTGCTCAAGCTGTTTTCTTTTGCGCCTGCGTCTCCTTTTCCCACAAAACTCGCTTCGCGATTTTTGCGGGAGCCCTGAAATTATCCCACAAAACTCGCTTCGCGATTTTTGCGGGAGCCCTAAAATTATCCCACAAAACTCGCTTCGCGATTTTTGCGGGAACCCTAAAATTATCCCGCAAAACTCGCTTCGCGATTTTTGCGGGAGCCCTAAGAATGAGCGCCATGGTTGACGCTCTTTTTTTGTGCGGCAAGGACGCGAAGCGCCGGCATTTACTCCCTCCGTCATGCCATCGACGCCTACGTCGAATGGCATGACACCTCTCCGAAGAGGGCGCCTATCATATGGTCGAGGCGAGGTCTAGGGCGGCTTTCACCGTCTTATCCATATCGAGATAGCGGTAGCTCCCGAGGCGGCCGCAGAAGAGGACGTTCCCCTCCCCTTCCGCTTTTTGCTTGTACTTCCGATAAAGCGCCTCGTTTTCCGCGTCGTTGACGGGATAGTAGCGCTCCTTGCCCTGTGACCACGGGTCGGGATATTCCCGCGTCACATAGGTGACGGGGCTCACGGCATGCGTGAAGTGCTTGTGCTCGATGACGCGCGTATAAGGCACCTCGCGGGCGGTGTAGTTGACGACGGCGTTGCCCTGGAAGTTCTCCTCTTCAAGCCGCTCCGTCTCGAAGCGCAGCGAGCGGTATTGGAGAGGCCCGAAGCAGCATTCGAAATACTCGTCGATGGCGCCCGTGTAGACGATCTTTTCTGCAATGCCCGGGTGCTCGCGGCGGAAGGCTAAAAAATCGGTGGAAAGGCGCACTTCGACGCCCTCCAACAGCTTTTCCGCAAGGCGGGTGTAGCCCTCTTCGGGGATTCCCTGATAGCGGTCGTTGAAATAGTTGTTGTCGTAAGTGAAGCGGAGCGGCACGCGGCGGATGATGAAGGCGGGGAGCTCGGAGCAGGGCTTCCCCCACTGCTTTTCGGTATAGCCGCGGATGAGCTTTTCGAAGACGTCCCTTCCTGCAAGTTTGAGCCCCTGCTCTTCGAGGTTCTTAGGTTCATCGATGTGGAGCTCTTCGATCTGACGGGCGATCTCGGCCTGCGCCTCCTTGGGCGTGACGACGCCCCACAGCTTGGAGAAGGTGTTCATGTTGAAGGGCAGATTGTAAAGCTCGTCCCGATAGCGGGCGATGGGCGAATTGATGAAGTTGTTGAAGCGGACAAAGCCGTTGACATAGTTCCAGACGCGCTCGTCGCTCGTATGGAAGATGTGCGCGCCGTAGCGGTGGATGTCGATGCCCTCGAGCCGCTCGGTGTAAGCGTTGCCGCCGATGTGCGCCCTTCGTTCGATGACGAGGCACTTCTTCCCCGCCTTAGTTGCTTCGTGGGCGAACACGCAGCCGAACAGCCCCGCCCCCACGATGAGATAGTCGTATTGCGCCATAGTTTGCTCCTTTGTGCGTTCTACATGTTTTGCCCGAACGCGGGCAGCCGAGGGCGCGCGCCCTCTTTTATTTTATCAATTCTGCGGGCAAAATGCAAGCCCTCATTTGCAAAATTCCGCCGCATGTGCTTGGAGGCATGCGGCGGCGAGGGAAAAGAAATAGTAGAATGATCGTTGAAAGTCCGCGTTCCGTCAGCTGCACTTGATGCGTTCGCACGCCTCTTCTGATTTTACACGTTTATGACATTTTTATGAGGAAACCGATACATCCCCATATTATACTATATCATACTTAAAATAGGCATTTCAGGAGCATTCCAATGATACGCGCCGAAAATATTTCGAAAAACTATGTGAAGAAAGGGCGGGCGATCGAGGCGTTGAAGCCGTGTTCGCTTTCTTTGCCCGAGACGGGGCTCGTCCTTATCACGGGAGAGACGGGGAGCGGGAAATCGACGCTCCTCTCTCTTCTCTCGGGGCTGGAAAAGCCGACGGCGGGGAAGGTCGTCTGCGATCAAAAGGACTATGCGTCCTTCGTCTTCCAGAATGCGAGCCTGATGGAGAACATGACGCTGGGAGAAAATATTGCGCTCGTCAAGAGGCTGTATCCCGATGCAGGCGTGGACGGAGAGGCGCTGCTTTATCGGTTCGGGCTGGAAGAGAGGAGAGACAATTACCCGAACGAGCTTTCGGGCGGGGAAAAGCAGCGGGCCGCCATCCTGATCGCCATCCTGGAAAACAAGCCCGTCCTGTTTGCCGACGAGCCGACGGGGAGCCTGGACCGTGCGCACACCGACGACGTTGCCCGCCTTCTGAAGGAGCTTTCCCGCGAGCGCCTCGTGGTCGTCGTCACGCACGATGTGGAAAACTTTGAGGCGCTTGCCGACCGCAGGATCGAGCTTTCCCGCGGCGCCGTCTGCCGCGACGAGGAGGCAAAATCGTTTTCGCCCGCCGCAAACAGCGCGCCCGCGCCCCGCCGCCCCACGTTCGGACTCAGGGAGACTTTTTCTGTCGCTTTGGGTTCGGTGCGGAGCGCCAAAGTGAGGTTGGGCATTTTGCTTGTTATGCTGCTTTTGTCCTTTCTCTGTATCATTTCCTCCGCCAACAACTTTTTTTCCACGCCTGTCCGTCAGCTCTATACGGCACTTGAAGCCGAACATGCCAATTCTGCCGATTTTTATAAACAGATCGAGCTCGACGGGTCTCCCTATCGGATGAAATTTTCCGATGAGGAAGAGCAATATTATCGGGAAACATACGGGGCGGATCTTTTTTACGATGACGCCGCGAGCATTTATTTTTCGAAGGGAGAGTATTCTGTGCGGCCGCAGGAGGAGCAGGTACGGTTGTATCTGAAAGATCATTGTGATTTTCCTCTCCTTGCGGGGAACGGCGAATTGAAAGAGGGCGAGTATGCCGTTTCGGACGCGATCGCCCTTCTCATTTTAGACGAGCTTTATGAGCAATACGAAATTGATTGGGAATATGCCGATCTCATCGGCGGCACATATTCGCTGGGGAAGATCGCCGCTGTCTATTCAACGGGGTACGATCCTTCTCTGCCCGTTCCCGATGAGACCGATGTAACGCTTATCAATGCCTATCGCCTGCATTATTTTACAGCCTGTACCACGGAGGAGAGCTATTTTAACGATGAGGCCAAAGCCGGAAGCACGCAGGTCTATTGGCGTTACGGGAACGGTTTAGCTGATTATTCGTTCAACTATTTTGCCTATGCCGACTTCGCGCGGCCGTCCGGCCTTTCGCTGCTGTATGGTTCCGACGGTCCGCTCGAACAGGGGGAGATCTATCTTTCCGAAGAGATCGCTGACGGATATGCGGAGGATATGGAGCAGCTGATCGGTACAACGATCACGATCCCTGTCGTGGAGCTTTCGGGGCTCCCCGTCCGCACGGAACTTGTGACCGATGTCTGTGATACACCCTTTACCGTTGCGGGAATTTATGAGTCGCCGTTTTCTTACGATACGTTTGTGATCAGCGATGCCGATTTCCCGGATTTTTTTCGTCAGTACGCGATGCAATGGGTCTATCATGACTCCGGGATATCGTTATCCGAATACGATCTCGCGTCTGTGGCTTCACTCATCGAAGACGACGGTCTGATCGGGTGTTCTTATCTCGACGGGCTGGTCGTGATCAGCCGGAACTTGCTTGAAAACTACAATCCCGTTCTCACGATCGCCGCCGTCATGTTTTTGATGACCGCGCTGTTCAGTTTTGCAGCGTTTCTCAACGACGCCGTGACCAAGGACCGCGGGGAACTCGGCGTCCTGCGCGCTTTGGGCGTCACGAGCGGAAAACTTGCGCTCGTCTATGTGCTGCAATGCGCCGCGTGTCTCGTGCTCGTCTTTGCCGCCGTCTGCCTGCTGCAATTCGGAATGACGGCGCTGTGGAATGCGCTCTTTGTCTCCCTCGCCGAAGGGGCGGTGCCCATCCTCTCTTACGGGTATGAGTGCGTACTTGTAACGGCGGGCGTTATGGCAGGTTTTCTGCTTGCCGCATATCTGCTTATCCTTTTGAAATTGCACAAAAAGAGCTCTGTCGATCTTGTGTATGGAAGATGAATTGAATATAGTGCGGCGCGGGCGCCCCGAAACGGGGCGCCCGCGCTCTCGTTGCAGCGGTGCAAATTTCGTAAGCCGCTGCGCTCCTCGCGGCTTTGCTCCGATGAAAGAGGGGCAGGCGAGGTTTGCCTTGCTCCGACGCGGAGCCTATATGCGGGAGCGAAGATCAGCTCAAAAAGCCTTTGATGATCTGCTCTTCGGCTTCCTGTTCGGTGAGGCCGAGGGTCATGAGCTTGACGATCTGCTCGCACGCGATCTTGCCGATGGCGGCCTCGTGGATGAGCTCGGCGTCGATGCAGTTCGCCGTGAGCTCGGGCACCGCCGTCACGCAGGCACGGTCCATGATGATGGCGTCGCACTCCGAATGCCCGTGGCAAGCCGTGTTGCCGTTGATGCGCGAGCCGAACGTCTGGCGGGAATCGTCCGCCGCAACCGAACGGGACACGAGATCGACGCCCGCGCCCTCGCCGTTGAGGTCGACGATGAAGTTGGTGCGCGCGAACTGCTTGCCGTGCGTGAAGATCTTCTCGCGCACGACGAGCTCTGCGCCCGCCTTCAACGTCGCCGTCGTCTCACGGTCGGTGGAGTCGATGCCCTTGATCTGCGTCGATTCCATCTCGAAGCGGGAGTCCTCTTCCTGATAGATGACGGTCGCGGGGTTCATGATGTTCTCGCCGTTGCCGTCGCCGCTGCCGTAGTGCTTTTCGACATAGCGCACCTTCGCGCCCCTGCCGATGTGGAAGGTGTGCACGCCCGTGTGTTCGCTCGTCTCCACCCCGCAGTTGTGGATGCCGCAGCCCGCGATGATCAAGACATCCGCGTTCTCGCCGATATAAAAATCGTTATACACGCGCTCGCGGTAGTCCGTCTTGGTGATGACGACAGGGATATGCACGCTCTCGTTTTTGGTGTTGGGGGCGATGAAGATGTCGATGCCCGCATGGCCGTCCTTCCGATCCTCGATGCGGATGCGGTCGGTGCTGCGGCGGCCGTCCCCTTCGCCGTTCTTGCGGATATTATACGCGCCGTCCGGCACGCGGTGCAGGTCCGCTACCTGCATCAACAGCATTTTTTCCAATTCGTCCATGTTGATCTTCCTTATGATTGGGAGTCCGTTACGGGAAGCGCTCGCCTCCGAGACGAGGAGCTTTCCGCGCTTATTGCAACTTATCCGTCAAGGCGCGGCAGGCGCTCGTGCCGAGAAGAGAAGGCAAAATTTCTTCACGGGTGCCGACGCGCTCGATCTTGCCCGCGGAGAGCACCACGATCTTATCGGCAATGTTCAAGATACGCTCCTGATGGGAGATGATGACGATGCTCCCCTGCGACTTTGCATACATTTTTTCGAACACCGAGATGAGGTTTTGGAAGCTCCAAAGATCGATGCCCGCTTCAGGTTCATCGAAGACGGAAAGAGAAGTACCGCGGGCGAGGACGGTCGCGATCTCGATGCGCTTTAATTCGCCCCCCGAAAGAGAAGCGTTGACTTCGCGGTCGATATAGTCGCGCGCGCAAAGACCCACTTCGGAGAGATAGCCGCACGCCTCCCCCACCGTGATGTGCTTGCCCGCCGCGAGCGAGATGAGGTCTTTTACCGTGATGCCCTTGAAGCGCACGGGCTGCTGGAAGGCAAACGAGATGCCCCGCCTTGCGCGCTCGGTGACGGAAAGAGGCGTGATGTCCTTCCCGTTGAAAAGAAGCTTGCCGCCCGTGGGCGTGAGGATGCCCGCAATGATCTTGGCGAGCGTGCTCTTGCCGCTGCCGTTGGGGCCCGTGATCGCCACGAAGCGTTCGTCGATCGTGAGGGAGACGTCGTTTAAAATGCGCTTTCTTTGGCCGTTCTCCTCCACTTCGAAGGTGATATTTTGAAGTTCTAACATAGAATTCCTCTCTTTTTTCCGAAGGAGCAGTATAGCATATCGGGAGGAAAATGTCAAGCCTTTCTGCATGGGCGCGGCGCGGGGCGAGGAGGTGACGGGCAGCCCCGGCGTTTACTCCCTCAGTCCTGTTGCCGACATTCGTCGGACAACAGGACAGCTCCCTCGAGAGGGCGCCTAAAATATGGAAACTCCTTCAGTCTCGCTGCGCTCGACAGCTCCGCTGCGACGAGGAGCCGAGAGGATGGCGGGAAGATGTTTTGGTAAATGTCAATAGTAAATGCGAAAAAAGTCCAAAAAAATTTTTATGAAAGCTTTGCAAGCTGCTCGTTGAACCGTTCATCAGGCGTATCATAATCCAAAACGCCCCGAGGATAGTTGTTAAGCCATGTTTCAACAACACAAAGTCCTTACACAAATACTGGTAGAAAAGGGCATCTGTTTTCGCTTAATCTCTCCCAATGCCGCCGATACCGTCCACCCTTCATCGACAATTTTATGCTCCAGATATTCAGCAAGGGCATGATCCTTCCCGATTTTCAAAGGAGCGCCTTTGGCCTGAAGAAATGCCCGATATTTCTGTTCGGCAATGTCGGGGCTATAAGTCTCTTTATAACGATAGTACTTCTCATATCCGTAATGATCCCACCGAGACTCTTTTTTCAAATAAACGCCACGCTTTATTTCACGATACACAGTACTTATATGCACCCCAATACTCTCTGCAATCTGTTTTACGGACATCTTCATTTTCAGCCCAGCTTCAATCTTCAAACGATCTGTAAAAGATAAATGCTTAAAGCGTTCTCTTGCCATTGCTATACCTCCCATACAATAAAACCATTCCCATGCAAATAAAAAATGAGCGATGCAAAGCAACTGCCTTACATCGCACGTTCGCACGAATCTCAAATAGCAATTACAAAAATTAAATTTAATCAGATAATCCGTCTTTAATTTTACAAGGAGAATAACAATGAAACTTACCAAGAAAAACATTGAACAGCTGCGCAAAGAGAGCAGCAACAAAGTTTTCAAGAAGGTATAAAAATATGGAGAACGATGATGAAAAAACCCGGTATTGTATTGCTTACGATGGCGGCAGCCGCCCTCGGTCTGGCTGCGTTCGCTGCCTGCAAAGACGATGAGACGCCCCCCATGGAACATACCCATGCTTACAGTTCGTGGGTAGTCGTCGATGAGCCCACCTGCACGGAAGAAGGCTTGCGCGAACGCACCTACTCCTGCGGGGAGAAAGAGACGGAACAGATCGTGGCACTCAATCATACGCCGGGCGAAGCGGTCAGAGAGAACGAAAAGGCGCCCACTTGCACCGAGAAAGGCTCGTATGAAGAGGTCGTTTACTGCACCGTATGCGAAGAAGAAGTGAGCCGCAAGACGATCACGGTGGACGCCCTCGATCATACGCCGGGCGAAGCGGTCAGAGAGAACGAAGTCGCCGCGACCTGCACGACGGCGGGCTCCTATGAAGAAGTCGTTTACTGCACCGTTTGCGAAGAAGAAGAGCACACCTGCTCCCGCTGCCAAGAAACGGAGACACAGACGATCGACGCGCTCGATCATGCGTGGAGCGCATACTCCTTCGACGAGACCAACCATTGGAGAGAATGCACCCGTGCAGGATGCTCTGCCAAAGAAGAAGCGAAGCATTCTTTCACCCGCAACACCTGTGAGACCTGCGGCTATGCCTTCTACTCCGAAGGGCTGTTATACGAAGTCAACAACGATACCGATACTGTTACCATCACCGGAGAGGGAACTTGCAGCGACACGACGATCTATATCCCCGCCGTCATCGATGAAAAGCCGGTGACCGAGATCGGTAATTATGCGTTTTTAAGATGTACCTCGCTTAAAGAGGCCGTCATCCCCCAAAGCGTCACCTCGATCGGCAGCTCTGCATTTAATTATTGTACCTCGCTTAAAGAGATCGTCATTCCCGAGGGCGTCATCTCGATCAGTAACTCTGCACTTAATTATTGTACCTCGCTTAAAGAGGTCGTCATCCCCCAAAGCGTCACCTCGATCGGTGATAGTGCGTTCGACGGGTGCGACGAGCTTACGACCGTCTATTACCGCGGCAGCAAGGAGCAGTGGGACAGTATCATCGGTTCGAACAAAGACGCGCTCACAGGGGTTCAAATCATATGTGACTATAAGGGTGAATAAACCGTGAACGGCGGGCGGGATGGGAAGCACCGGCGGGGACTCCCTCAGTCTCATCAGCGGCGTTCGCCGCGTGATGAGACAGCTCCCTCGAGAGGGCGCCTATAATGAGGTGACTCCTTCCGCCGCGCGCCCGCTCTTGCGGGCGGCGCAGAGCCCTTTTGATAAATTTATATGGGAGATATTGACTTAGCGGGCAAAGTATGATAGACTGAAACTACGATGTGAACTGCATAGTGAATAAAAATATGGAGAACGATGATGAAAAAACACGGTATTGTATTGCTTGCGATGGCGGCCGCGGCCCTCGGTCTGGCTGCGTTCGCTGCCTGCGGGCTTGCCGCCTGCAACGATACGGGCGATACGCCCGGCGGGGATACGCCCGGCGGGAATGTACCCGGCGGGAATGCGGGGAACGAATACCTCGTCTTTGAAACGCTTGCCGACGGGAGCTTGCAGGTCTCTGCCGACAGCGGCAAGGAGATGCCCGAAGAGATCGTCATCCCGAGCGAATACGAAGGAAAGCCCGTGACCGCCGTCAAAGCGCAGGGGTTTGCCCTGAACCGCGCAGAGGGTTTGGAGCGCGTCGTCATTCCCGAGGGCGTGAAGAGCATCGGCGAGAACGCCTTTTATAACCTCATTACACTCGAAAGCGCCGTGCTGCCCGATTCTCTCATAGAAATGGGCATGTATGCCTTTGCCGGCTGTACCGCCCTTCAAGACATCGAATTCGGGAGCGGACTCAGCATCATTCCCGTGGGCGCGTTCGGCGGCTGCGCGATCGCTTCCCTCACACTGCCCGAAACGGTGACGGACATCTACTTTGACGCCTTCCGCGGCTGCCGCGAGCTTACCGGCGTGACGCTGCCCGACAGCGTGACCTATCTCGGGAGCTCCGTCTTTGCAGAGTGCGAGGCGCTTACCGAGGTGACGCTGCCCAAAGGACTCACTTCCATCGAAAACGCGACGTTCAAAGACTGCGGATCGCTTACTAAAATCGAGATCCCCGCGGGCGTGAAGAGCATCGGCAGTTCTGCCTTCGAAGGGTGCGCGCTCAAAGAGGTCGTGCTGCCCGACGGGGTCGAACGCATCGGCGACCGGGCATTCTACTATTGCGATGAACTTGCTTCCGTCGTCTTCCCCGACTCGATCTCTGAAATGGGCATGGACGTGCTTTTCAGCACCGCCTATTACGACAATGAGGCGAATTGGAAGGACGGCGTGCTGTTTGCGGGCTGCCATCTTCTGGACGCAGACCGCGTGACGGGCGAGGGCTATACCGTGCCCAAAGGCACGCGCACCATTGCGGGCGGCGCGTTTGACCTTTCGGGAAGCCTGAAAAAGGGCATCGTGCTCAACGAAGAACTTGTGTATCTCGGGCGCGAGGCGTTCAAAGGCTGCGCCTTTGAGGAGATCGCGATCCCTGAGAGCGTGACGACGATCGAAGCGGACGCCTTCTTCGGGTGCGACGAGCTCGAACGGGTCGTATTCGAAGACCCCGAAAATTGGACGCGGTATATGACGCCCGAGGACGTGCGTGAGCCCGTCCCCGCTGCCGAGCTCGCCGACCCGACGGGAGCCGCCGTGCTTTTGAAGGATAGCTATCGCCTCTTTACGCTGGAAAAACAATGACTGCTTTGGGATAGAAATGCGCGGCGGCGACCCTCGGGTCGCCGCCGCTTCTTTATGGATCAGATGACGCCTCACATTTGTTCTCTGCCCTCCCTGTGTAAGGGAGGGTGCCGAGCGAAGTGAGGCGGGAGGGTTGTAAAGGTCTGTTTTATGCTTGCACAACAACCCCTTCGTCAGGCTCGTCCCTCGCCTGCCACCGTCTCGCGCTGTAGAGACCGCGCTCGGTCAGGAAACGGCGCGCACAATGCGCCGTTTCCAAGTTCGCGGGCGGTCAAAGCCACACCGTGGCTTTGACAAGAAAGCGCCTGCCGCCTCCCCAACCCCACCCCAAAAAATACTGCGTCTTTTTTTGGGGACCCCGTGGAGGCTAAAATAAGGAAAAGCCTCTCCGGAGGGAGAGGCCGTAAAGCTATTTCGTTTTGTTTTCTCTGCCGTTGGGGAGCGGGAAGTCCACCCAGAAGCAGCTGCCCTTCCCCACTTCCGACTTGACGCCGAAGCGGATGCCGTACTTTACGAGGATGCTCTTGACGATGGAGAGCCCCAGACCCGTGCCGCGCTTCAAACGCTTGTGCGCCTCGGTGGAGCGATAGTAGCGATCCCAAATGGTGTCGAGCTCCTCTTTGGGGATGCCCTTGCCCGTATCGATGACTTCGAAGTGCGAGCAGTCTTTGCCTGCCTTTAAGCGCACCAAAATGCTCTTATCCGCGCCCGTGTAGCTGATGGCGTTGCCGATGAGGTTATAGAGGACCTGCTCCACCCTGCCGCGCGCCGCGAAGGTGTAAAGATCGTCGTCGATGTCGGTATGGATGGTATAGCCTTCCGTTTCGACGTAGAAATCGAAGCGGTTCGTGACGGCGTAGACGTCCTCCGAGAGGTTGAAGACGGAAAATTCTTCCTTCTCGATGCCCGCCTGCAATTTGGAAAGATCGAGCACGTCCCCCACGAGGGCGGCGAGACGGTCGGCTTCGTCGATGATGACCTGCGCGTGCTTATCGCGCTTTGTCTTGTCGTCGCCCGAAATTTCGCGGATCATGGAGGCGTATGCCTTGATCATGGTGAGCGGTGTCTTGAAATCGTGCGAGACGTTGGCGATGAGCTCCTTCTGCATCTTGTCCGCTTTGGAAATTTCCGCGCTCGCATGGCTCAGCGATTCGGAGAGCTCCTTGACTTCGAGGCAGGCGTATGTTTCGCTTTCGAAGTTGACTTCGTAGTTGCCGCGGGCGAGCTCCTTCGCCTTTTCGGCGACCTCGCTGATGGGCTTGGTGATGACCATGGAGACGAGCCCGCTGACGACGAACGCAAGCGCCACCGCAAAGAGGCCCGTGATGAGGGAGAGCCAGCCCATCTCGTTCATCACGCGCGTGACGTGCTCGGTGGAGCTGCTCAGATACAGGTACCACTCCCCGCCCGCAAGCGAGATACGCCTTGCATGGGCATAACTGCCGTCGCCCGTATCGTAAGGAGACACAAGATCGCCCTCGCCGAGACGGGAGCGCACTTCTTCGTAGATGGCGGCGTATTCCTCCTGCTCTTCCACGGGGTACTCGGGGAAAACGAACCTGCCGTCCGCCGTAAAGAGATAGACGCTCACGTTGTAGCGGTTGGCAATGGCAAGCAGCCGCCGCGAAAGATCGGTATCGGGATCGAAGAAGCCGGGATCGAGAGCGCCGAAATCGATAGCGTAGCGCACGATCTCATCGCCCGCATCGCGCAAAGAGCGCTCCGTCTGATCGCGGTACTGATACTTGATCTGCACGTTCTGCACGACGGCGAAAAAGGCGATGACGACGATGGTGAACACGGAAAAACTCACCCAAAGGATGAGATTGAGGTTGAAGCTCCTGGGCTGAAATTTTTTATGCGGCTTTCGCGTTTTTTGCACCGAAAAAGCGGGCATGGTTACGCCTCGAATTTATATCCCAATCCCCGCAGGGTGACGATGAATTTGCGGTATTCTTTGAGGTTGCCGCGCAACATCTTGACGTGGGTGTCGACCGTGCGGTCGTCGCCGTAAAAATCGTACCCCCACACCTGGTTCAAAAGCCGCTCGCGCGTGAGCGCCACGCCGCGGTTTTCCACGAAGTAAAAGAGAAGTTCATATTCTTTGGGCGTGAGTTCGGCGCGCTCGCCGTCCACATAGACGTTGCGCCCCACCATGTCTATTTTGAGCCCTTCGAATTCATAAACGTCGCGCTTGGGTGCGGCGGCGCCCTGCGAACGGTTGATGACCGCGTGGATGCGCGCCATCACTTCCTTGGGGGAGAAGGGCTTCGTCACATAGTCGTCGGAGCCGATCTCAAAGCCGAAGAGCTTATCGTACTCCTCGCCGCGCGCCGAGAGCATGATGACGGGGGTATTCTTGAACTTTCTGATCTCCTTGACGGCAGAAAAACCGTCGAGCTTGGGCATCATGACGTCCATCAGAATGATGTCGTAATCGTTTTCGCGCGCTTTTTTGACCGCTTCCATGCCGTCCTGCGCTTCGTCCGCTTCGCCGCCTTCGAATTCGATGTACTCCCGAAGCACTGCGCGGATCATCTCCTCGTCGTCTACGATCAAAACTTTCATCTTCTGCCTCCTCTCGCTGCGTTTCCCTTATTTTATACCCGCGTGATAAAGAGAACTTCATCGCAGGGTGAATTTTTCGTGAAATGTTCACATATTGGACGTTGTTTTTTGTTATTATAGCATATCCTGCGACGATTGGCAAGGGTCGAGAACAAAATTTTATCGAACATTTGTTTGACAATAGGCAGGCGACGTGCTATAATGAAGGCATGATCTCGGAGGAAAAGCTGAAAATTCTGACGGAGAGCGCAAAGTACGACGTTTCGTGCTCCTCTTCGGGAAGCGGCAGAAAGAACGGCGGCGGCATGGGAAACGCGGCGCCCGCGGGGTGCTGCCATTCCTTCACGCCCGACGGGAGATGCATCTCGCTGTTGAAAATTTTGCTCTCCAACCGCTGCATCTATTCCTGCCGCTACTGCCCCAACCGCGCGGACGTCGACGTGCCGCGCGCTTCGGCGACGCCCGAAGAGATCGCCGAACTGACCCTCGACTTTTACAAGCGCAACTATATCGAAGGGCTGTTCCTCTCCTCCGCCGTGGAAAAGACGCCCGACTTTACGATGGAGCGGCTGCTTGCCACCGTAAAGCTGCTGCGCACGAAATACCGCTTTCACGGATATATCCACTTGAAAGGCATCCCGCGGGCGGATGCGGGGCTCGTTTCGGAGGCCGCGAAATACGCCGACCGCATGAGCTATAATCTGGAGCTCCCCACCGAGGCGAGTTTGAAACTTTTGGCGCCGCAGAAATCGACGGAGAGTTTGCTCTCCCCCATGCGGCAGCTCGTGAAGGAGAAGGCGGAGTTCAAAGAAGAACACAAGAAGGGGCATTTTTTGCCCGCGGGGCAGACGACGCAGCTTATCGTGGGCGCGAGCCCCGAGCCCGACAGCCGCATCGTGCGGCTTTCCGAGGCGCTCTATCAAAAGATGGGGCTCAAACGCGTGTACTATTCTTCCTATGTGCCCGTCGTGCAGGACAGTCTGCTGCCGACGCTCCCCGTGGGACAGCTGCGGGAGCACCGCCTCTATCAGGCGGACTGGCTGCTCCGCTTTTACGGCTTTACGGCGGAGGAGATCGCGCCCGAGGGGGAAAACCTGCCCCTCGAATACGACCCGAAGTGCGCGTGGGCGCTGAGGAACCCGCAGTGTTTCCCCGTGGAAGTGAATACCGCGCCCCTCGAGATGCTGCTGCGTGTGCCGGGCATCGGCGGCAGAGGGGCGTATAAGATCACCGAGGCAAGGCGGTATGCGGCGCTCGATTTTAGCGACCTGAAGCGGATGCGCATCGTTTTAAAACGGGCGAAGCACTTCATCACCTGCAAAGGAAAGTATTTGGGCGCCAAGGATGAGCGCGCCGTGAAGGGACTGCTCGCGCTGGGCGCAAGGCAGGACGAGGCGCGGCAGCTGAGTTTGTTCGACGAGCCCGAACGCTGGGGCTCGGGCGGCGCGGGCGCGGCGGGCATGTTGAGCGGCGCGGGCGAAGGGCGGACGCTCTCCCCTGCCGTGCAGCTTTTGGGCACGCGGGAGACGGCGCTTGCCGCGCTGACGGGAGAACTGTGAGGCTATGATCTATCTGACAGAGGAAACGAGGGACGGGGTTTTGACGGCGCTGCTTGCCGCGTGGGGCGACGAAGAAGCCCTGCTCCTGCCCAAAGACGAGCGCCCGTTGGGGCCGTGCGTGGAAGTTGTGCCCGACCCGCAAAAGGCGAGAAGAGCACTCTGCCGCTTTCAAGAGCTCGACGGCGGGTGCGTGCGCGAGATAGACCGCCTTCTGCGCTGCGGGGGCGAGGGGCACATGCAGACCGCCTTCCGCTATCTGCTGCTCATTGCAAAGCGGGGCGGGCCTGTGCGCGGGATGCTCTCTCACCCCGATGTACTCAAAGCGGAACAGGCGCTAAGGCGCGTTGCTCACGAGATCGACCGCATGAAGGGGTTCGTGCGCTTTCGGGAAAGTGCGAGCGGCGCGCTGTACGCTCCCCTTTCGCCCGACAACGACATCGTGGACATTTTGGCACGGCACTTTTCAAAGCGGCTGCCCGAATATCCCTTCGTTCTTCACGACGTCAAGCGACAAAAAGCAGCCGTGTGGGACGGGGCGCACCTCTTCCTTGCGCCCTTGAAACAAGCCGAAGTGATGCTCTCCGCCGACGAGGAGGGTTGGCAGAAGCTGTGGAAGACGTATTTTTCCGCCGTCAACATCCCTTCGCGCGAGCGCATCAAACAGCAGAACGGATATCTTCCCAAGCGGTACCGAAAATTCATGACGGAATTCGAATGAACGCTCCTTCTCGGGGCGTTTATTTTTTATGCAAGTAAAACAATGGGCGGCGGCGTGTTTTGCTTGCCACGGAGCGCAAAGTGTGCTATCCTCATACAAAAATCTTTACAAGGTGATATGATGACCGACGAAAGCACGTTCAAGCGCTTGCTTGCCAACAAGGAGCGCATCCCCGACCCCATGCGTTACAAGAAGACGATGCACTACCGCCGCGCGGGAAAGAGCGGGCTCAAACTTCCCGAACTTTCCTTGGGGCTTTGGCACAATTTCGGTTCCTTCGACAACTTCGAAAACATGCGCGATATGATCTTTACCGCCTTCGACAACGGGATCACGCACTTCGACCTTGCCAACAACTACGGCCCGAGGAACGGCTCTGCCGAGGAAAACTTCGGCAAGATCCTGCACGAACAGCTCTCTTCCTACCGTGATGAGATGGTCGTTTCGACCAAGGCGGGCTTCCCCATGTGGAAGGGCCCCTACGGCGACGGCGGCAGCAAGAAGTACCTGACGGCGGCGCTCGATCAGAGTTTAAAACGCCTCGGGCTTGCGTATGTGGATATCTTCTACCACCACCGCCCCGCGCCCGAGACGCCCGTTGAGGAGACGTGCTATGCCCTCCACCGCCTGGTGGAACAGGGCAAGGCGCTGTATATCGGCATCTCCAACTACGACCGCGTGCAGACGGAGGAAGCGCTCAAGATCTTCCGCGAGCTCAAGACCCCCTTCATCCTCAACCAGTCGTGCTATAACCTTCTCGATCGGCGCGTCGAAGAGAACGGGCTTTTAGACTGTGCGAAGGAGAACGGCTTCGGGCTCATCGTCTATTCGCCGCTCGCACAGGGGCTCCTCACCGACCGCTACCGCTACGGCATCCCCGCAGACAGCCGCATCAAGAAGAGCTTTACCTTGAAAGAAGAGCGCCTCACCCCCACCTTGCAGCGCCAGCTCGACGGGCTGCGCGACATTGCCGAAGAGCGCGGCGAAACGCTGCCCGAGCTCGCCCTTTCGTGGGTGCTCAAAGATGAGACGGTCTCTTCCGTCATCATCGGCGCAAGCTCTTCGGCGCAGATCATGGACAATCTGAAGATAAACCCTGCCTTCACGCAGGAAGAGCTCGACGCGATCGAACGCGTGCTGCATTCGTGAGGCTTGGGGCTTGCCGAAGTCGATTTCATGGGAGACTTTTTACTCCCTCAGTCATGCCACCGCAGTAAACTGCGGATGACATGACAGCTCCCTCAAGAAGGCGCTTATAATAAGGTAATGAAAACGTCCGTCCCTCGGAACGAGGGGCGGACGCTTTTTTTCGTCGGTAATTCAGTTTTCCGATTCGTAGTGGCAGTTCGAATACTGCGTGGGCGGCATCGTCTCGCCTTCGCCGACGTAGACGGTGTTCACCACCCTGCCTTCTTCGTTGACTACCTTGTAGGACCCCGTCTTAGGACAGGTATCGCCGCAATTCAATCTCATTTGGTTACCTCCGATACTGCTATCTTGTGCAGACGGAAGAAAATGATACGCGGGAAGAAAATTTTAAACGATGACGCCCGCCGCATACAGCGAAAGGCAGGTGACGGCAAGGAGCGCCAGATACAGGCTGAACCACTTGTAATTCGCCTTTTCGATGACGCGGAGCATGAATTTGACGGCGAAGAAGCCGCTCACCGCCGCGAAGACGACCCCGACGGCGATGCCCAAAAACCCGCTCCCGCCGATGGAAGTGACGATCTCGGGCTGCTTTACGACGTCGATGCCGCTCACGAGCGCGCTGCCTAAAATGACGGGGATGCTCATGAGGAAGGAAAAGTGCGCGACGCTCTTGCGTTCCGCACCCGAAAGGACGCCCGCCGCGATCGTGGACCCGCTCCTCGAAATACCCGGAAAGAGCGCGACCGCCTGCACAAGCCCCATACAGACGCCGTGCTTCCAGCCGAAGGGCTGCGTTTCCTGACGCTTCTTACTAACGTGCTCTGCAACGAGCAGCAGCACCGCCGTCACGGCAAAACAGCACGAGAGGATGACAACGCCGTAGGGCCCGTTCGTGACATCCTCGATCCAGCCGTTGAAGAGAAGCCCGACGACGCCCGCGGGGATGGTGGCGACGATGAGGATGAGGAGCGTCTTGAAAGGCTTTTTGAAGAGGTCCAAAATATCCCGCCAGAGGACGGCGACGACCGCAATGAGCGTGCCGACGTGCAGCATGATGTCGAAAAACAGCGTGTTGCCGCCGAAGTCAGCGCCCAAAATGCGGTGCAAAAGCGCCAAATGTCCGCTTGAAGAAACGGGTAAGAACTCTGTGAGTCCTTGCACCGTTCCCAAAATGATCGATTGCCAGATGGCTGTCAAATATTCCATGAATAACCTCGCTTAGGAGTGGTCGTGACCGGCGTGAGGATCGTTCTCCGATCCGTCGAGGATGAGATCCTGATAGCGCTTCTCGTACACGGTGACGCAGGTGTCGTTGTCGTAGGAGTTGATGATCCCCGTCTGGCGGTCGGTCGCGTACGTCGTGAGGTTGGAAGATTTGAGCGCTTCGTAGTAGAGGTTGGAGAAGGTCCCCTCCTCTTCGATCTCGTTCCAATCGAAGGTGTAAGGCGTGTTCCCCGCGAAGGTGAACGTGCAGTAGATGATGTGCCAGCCGTAATCGGTGGGAACGACGACGATCGTGCCCGCGCCGCCGCGCACCGCTTCCTGCGCCGCATACTCGAATTCCTTCATGTAGTCGGTCGAGTTGGGGGAGATGGCATAGCCAAGGTAGCTGTTGAGCCCTGCCGTATCGGTGTTGTAGGCGAAGGAGAGCTCGTTCATCATGGACATGACGTTGTTCTCGTCCGAACCCGCGACGAACACGTTGTTGGCGTTGAAATCGGAAAGTTCGTTGACCTTCGCTTCGTAGTAGACGAAGGAGGAATAGTCCACCGTGCCGTCTTCGTTGTAGTATTCGGAGAGAGCCTTATCGTAATAGCTTTCGGATGCGGAGACCGTCTTTTCAAGCGTGTAGCCGTTGGCGGAGAGATAGCCTTCCATCTCGGAAAGGAACCCGTCGATCGTGATCTTCTCGGGCGTGATGGTAAACTCCGTCTTGCCGTGCTCGCCCTCCGTCTTATCGACGCTGCCGTTGTAGGTGTATTTGCCGTAGTAGTTGGGGATGGGCTCGTACTGCGCATTCTCGCCCGAGGACTTCTTCATGTTGTTTTCGAAGAAGAGGTACTCTCTTTCGGCATTGCCGCCCGTGTAAGCGTTATCCGCTTCTTCCGCGACGAAGGAATAGTCGTTATGCCCCGTGAACCAGGTGCGGCGCTGATCGGTGGCGCGGACGCTTTCGAGGAGGGAAGCGCGCGTCATGAACTTGTTGCCGTTCTTATCCCCTCTGTCGGCAGGCGCTTCATCGAGAGCGGCGGACTGCGTCGAGCTGAAAGGAAGCAGGATGTTGAGGACGAAGCCGTAGTTTTCGTCGGGCGCGTAGAGAACGAAGGAGGTATCCGAAACGCTGTCGAGCGCCGATTCGAAAGACGTCGTATCGGAAGAGAAGGTCTCCTGCTGTGATGCAAGCGTTTCTTCGTACTTCGACTTCACCCATTCTTCGGTGATGACGCCCTCGGCTTCCGCTTCGAACGCTTCGCCGAGCTTTTCGATCACGGCGTCTTCATAGGTGCTCTTGCGCTGGGTATGGAAGTAGGAAAGCGAGGTAACGTCGCTCGTGTTTTCGCCCTTTTCGATGAGGCCGTAGCTGTTGAGGTTGGAAAGAAGGCGCTTGTAAGCGCGGGTACGCGTCGAGGGAGTGGAGCGCTCCACCGTCTCGTAAGAGCCGCAGTCGGACGCGGAATTGGAACCCGTATATACCTTGTAGGCGGGATCGATGAAATCTTCGTCGACGGTATCCACGCCCGTGGGGGTCGTGCGCGCATCCTCGTGATCGTGCTCGTCTTCAAAGTCGATGATGGCAGTTTCGAGCGAGTCGATCGCCGAGTTGAAGGCGACCTTAGCTTCGTACTCCGCCATCGCCTGCTCCTCTTCGTCGAGGAAGTAGGCAAGGCCCGCGATGTCCTTCTCCCCTTCTTCGGCTGCGTTCACCGCCGTTTCGTAGCCTTCGACGGTGTATTCGCCGCTCTTGAAGAAATATGCCTTGGCATACTGCAAATAGATGGCGCGGTTGACGAGGCTGTTTTTGATGAGTTCGTAAGTGTCGGCATAGCTGTAGCCGTAGGACTCGACATAGAGATAGCCGATGCTCATGAAGTTGGAAACGAGGTCGCGCTTGACGATCTCGAAAGGCTCGATGGCGTCTGCATAAGCAGCATATTCGCCGCCCTCCGCGAACGCTTCGCTCTTCGTGATGTCGACTTCCGCAACGACTTGCGCGTAGTCCTTTTGAAGATCGGTGGAAACGAGGTCGCAGCCCGTGAGCGCGCCGAGCGCCATGACTGCCGCGATGCCCACTGCCGCCGTTTTTTTCCTGTTGAATGCCATAAAATTCTCTGCTCCGAACGGTTACTCTTTTTTTTCGGGCGCATATATTGCGCCTCATACCTGCCTATTATACCTTATTTTCGCTTGAAGTGCAAATAATTCTCGGTGAAAATCAAACAAAAGTTGCCGCAAACTTCAAGAATTTTGTCATGAGCACCATCGTCTTGCCGCCGTCGCCCAAAGATGCAAAGCGTACGACGGGTGCGCTCGTCATGTCGAGCGTGAGATACGAGCGGTATTTCTCCATCGCGGCGGAAAGTTTTTCGCCCGCCAGCGCTTCAAGGGAAGCGAATTCGAGGGCTCCCCCCTTCCCGCTCACCGAAATTTTTCTGACCGCGAACTTTGACGCATAGCTCTTCAAAACGGAGATGATGAGAAGGTTCTGCGTCTCGGGCGGGAGCGGACCGTACGTCTCCTCCATGGAGACGCAGACGCGCTTGTAGTCGGACGTCGAACGGATCTCGGCGATCTGCTTGTAGCAGTCCATCCTGCCCGCCGCCGACTCGACGTAGCTTTCGGGGATGAACGCCGTCGTGCGGATGTCGAGATCGACGCTCTCGTGCTTGACGCCCGTGATCTCCTCCTGCAAAATTTTGGAGTAGAGCTCGTAGCCCACTTTGTCCATATGCCCGTGCTGTTCGGCGCCCAGGACGTTGCCCGCGCCGCGGATCTCGAGATCGCGCATGGCGATGCGGAAGCCCGAGCCGAGCTCGGTGAACTGCATGAGGGCTTTCAACCGTTCCGCCGCCTGCTGCGTCATGACGCGCTCGGGCTTGTAAGTAAAGTAGGCGTGCGCGAGGCGTTTGCCCCGCCCCACTCTGCCCCTGAGCTGATAGAGCTGGGAGATGCCGAGGCGGTCGGAATCGATGACGATGATGGTGTTGGCATTGGGAAGGTCGATGCCGTTTTCGATGATGGTAGTAGTGACGAGGATGTCGTACTCGCCGCGATAAAAACCGAAGACGTTCTTTTCGAGGACGAGCTTTTCCATCCTGCCGTGGGCGAGCGTGATGCGCGCTTCGGGGATGAGCTCCCCCATGCGCTTCGTGAAAGCGTGGATGCTCTCCACATGGTTATAGAGGATGAAGACCTGCCCGCCGCGGGCGATCTCGCGGACGCAGGCGTCGCGGATGAGCGGTTCGGACTCTTCGGCGACGTACGTCTGCACGGGAAGGCGGGCATGCGGCGGCGTCTGGATGGTGGAGATGTCGCGGATGCCCGAAAGAGAGAGGTGCAGCGTGCGCGGGATGGGCGTCGCCGTCATCGTGAGGCAGTCGACGTTGCGCTTGATGTCCTTTAATTTTTCCTTGTGTTCGACGCCGAAGCGCTGCTCCTCGTCGAGGATGAGAAGCCCGAGGTCGCGGAACTTCACGTCTTTGGAAAGAAGGCGGTGGGTGCCGATGAGAAGGTCCACTTCCCCCTTTTCAAGGGCAGCCAAAATTCTCGTCTGTTCCCGCTCGCTGCGGAAGCGGTTCAAACACGCGATGCGCACGCCGAAGTCCTTCATCCTCGCTTCGGCGGTGCGGAAGTGCTGTTCGCTCAAAACGGTGCTGGGGCACATGAGGGCTGCCTGCCGCCCGTCGAGGACGCAGAGATAGGCTGCCCTGAGCGCCACTTCCGTCTTGCCGAAGCCGACGTCGCCGCAGAGGAGGCGGTCCATCACCTTATCCGAACACATGTCCGCCTTGATCTCGGCGATGGATGAGAGCTGATCGGGCGTCTCTTCATAGGGGAACGCCGATTCGAACTCTTCCATCTCCTCTTCGTAAGCGGGGAAGACATAGCCCTTGCGCTCCTGCCGTTCGGCATAGAGCTGCTTTAAGTCGAGCGCCATCTTTTTGAGAGACGCCCTGACGCGCGCCTTGACGCGCTCAAATTCGCCGCCGCCGATCTTGGAGAGCCCGGGGCTGTCCTCCCCCATGTATTTGGAGAGGATATCCATCTGCTCGACGGGAACATAGAGGGTGTCGCCGTCGCGGTATTCGAGGGCGACGTACTCCTTGATGCCGTCCGTCGTTTCGATCTTCTTGGTGCCCGTGATCTTGCCGACGCCGTACGTCTCGTGCACGGCGTAGTCCCCCACCTCGGGCGCGAGGAAAAGATCCCCCCGCTTCTTCTTGATGCGGCGGGCGGAGGCCGTCTTGCGGAAGAGATCGCCCGTGCCGATGACGGCGAGCTTGCTCTCGTGCACCAAAAAGCCCTGTTCGAGGGTATTTTCGAGGACGCTCACGCCCTTGAGATCGTAGAGTTTTTTAGGCAGCGGGACGCAAGGAAAGCCGTTGTCGAAGAGCTGTTCTCTGGTCTTTTCGGCGCGCTCCGCAGTGCCGCACCACAGCATGACGCGATACCCCGTCCTCTTCCAAATAGAGAGGTCGGAAAGGAGGTCTTCAAAGGAATTTAAGTACCTGCGGACGGGCGCGGAGGTAAAGTTGTGGACGGAGAGCGGGCGGAAGAGGCGGACGTCGGAAAGAAAGGCGGAGAGCGCGAGCTTGGGAAGAAGAGCGATCTCGTCTTCCATGTCTTCGAGCGCCACATATTGCCGAAGGGAGAAGTTCATCGCCTCGCCCCCTTCGAGGAGCTGCGCGCAGCGCTCCATATGTTCCTTCCAAAGGCCGTCCAATTTATCGGAGATGAGTTTGCATTCGTCGAAGATGACGAGCGTTTCGCCGTCCAATACGGAGAAGAAGGGCACGGCGGAAGAGAGGAGCGGGAGAGTAAAATCGCTCGCCTGCTCTTCGGTTTCGATGGCGGAGATGATGTCTGCCATCCTGCCCGCCGCCTGCGAACTCTTGGCGCGGCGGGCTTCCTTCTTCATGGCGGCAAGGACGCGCTCCTTTTCGCCCTCTTCGTAAAAAGCGTCCGTCGCCGAACAGATGTCGACGCGGTCGAGGACGGGATAGCGCTCCGCCGTCACTTCGTCGTAGGGTTTGATCGCTTCCACCTCGTCGCCGAAAAAGTCGATGCGGACGGGGTGTTCGAGGTTGACGGGCCAGATGTCGAGGATGTCGCCGCGGAGGGCGAAGCTCCCCTTGGCTTCCACGTTGTACTCGCGGCTGTACCCCAACGAGACGAGCGATCGAAGGAGAACGGAAAGGTCGGTCTCTCCCCCCGCCGCGAGCGTGACGACGGGAAGGCGGGCGGGCACGAGCTGTAAGACCGCTTCGATATCGCAGACGAGCACTTCCGCGCCCGTCTGCCATTCGTAAAGGGCGTTCAGGCGGGCAAAGAGCGCATCTTTGGAGAGAGCGCGGCGGTAAGTGAGCACTTCGTCCTTTGCGGCAAGGAGCGCGCAGCGTTTGCCCGAGAGCGCGGCGATGCTCTCTTTCGCGCGCTTTGCGGTGAGGGCGTCCGCCGTCACATAGACGACGCGGCGGGAAGGGAGCGCGCCGATGAGATACTTCTGCGCGTCCGAAAGGCCGTAGCAAGCCGTGGGCACGCCGTGTTCGACGTCCCTGCCCAAAAGCGCGTACTCGCCGCTCAGTTGTTCAAACGAGAAAAATCCCTTCATCCGTTATATTTGGTCATGACGCGCTCCACCTCTTCGCCCGAAGCGAGGGCAAGCGCCGCTTCCGCCGCCTTATGGCACGCCGCGGAAAACAGTTCGTAGTCGTCCTTGCGCACGTCTTGCAGCACATAATCGATGATGGGGACGTTGATCTCCGGGTCGCGGATGCCGATGCGGATGCGGGCGAAATCGGAGGTGCCGATCTCCGCGATGACGGAACGCATGCCGTTGTGCGTGCCCGCGCTGCCCGAGGGGCGGATACGGACGTGGCCCTTGGGGAGATCGTAATCGTCGTATAAAACGACCATCTCGTGCGGGGAGATTTTATACTTTGCCATGAGCTGCTTGACGGCGCGGCCCGAGGCGTTCATGTACGTCATGGGGCGGGCGATAACGACCTTTTCGCCGCGCACGAAGGCTTCGGCGACGGAGGCTTCGCACTCCTTCTTTTTAAATTTGGTGTTGAGCGCTTCGGCGGCGTCCCCCGCTGCCAGAAAGCCCATGTTGTGGAAGGTCTTTTCGTACTTTTTTTCGGGGTTGCCGAGCCCCACGATGAGATACATATGCTGTTCCTGCCTGAAAAAATGCCCGCCGCCTTGCGGCGGCGGTTCTGAATGTGCCAATAGCGCTTAGTCGTAAATTTTGGACATGGGTTTATCGAGATAGACGTTCTCGATGGCGGCGGCGAAAATATCTGCCGTCGAAAGGATCTTGATCTTGGGAAGATGCTTTTCTTCGGGGAGTTGGATGGTATCGAGCATCACGAGCTCGGTGATGGGCGAGGAAGCGAGGCGTTCCACGGCGGGGCCCGAAAGGACGGCGTGCGTGCAGGACGCGTAAATTTCCGTTGCGCCCTGATCGACGAGCGCCTTGGCGCCCTGGACGATGGTGCCCGCGGTATCGATCATGTCGTCGACGAGGAGGCACTTCTTGCCTTCGACGTTGCCGATGATGTTCATGACTTCCATGACGTTCGCCTTGGGACGGCGCTTATCGATGATCGCCATCGGGCAGTTAAGGCGCTCTGCGACCTTGCGCGCACGGTTGACGGAGCCGATATCGGGCGAGACGACGATGAAGTTTTCGTCCATCTTGTGTTCGAAGTAGCTGTAAAGGAGAGGGCCCCCCAAAAGGTTATCGACGGGGATATCGAAGAAGCCCTGGATCTGCGCGGCGTGAAGGTCCATCGTGAGGACGCGGTCGGCGCCGGCGGAAGTTAAAAGGTCTGCAACGAGCTTTGCCGTGATGGGATCGCGCGAGCGGGCCTTTCTGTCCTGACGGGCATAGCCGAAGTACGGGATGACCGCCGTCACGCGGCCTGCGGAGGCGCGCTTTGCAGCGTCGATCATAATGAGCAGTTCCATCAGGTTATCGTTGACGGGCGCGCAGGTGGACTGAATGATGAAGAGGTCTCTGCCTCGCACCGTTTCGCCGATGTGGACGCTCGTCTCCCCGTCCGAGAACTTGCCGACTTCGATGTCGCCCAGCGTCGTGTTGAGCTTCTTGGCGATCGCCTCGGCAAGGGGGCGGTTGGAATTGCCGGAAAAGAGCTTGATTTCGTTACCGTGTGTGATCATTTCGTCATCCTCTGTATTATTTCGGGCGGCACCGCCCGCTTTTCGGCATTTCAAGCGGAGCCCGAAGTTCGGACCCGCTTGTCTATTCTACCCTCTTTCTGAGGGAAAGTCAACCGTTTTATTCGTGTTTTTCCGTTTTGGGAAGACGCCCTTTGCGCGCCGCTTTCTTTTGCGCCTTTGCCTTCTTTTTCTCCTTTTCCGCCTTCTCCCGCGCGCGCATTTCGATGAAGAAGGAGGAAAGCACGCGCGAACACTCCTCTTCGAGCACGCCGCCTATAACTTCCACCTTATGGTTGAGGAGGTTGGCGTTTGCAAGCGCCTCGGTGAGGCTCCTGCCCTTTTGCTCGTATGCGCCGAAATAGACGCGCTTTATCCGCGCGTTCAGGATGGCGCCCATGCACATGGGGCAGGGTTCGAGCGTGACGTAGAGCTCGGCTTCGGGCAGCCGCCAGGACTGTTCTTTTTTGCAGGCGCGGTCGATGGCGCGCATTTCGGCGTGCGCCGTCGCCATCTGCAATTTCGTGCGGAGGTTATAGCCCCTGCCGACGATCTTCCCGTTCAGAACGACGACGGCGCCGATAGGGACTTCCCCCCTCTTTTTGGCGCGTTCGGCGAGCTTGATGGCTTCTCGCATGAATTTTTCTTCCATAGGTACTCCTTTGCGGCACGCGACGCCGCGCGGACGATCTCCCCCGCCCGCTCCGAAATGGCGGGGAGCGACTCCTCCCCCAACGGATGGGCGAGCCGCTCCTCCCCCGCTTCAACGGTAAGCGCGGGGATACGGAGCGCTTCGATGCACCAATCTTTATATCCGCCCGAAGAGCGCTTCGCCTCTTTCAGGGGATAGCCCGATGCAGCCGCGACGGCACGGGCGAAACAAAGATCGCGCGCAAGGCGGAGGGGCGGCTGATGAAAATGCCAATAAATTTCTTCGCCCTTGGTGTGGAAGGAGAGCGTATAGTCGGGCTTCTCTTGGAGGGTGAAGGCGGCAAGGGCGCGACTTTCGGGGGCGCTCAACGGGCATTCGCCCACAAAATTGGCGGGAGCGGGCGAAAAGACGTTTTTTGCGCCCTTCCCCCAGCGCGCGGGAAAGTTGACGTTGAGGTCGGTGCCTTCGGCGTTCGCCTTCCAAAGGGAAAAATCATCGCCGCCGTTGAGGGAGAGCAGCGCTTCGCGGCGGGGCGGGCGGACGCTTTCGATCCCCCTTTGCACGAGAAGGGCGCCGTCGGGGTCGACAAGCGGAACAAACCACACGCTGCCGAAGGGGACGGAGCGCTTCATGTGTTCGAGCGCGAGGAGCGCCGTCACCCACTCGCGCGCGTGGATCGCATAGACGGCGATGCCGAGAGGCCTTCCCTCCCCCATGCGGAAGGCGAAGAGGGCGCGGCGTTCTACGCTTCTGCCGATGACGCGTTTTTCTCCCGTATATGCGCCGTAGGCGGCGCGGATGCGGCGATAGATGTCCATTCTGCATTGTATGCGGGAAGGACGGGGCGGGGTGAAAGGCAAAACTCCTTCCGTCTGCTGCGCAGACACCTCCCTCGGAGAGGGAGGCAAGGAAGAGTTGAAAAACGGGGCGGGGTGAAAGGAATGAGCCTTGAAAAAACGCGTTCGGCGGAAAGATGGGGCGGAATCAACAACCCCTCCGGCTTGCCTTTGGCAAGCCACCTCCCCTTACACAGGGGAGGCAAAAATGAGGAATTATTTGTGGTATTCCGAATTACTCAATATCATAAACGCACGGTAGAGCTGTTCCAAGAGGATGACGCGCATCATCTGATGCGGGAACGTCATGGCGGAAAAGGAAAGAAGCTCTTTGGAAGCCGCCTTCACCTCGGGCGCGAGGCCGCAAGAAGAGCCGATAAGAAGGGTCAGCTCCTCCCCCTTATCGCGCACGGCGGCGATTTCTTGCGCAAACGCTTCGGAAGAACAGCCCTTCCCCTCCACCGCGAGCGCGACGATGTGCCCCTTTGCGGCGCGCAGAATGTCGGAAGCTTCCTCTGAAAGAGTGGCGCGTTCGGGAAGTTCGCGGATGTCGAGCGCGCAGAAGCGGGAAAGGCGCTTGCTGTATTCTGCGACCGCCTCCCGCCAATAGCTTTCTTTGAGTTTTCCGACGCAGATAACATGCACTTTAAACATTGGCAAACCCCAAAAGCAGCATGCTCGCCCACTGCACGGCGCAGATGACGAGCCCCACCGCCGCCGCGAGGAAGAAGACGCCCGCGCGCGGCGCTCCGCCCTTGCGGTCTGTCTTTTTATCGAAGAAGATGAGGAAGACGAGCGAGCCCGCAAGGAAGACGGCGCCGACGGCGATGAGGACGATGCCGACCGTGCCCGAGAACGACTCGAACCCCAGCGCCGACAGAACGAGGATGAGCGCGTTGTTCAGAAAGTGCGAAAGGACGGTGGGCAGGACGCTCCCCGAGCGCACGGCGATGAGCGCGAAACAGCAGCCGCAGAGAAATTGATAGACGGTCTGTTCGGGCCGCCCGTGGAAGAGGGAGAACATCGCGCCCGAGACAAGGATGGTAACCCAGGTGCCCCAGCCCGCCCCGTGCATGTTGCGCGCGAGGATGCCGCGGAAGAGCGTCTCTTCGAAAATGGCGGGAAGCAGGGCGACGACAAAGAGCGAGAGCGCAAGCCAGCCCCCTTCGAGGGGCGGGAGCGGGGACTCGGAAGAGGTGTAGCCCAATTTTTCCAGCCAACCGATGAAGAGCGTGTTGAGCTCTCCCAACGAAAAGAGGAGCCCGAGCTGCATGAAAAGGGCGATGAGATAGTAATGCCATTTCGCGCCGCGATACATCTCGGGAAAGGGATGGCGGGCGCGGCGGAAGTAGACCGCCGCCGAGAGCGCAAAGCACAGCTGCGGCAGAAAATAGGCAAGATAGCGGTACCAGACGGCATTCTGCGCGCCCTCCCCCATCGCCGTGACGAGGACGGAGAGGACGAGGGAGACAAGGACAGGCAGGAGCGCCGCCAAAGAAAATGCAATGCCCGATTCTTTCAGCCTGTCGGCAGGCGGAAGGACGGCAACGGTTTCAGAAACTTCGTTCATAGCGCTATCTTAACATTTTTTTCGGAAAAAGCCAAGCCGATACGGGGAAAAACATTGCTTTTTCACAAAAAGACGATATAATGAGGGAAAGACTACATTTTACGGGAATATTTCATGAGGATCATCGACACCAAAGAGATCGAAGAACGCGTCTATAAAATGGCGCGGCGGGCGGGGCTTACCCTGACGGACAGCTGCCGCGCGGCATTAAATAGCGCCAAAGAGCGCGAGACGGTGGCGGCGGAGTTTGCCCTCTCCGCGCTCTTGGAAAACGAAAAGACTGCCAAGCGGGAACAGATGCCCGTCTGCCAGGATACGGGCATGGCGGTCGTCCTTATATCGCTCGGCCAAGAGGTGCAGCTTGTGGGCGCACCCTTGAAAGACGCCGTCAACGAGGGCGTGCGGCGCGCCTATGAGGACGGGAAGTTCCGAAAGAGCATCTGCGACCCTTTAACGCGCGTCAACACGGGCGACAATACCCCCGCGCACCTGCATGTGGAGATCGAAGAAGGAGACAAGGCAGAGATCACCTATCTTCCCAAGGGATTCGGAAGCGAAAATATGAGCAGGCTCTATATGCTCACCCCCGCCGAAGGGCGCGAGGGCATTGTAAACGCCATCGTGGAGACGGTGCGAAAAGCGGGTTCCCGCCCCTGCCCGCCCGTATATGTGGGCGTGGGCATCGGCGGGTGCTTCGATTCGTGCGCCTTCCTTGCAAAAAAGGCGCTCACCCGCGACGTGGGGAGCCGCAATCCCCGCGAAGACGTTGCCTCCATCGAGGAAGAGGCGCTTCAACGCATCAACGAGCTCGATATCGGACCGCAGGGCTTCGGCGGGAAGACGACCGCCATCGGCGTGAGCTGCGAACTTGCCCCGACGCACATTGCGGGGCTCCCCGTTGCCGTCAACATCCAGTGCCACTGCGTGCGCTGTGAAAAGGAGGTGCTGTGATGAAGCGCATCACCCTGCCCATGACCAAAGAGCAAAGAGAGAGCTTGCGCGCGGGAGACAGCGTGCTTCTTTCGGGCACCATCTACACGGCGCGGGACTGCGCGCACAAACGCATCTTTGCGCTCCTCGACGAGGGGAAAGAGCTCCCCTTCCCTCTTCAAGGCGCTTTCATCTACTATGCGGGCCCCTGCCCCGCGCCCGAAGGAAAGGTGTGCGGCAGCTGCGGGCCGACGACTTCCGCCCGCATGAATTCGTTTGCACCGCGCCTTCTCGATCTCGGGCTTCAAGGCATGATCGGCAAAGGCGAGATGAGCGAGGAAGTGCGCGCGGCATTGAAGCGCAATAAGGCGGTGTACTTTGCCGCCATCGGCGGGGCGGGCGCGACATACGGGAACGCCGTCAAACGCGCGGAGTGCGTCGCTTTCCCCGATCTTCTGAGCGAAGCGGTGCACAAGATGGAAGTGGAAGAATTTCCCCTCGTCGTCGCCATCGACAGCGAGGGCGGGAGCATCTATGACCGCTGAGCGCCTTGACAGCCTTTCGAGGCGGCAACGCGCCCTCGTCAAACGG
This sequence comes from Candidatus Gallimonas gallistercoris, assembly GCA_019117085.1. Lineage (GTDB taxonomy): Bacteria > Bacillota > Clostridia > Christensenellales > Borkfalkiaceae > Gallimonas > Gallimonas gallistercoris. The sequence goes on from DXAJ01000034.1 coordinate 28,839, forward strand.
AAAACGCGGGGCGGGGCGTTCGCGCTTGCCTTTTTTGCGGTGTTTCTTTGCGTGCTCCTTTCCGTCGTCATCGGGATGGGGCTTGCGATGGCGGTCGTGGAAAATTCGGCGCGGTTCGTGCCCTCGTATGAAAAGCTCGACCTTACCCCCTATCTGGAAAAAGAGACGCTTTCCGAGGAAGATTACGAGCTTCTTTATCATCAGACGGGGCTGACGCGGCTCGGGGTTGACGCGCTCGAAGACAGGAGCGAACTTTTGGACTATCAGGAGAATTTCTTCTTTGAGGGCGTGAAGACGCACGAGATGGCAGCCGAAACGACGCCCCGCTGCGTGCTCCAAACGGAGGAGGGAACGGGCTTTTATGCGAAGGTCGTTCCTTTGCAGGAGGGCGACATCCTTGTGACTTCCACCTGTCATACCTTCGGCTGGCGCAACGGGCATGCCGCCATCGTCGTGGACGCAGAGAGCCGCCGCGTGCTCGAAGCCACCGGTCCCGGGAGCAAGAGTTCGCTCGGCACGGTGAATTGGTTCGCGCACGGGGCGAACTTCTTGGTGCTGCGCTTAAAAGACGCGAGCCGGGAAGAGCGGAAAGAGATCGCTTCCTGGGCAGGGAACAACCTGCGCGGCATCGAATATTCGCTGTTCACAGGGTTTTTCAACGCCAAAGATCAGAGCAGCGCCCCCGAGACGACGCATTGCAGCCACCTTGTATGGCAGGCGTTCAAGCGCTTCGGCTACGACATCGATTCGGACGGCGGACCGCTCGTCACCTGCAACGACATTGCGCGGAGCGAGCTTCTGGAAGTCGTGCAGGTGTACGGCTTCGACCCCGACGCGCTGTGGTGAGGAAAATGGATATCGATGAGGCGATAAAAGACGATAAAAGGCGATAAGAGAAAGCACCCGCGCAAGTTTGCGCGGGGCGCCGTGTATTTGAGGATGAAACAACCCTTCCGTCTTGCCTTCGGCAAGACACCTCCCATTACACAGGGGAGGCTAAATTAAGAAATTTCATCAAATTCAAGAAAGCATTTGCTCGCCCTTACACAGGGGAGGCTATCGTGAGGATGACTCCTTCCGCCCCTACGGGGCACCTCCCTCAGAGAGGGAGGCAAGGGGAATTACGAAACTCCGGCAATTACTCCCTCAGTCTTGCCGCCTCGGTAAACCTTCGGACGGCAAGCCAGCGTCTCGCGCGGTAGAGCCCGCGCTCTCGTCGCCGCAAAGCCAGCGTGTCCGCCGCTGCGTTCCTCGCGGCTTGACCGCTCGGCTTGCGTCTCCTCTTCCCACGCATCTGCTTCGCATCTGCACGGGAGCCCTATATCGGCGCGCACAATGCGCCATTTCCAAGTTCGCAGGCGGTCAAAGCCACACCGTGGCTTTGCCAAGAAAGCACTTGCTCACCCCTCAACCTCACCCCAAAAAATACTACGTCTTTTTTGGGGACCCCGGGGAGGCGCCTAAAATAATGTGGTCAGCGGATGTAGTCGGAGAGGATCTGGTTCTGGACGTAGAGATATTCGTCTTTGATGCGGGTGATGTCCCCTTCCTCCGCGAAATACTGTTTGGTCTTGCGGTAGGCTTCCGAAAAATCATCCTTCCAATCGCTGCCGAAGGCGTCTTTGTATTCTTTGGACGAGATGCCGCGCGACGTGCGGAGCGCGAGCATGACGAATTCGAACTTCGCCTCCTCCCCCTTCACCTCTTCGTCGGTGAGGATGGGGAAGAAACCCGAGAGGATGCACTTCATATATTCGTCAAGATCGAAGGTGTTGGTGAAGCGGTGGCCGTTCAAAAAGGAGCTTGCGGAGACGCCCATGCCGATGTATTCCCCCCGCTTCCAATAGTTGAGGTTGTGGCGGCTCTCGAAGCCCGGTTTTGCGAAGTTGCTCACCTCGTAGCGCAGATACCCGTGCTTTTTCAAGAGAGTGACGCCGAAATCATACATTTCGCGCACTTCGTCGCCGTCGGGAAGCTCGCCGTTGAGATAATCGGTATAGATGGGGGTGCCGTCCTCGGGCGTGAGGGCGTACATGGAGACGTGCTTTGCGCCGCTCGCCGCGACGAGCTCGATGGTCTTGCGGATGTCCTCCTTCGTCTGCCCCTTGAGCCCGAGCATGACGTCGGCGGAAAAGTTGCGCCCCTTCAAAAGCGAGGTGCAGTATAAATAGTCGCGCACGTTGTGGATGCGGCCGATCTCTTGAAGTTGCTCGTCGATGGCGGTCTGCAGCCCGATCGAGAAGCGGTCGATGCCCGCGCGGAGGTACGTTTCGATCTTTTTTTCGCTGACCGTGCCGGGGTTCATTTCGATGGTGACTTCGGGGTCCTTTGCAAGATGAAAGCACTTCGTGACCTGGTTCATCGCGCCGTAGATGTAATTCGGGTCGATGAAGGAGGGCGTGCCGCCGCCGAAATAGACGGTATCGAACGTTTTCTCTTTGAGTTTTTCGCCCCACATCTCGATCTCCTTGATGAGGCACGCCATGTACGCTTCGGCGTATTCGGAGCGGCCCGCGAAGGAAGTGAAATCGCAGTAGGTGCACTTGTGTTTGCAGAATGGGATATGCAGATAGATGCCTGCCATTTAAGGCCTCCAAAGAAATTGGTCGAGATCGACGTATAAGAGCCCGTCCCGCTCGAAAGAGGGAACGCCTTCCGAAAGAAGAAGGTCTGCCTGCACCCGCTGGCCGCCGAATGCGAAGGCGGGCGCGAGCCGCCCTTCCCGATTGACGACGCGGTGGCAGGGAATTTCGCCCGGACGCGGGTTGCGGTGAAGGGCGCTCCCCACCTGCCTTGCGGCGCGGGGATGGCCGATCGCAAGGGCGATCATCCCGTAGGTGACGACGCACCCCTTCGGCACGGTGAGAAGATAGGAATAGACGGCTTCGTCGAAGGTCATAATTCCTCCCAAATGTGCGCGGGAAGCGCCGAGAGCGGACGCGGGAACGAGGCAGCGCATGCGGGGGCGTTCACCTCTTTTCCCAGCCAGATCAAAGACATCCAGCGGCCCTGCTTAAAGAGCGCTTCGGGAAACTCCGCGGCGATATGATAGCCCGCCCGCTTGTGGAAGGCGACGCTCGCCCCGTTCTCCCCCGTGACGAGGGCATAGATGCGGCGGTAACCGAGCTCCTTTGCGATGCGGGCACATGCCCCTTCGAGCTTGCTGCCGATGCCGCCGCCGCGTGCGTCCCTGCGGACATAGACGGAGAGATCGCAGTCCCACGAAAAGGCGCGGCGCTCAAAGGCGGGCGCAAGATAAGCGTACCCCAAGACTTCCCCTTCTTTCTCATAGACGAGGACGGGGAATCTACTTCCGATGGCCTCCATGCGTGCCGCGAACGTTGCGGGCGAGGGCGCAAAGTATTCGGCGGAGACCGTCGTGTGCTCCACATAGGGAGCATAAATTTGCAGCATGGCGGGATAATCCCGAAAAGTTGCTCGGCGTAACATAGGCGTGATGAATTGCAGTCGGGGGCGAGAAGTTACTCCCCCGCTTTTTTGTTTACTCTTTTTTACTCCCTCAGCGAGGGCGACAAGGAGAAAGACGGGCGAAATCAACAACCCTTCCGTCACGGCACCGAAGCAAGCTTCGGATGCCGCGCCACCGTCTCGCGCGGTAGAGCCCGCGCGAGAAAAGCAGGCGTAAAAAGCGCAGCGGTTGCCGTCAGGCGATCGCTCGCATATGCGCCTTGCGGCGACGCAGGAGGCAAGGGGGATGCGGTTGCGGCGACGAGGAGGCTAAGGAGAAAAAGCGGAAAGGAGATGCGAGCAAGACGAGGAGCGCGAGGAAAACCTGAAGGAGCTTACTATGCGTAAGTGACTGAAGGTTGCCGCAGCGCGACAAAGTATTGCGACGCAGATGCTTTGCGCGTTTATTTATCTTTGTTTGTTTTGAGGATCTCCATGAACACTTCGGAGGGGACTTCCACGGTGCCGATCTTGCGCATGCGCTTCTTGCCCTCTTTCTGCTTTTCGAGGAGCTTCTTCTTGCGCGTGATGTCGCCGCCGTAACACTTGGCGAGGACGTCCTTTCTGACCGCCTTCACCGTCTCGCGGGCGATGATCTTGCCCCCCACCGCCGCCTGTACGGGAATTTCAAAGAGCTGGCGCGGGATGGCGTCCTTCAAGTTTTCGCACAGCGTTCTGCCGCGCGTATATGCCCTGTCTTCATGCACGATGATGGAGAGCGCATCACAAATTTCGCCGTTCAAGAGGATGTCGAGGCGGACGAGCTTGCTCTTTTCGTACCCCACGATCTCGTAATCGAAGCTCGCGTACCCTTTGGTGCGGGACTTTAATTCGTCGAAGAAGTCGTAGACGATCTCGTTGAGGGGCAGGCGGTATTCGAGCTTGACGCGGCGGGGATCGAGATAGGTCATATCCTTGAAGACGCCGCGCTTATCCTGGCACAAGTCCATGATGGCGCCCAAGTAATCGGGCGGGGAATACACTTCCGCCTTGACGATGGGCTCTTCCATGAACTCGATCTCGGAGACGGGCGGAAGGTGCGAAGGGTTATCGACGAAGAATTCGGTGCCGTCCGTCTTGTGGACGCGGTAGGAGACGGAGGGCGCCGTCGTGATGATGTCGAGGTTGAACTCGCGTTCGATACGCTCCTGGATGATCTCCATGTGCAGAAGCCCCAAAAAGCCGCAGCGGAAGCCGAAGCCAAGCGCCACCGAATTATCGGGCTCGAAGGTGAGCGAAGCGTCGTTGAGCTTGAGCTTTAAGATCGCCTCTTTGAGGTCCAAAAATTTGCTGCCGTCGAGGGGATAGATGCCGCAAAAGACGACGGGCTGCACCTTTTTGTAGCCGGGGAGCGGTTGGGGCGCGGGACGGTCGGCAAACGTCACCGTATCGCCGACGGCAACGTCCTCGATGGACTTGATGGAAGCGGCGATATAGCCGACCTCCCCCGCCGCAAGCCGTTCTTTGGGCTGTAAGTGCGGCGCGAACGCCCCCACTTCGGTGACGTCGTACACCTTATCCGAATTGAAAGACTTGATCTTATCCCCCACCTTGCAGGTGCCGTCTTTGAGGCGGACGAAGAGGATGACGCCCTTGTAGTTATCGTAATAGCTGTCGAAGACGAGCGCCTTCAAAGGGGCTTCGGTATCGCCAGAGGGGGGCGGCACTTGTTTGACAACAGCTTCCAAAATGTCGCGGATGTTGGTGCCTTCCTTCGCGGAGACGCAGGGGCAGTTTTCGGCGTCTAGCCCGATGACGTCCTCGATCTCCTTCCTGCACTCGTCGATACGGGCGGATTGCAAGTCGATCTTGTTGATGACGGGAACGATCTCGAGATCGTTTTCGAGCGCCAAATAGACGTTTGCGAGCGTCTGCGCCTCCACGCCCTGCGTCGCGTCGACGACGAGGATCGCCCCCTCGCACGCGGCGAGCGAGCGGCTGACTTCGTAAGTAAAGTCGACGTGGCCGGGGGTATCGATAAGATTGAGCTCGTACTCCTCGCCGTCGAGGGCGGTATAGTACATCCTCACGGGCGTGAGCTTGATGGTGATGCCGCGCTCGCGCTCGATGTCCATGCTGTCGAGGAGCTGTTCTTCCATGTCGCGCTTGCTCACCTGCCCGGTGAGCTCCATGATGCGGTCGGCAATGGTCGATTTGCCGTGGTCGATGTGGGCGATGATGCAGAAATTGCGTAAATTGCGGTTGGGTGATGCCATAGGTGTTCCTTCTGTTTCTTCCCTGTTATTATAACGATTTTACTGCGGTTTTGCAAGTGCAATCGGCGGGAATGCGGGAAAAATTGCGAAGGAGGGGCGGCGGCTCCCCCATTTTGTTGACTTTCCCGCAAAAAGAACGTATAATAATACCGTTCGACACGAATTTACGCAGTTTTATGCGCATAAGCGCGCAAGTCCCGACCGTGCGGCGGGCGGCGCAAGGGCAACGGTATGCTTACACTCGATAAAGTTAAAGACGCACAGCGCGTCCTCCATGAGGCGGCACTTACTACCGCCGTCATCCGCGCGAGCATCCCCTCGGAGGCAAAGATCTACCTCAAGACGGAGAACTTGCAGCGGACGGGTTCCTTCAAGCTGAGGGGCGCGTACTATAAAATTTCGCAGCTCTCCGACGAGGCGAAGTCGCACGGCGTCATCGCCTGCTCGGCGGGCAACCACGCGCAGGGCGTGGCGCTTGCGGCGCAGAAGAACCGTATCCCCGCCGTCATCTGCCTGCCCGAGGGCGCGCCCATCTCCAAAGTGGAGGCGACGCGCTCGTACGGGGCGGAGATCTGCCTCGTGCCCGGCGTCTATGACGACGCTTACAACCGCGCGCTCGAACTTCAAAAGGAGCACAACTACACCTTCATCCACCCCTTCGACGACGAGGACGTCATCGCGGGCCAGGGGACCATCGGCCTTGAAATTTTGCAGCAGCTGCCCGACGTGGACGCCATCGTGGTGCCCATCGGCGGAGGCGGGCTCATCGCGGGCGTGGCATTTGCCGTCAAGAGCATCAACCCGCGCGTGAAAATTTACGGCGTTCAGGCGGCGGGCGCGCCCTCTATGGCAAATTCGCTGCACGACGGCGCCATCGAGACGCTCCCCTCCGTCTCGACCATTGCAGACGGCATCGCGGTGAAACAGCCCGGGCACCTCACCTTTGAGCTGTGCAGGGAATATGTGGACGACGTCATCACCGTGACGGACGACGAGATCGCCGCCGCCATTCTGACGCTCATCGAAAAGCAGAAGATGATCGCGGAGGGCGCGGGCGCGACGCCCCTTGCCGCCGTGATGGCGGGGAAGCTCCCCCACCTTGCGGGCAAGAAGGTGTGCTGCCTCATTTCGGGCGGCAACATCGACGTCACCATTTTGAGCCGCGTCATCCAGAGAGGCCTGCTGATGACGGGCAGGATGTGCACGCTCAACATCGAACTTCTGGATAAACCGGGGCAGCTCGTCGCCGTTTCCGAGATCATCGCAAGATGCGGGGCGAACGTCGTCGGCGTCCACCACGAGCACGCGCACGCGGGCAGCGACGTCATCGGCTGTTCCCTTCGCATCGACATGGAGACCAAGGACTTCGAGCACATCGCGCTTATCCGCAAGGAGCTCGAGGACGCGGGGTTCAAGATCATCGAATAAAGAGGCGCGCTTGAAAAAAAAACGCCCCGGACAAAGGGGCGGCGCTGCACGAAAAAGCTGCCCGAAACGGGGGCGGCGTCGAAGGAAATAAGTTGGAGGTCAAATATGCAGAAAATTTATACAGCGGATGCGCCCGAAGCCATCGGGCCCTATTCGCAGGCAGTGAGGACGGGAAATTTGCTCTTTTCGTCGGGGCAGATCGCCATCGACCCGAAGACGGGCGAAGTCATGGAAGGCGGCATTGCCGAACAGACGCAGCGCATCTGCGAGAATTTGAAAGCGGTGCTGGAAGCGGCGGGCTCCTCTTTGGAGCGCGTGATAAAGACGACCTGCTTCCTTGCCGATATGGGCGACTTTGCGGCGTTCAACGCGGTGTACGGCGAGTACTTTACGGGAAGGCCCGCGCGCTCGTGCGTGGCGGTGAAGGCGCTCCCCAAGGGCGTTCTCGCCGAAGTTGAGGTCATCGCCGAAGTCGAGCCGCAGGAATAAGGTTTATTTTGAATAGAAAGGGCGCTCCCATGATGGGAGCGCTTTTTTATGATTTTTTGTTTCGGGTATTGACAACGGCGCGCGGCGGTGGTATCATTGAAACGTAAATCATAAGGGAGGGAATTTTATGGAACTTTCGGCTGCAAGCAAAAACGGGACCGCCATTTTGTACCAGGAAAACTTTTGGACGGGCAAAAAGGCGCTCATCATCAACGGAACGCCCGCTACGAAGATCGGCAAAAAGCAATTCAGCTTTACGGCGGCGGACGGGAAGGCGACCTTCTACACCGTGCAGGGCAGTTTTATCAGCGGTGTGAAGGTGGAGATCTCCGACCCCAAGGAGACCGTTGTCCTCGCCCAAAACATGTGGTATGATTGGGTGATCCTCGTCCTCTCCCTTGTCGGCATCCTGCCAGGCGTCATCTTCTGCGGGGCGGTCGGCGGATTTTTCAGCGTGCTGTGCTGCTTCCTCGCCGCCGTCTTCAATATGACGATCGCCCGCTCCAAGATGAACTTTGCGCTGCGCCTGCTGCTGCAGATCGTCATCATCGCGCTCGCCAATGCCGTTTGGGTCGGGCTGTGGTTCGTCATCGTCGTGCTGCTGCTCAACGCCACGCAGGGCACGGCGGCTGCGGCGATCGCTGCGGTGCTGTAACATCCATTTGAAAAAAGAAAGGGCGCTCCCGCGATGGGAGCGCTCTTTGCTTACGATCTTTTTACTTTAAATTCCAGATGAGGTTTGCATAGTCGGTGACCGAACGATCGGCGGAGAACTTGCCCGCCGCCGCCATGTTGTGAAGACACTTCCTGTCGAAGTCCTCCGTGCCATAGTCATGCAAAAGCTCGAGCTTGGCGCGCACATAGTCTGCAAAGTCGAAGAGGACGAGATAGCGGTCGGCACCGTAATCGGTGACGATGCTCTCGTAAAGCTTTTTGAGCATCCCCTTCTCGTCGGGGAAGGTGCCGTCGCGCAGCGTTTCGACCACGCGGCGCAGCTTGGGATCGTTGCCGAGCATCTCCGTCGGGCAATAGTACTGCTTGACTGCCGCCACTTCTTCGACGGTCGCGCCGAAGATATAGTTGTTCTCCCTGCCCGCCTCTTCGCAGATCTCGACGTTGGCGCCGTCCATCGTGCCGAGCGTCACCGTGCCGTTGAGCATGAACTTCATGTTGCTCGTGCCCGAAGCTTCCATGCCCGCCATGCTGATCTGCTCGCTCACGTCCGCCGCGCAGACGATCTTTTCCGCATAGGAGACGTTGTAGTTCTGCACGAACACCACCTTCATCACCTTGTTGACGTCGGGGTCGTTGTTGACGAGCTTTGCGATCTCGTTGATATACTTGATGATCGCCTTCGCGTTGTAGTAACCGGGAGCCGCCTTCGCGCCGAAGATGAACGCCGTGGGCGGGAAGTCGGCGATCTCGCCGTCCTTGATCGCGTAATAGAAATAGAGGATGGCGAACGCGTTCAAAAGCTGGCGCTTGTATTCGTGAAGGCGCTTGACCTGTACGTCGAAGATGAAGTCGGGCGAAAGCTCGATGCCCTCGTGCTTTGCGATGTAGGCGGCGAGCTTTTCCTTGTTGGCGCGCTTGATCGAGCGGAAGGCGGGCAGCATCTTTTCGATGTGCGGCTCCATCTTCCTCAGCTGCGCAAGGTCGGTGTGCCAGCCCGTGCCGATGTATTTATCGATCTCCTTCGCCATGTCGGGATTGTTGAGGAGCATCCAGCGGCGGGGCGTGATGCCGTTCGTGACGTTGACGAACTTTTCGGGGAAGCGCTCGTACCAATTCTTGAAGGTATCCGTCTTCAAGATGTTGGTGTGGATCTCCGCGACGCCGTTGACGTGCGAGGAGACGTAGATGGCAAGGTGCGCCATGTGGATGACGTTATCGCGGATGATATAGAACTTGCTGCCGTCGAGGCCGTCCGCTTCGAGGCGGCGCTGGCAGTTGACGATCTCCTGATAGACGTCGGGAAGAAGGTCGGAAAGGGCGAGGACGTCCCACTTTTCGAGCGCCTCCGCCATGATGGTGTGGTTGGTGAAGTTGAAGGTCTCCGCACAGACTTTGAACGCCTCGTCGAAGGAGAAGCCCTCGTTCTTCAAAAGGCGCAAAAGTTCGGGGATGGCGATGACGGGGTGGGTGTCGTTGAGCTGGAAGCAGTAGTAGCGGGAAAGCTCGTGAAGATCGTGCCCCGCCTCCTTCTGCTTTCTCACGATGTCTTGAAGAGAGGCGCTGACGAGGAAGTACTGCTGGCGCAGGCGCAGAATTTTGCCCACCATCGTGTTGTCGTTGGGATAGAGGACGTCGGTGATCTTCGTCGCGTTGAAATTCTCCGTCGCCGTGTGCTCGCCCTTCATGTCGTTGAAGGTCGCAAAGTCGAACGCCTGCACGGGCTCTGCCTGCCACAGGCGCAGCGTGTTGACGACGCCGTTCTTGTAGCCGAAGATGGGCATATCGTAAGGGACGGCGCGCACGTTCTGATCGGCAAAATGCACGGTGACGGCGTCGCGCTCGACGCGCACGCTCCACGGGTCCCCCCATTTGAGCCAATCGTCGCCCTCTTCATGCTGATAGCCGTCGACAAAGGTCTGGGCAAACAGGCCGTAGCGGTAGCGGATGCCGTAGCCGTCGAGGGGGATGTCCATCGTCGCCGCGCTTTCAAGATAGCAGGCGGCAAGACGGCCGAGGCCGCCGTTGCCGAGCGCCGCGTCCTCCACCTCTTCGAACTTATTAAGGTCTTCGCCGATGCTCTTCAAGGCTTCGTCGGCGTCTTCGAGGATGCCGAGGTTGAGAAGGTTGGAGAAAATGGCGCGGCCCATCAGAAATTCTGCCGAAAAATAGCCGCAGCGGCGTTTATCTGCCGACTTTTCCGCCTTCCAATCGGCATAGACGCCGCCCATCACCGCGCGGGAGAGCGCGTTATACAGTTCCTTCTTGTTCGCCGAGGCAAGGTCGGTGCCATAGTCCGCATGCAGGATGCCGTCGACTTCCGATAAAAACTTCTTCTTGTCTAATTTCATGTTGTCCTCTCATGCCGTACGAAAAACGCACGCAATTGGTAGAAATATATTTTGACTGACTTTTTTATTTTACACAAGCTCATTGAAAAAGTCAACGCAAAATTTCCGCGGAACGCGATTTTTTTCTCTGCTTTTTTGCGCAAAAGAGTGCTCTCTTTTGCTTTGCCCGCCCCTTTCGTATTTTCCTTATTTTTTCAGCGGGAACTTCCTCAAAGCCCTTGAAATATCCTTTCCCTTGTGCTATAATGTATGTAATTATGCGCTATTTTGCCCCTTTTGCGAAAAAGGCGTCGAAAGAAGCGCTCTCAGGAGGTAACGGATGGAAAATTGTGAAGCGTGCGGAACGCCCGAACAGGCCGAAAAGTTAAAGGCCGTCATCGAGGAGTCCAAGAGCACGCCGGGCTGCCTCATGCACATCTTGCAGGAGGCACAGGGCATTTACGGATTTTTGCCCATGAGCGTTCAGAAGACGATCGCGGAAGGCCTCGGGATCTCCCTTTCCGAGGTGTACGGCGTGGTCACGTTCTACTCGCAGTTCTCGCTCAAGCCCAAGGGCAAGCACCGCATCAGCGTGTGCCTGGGGACTGCATGCTATGTGAAGGGATCGGATAAGATCCTTTCCGAGATCGAAAAAGAGCTCGGCATCTCGTGCGGCGAATGCACCCAAGACGGGCTGTTCTCGATCGACAGCTGCCGCTGCGTCGGCGCGTGCGGCCTTGCGCCCGTCATGATGATCGGCGACGAAGTCTATGGCAAGCTCACGCCCGAATCGGTCAAGGGCATCCTCGACAAATACCGCAAGGAGGAAAACGCATGAGCAAGCACGAGCATATCACCACCGCGCAGCTGGACGAGATCCGCGCGCGCAAGCACGACCTCATCGCCATCCGCCGCGCCGTGCACGAACAGGCGGAAAAGATCGCAGAGCATACGAAGTACCGCAAGCAGGTGCTCGTCTGCGGCGGTACGGGCTGCACCTCCTCGCATTCGATGAAGGTCATCGAACAGCTCGAAACTTCCCTCAAAGAGAACCACATCGACGACGTCATCGTCGTCAAGACGGGCTGCTTCGGCCTCTGCGCCCTCGGCCCCATCATGATCGTCTACCCCGAAGGCGCCTTCTATGCGCAGATGACGCCCGAACACGCCAAGACCGTCGTCGAACAGCACCTTGTCAAGGGCGGGCACATCGTCAAGGAGCTCCTCTATCAGGGCACCGTGCATGAAGACGGGAGCATCATCCCCTTCGGCGAGACTCCCTTCTATAAGAAGCAGATGCGCATCGCGCTCAGAAACTGCGGCCTCATCGCGGCGGAGGACATCGAAGAAGCCATCGCAGCGGGCGACTATGCGGCGCTCGAAAAGGTGTTGACTTCCATGACGCCCGACGACGTCATCAACGAGATGCTTGCCTCCGGCCTTCGCGGCAGGGGCGGCGCGGGCTTCCCCACGGGCAGAAAGTGGGCGTTTGCCAAGGCTTCGCAGGGCGACATCAAGTACGTCTGCTGCAACGCCGACGAAGGCGACCCCGGCGCGTTCATGGACCGTTCCGTTTTGGAAGGCGATCCTCACTGCGTGCTCGAAGCGATGACCATCGCGGGCTATGCCATCGGCGCGCACCAGGGCTACATCTATGTGCGTGCGGAATATCCCGTCGCCGTCCAGCGCCTTCGCATCGCCATCGACCAAGCGCACGAATACGGGCTGCTCGGCAAGGACATCTTAGGCCTCGGCTTTGACTTCGATATTGAGATCAGGCTCGGCGCGGGCGCGTTCGTCTGCGGCGAAGAGACGGCGCTCATGACGAGCATCGAAGGTCACCGCGGCGAACCCCGGCCCCGCCCTCCCTTCCCCGCCGTCAAGGGCCTCTTCGGCAAGCCCACCATCCTCAATAACGTCGAAACGTGGGCGAACGTCAACCCCATCATTCTGAAGGGCGCCAAGTGGTTCTCCTCCATCGGCACGGAGACTTCGCCCGGCACCAAGGTGTTCGCGCTCGGCGGCAAGATCACCAACGTCGGCCTTGTGGAAGTGCCCATGGGCACGACGCTCCGCGAGATCGTCGAAGAGATCGGCGGCGGCATCCCCGGCGGCAAGAAGTTCAAGGCAGCCCAGACGGGCGGCCCTTCGGGCGGCTGCATCCCCGCAGAGTGCATCGACACCCCCATCGACTACGATTCCCTGCTCGCCATCGGCTCCATGATGGGCAGCGGCGGTATGATCATCCTCGATGAGGACACCTGCATGGTGGATATCGCGAAGTTCTACCTCGAATTCACCGCGGACGAGAGCTGCGGCAAGTGCACCCCCTGCCGTATCGGCACCAAGCGCCTTTTGCAGCTCCTCACCAAGATCACAGAGGGCAAGGGCGAACCCGAAGACCTCGACAAGATCGAAGAACTTGCCGCGCACATGAAGCAGTCTTCCCTCTGCGCCCTCGGCCAGAGCGCGCCCAACCCCGTCCTTTCGACGCTGCGCTACTTCCGCAAGGAGTACGAGGAGCACATCCTCGAAAAGCGGTGCGCGGCGGGCGTGTGCAAGGCGCTCATGACCTACTACGTCATCCCCGAAAAGTGCAAGGGCTGCACGCTGTGCGCGCGCAACTGCCCCGTCAAGGCAATCTCGGGCTCCGTCAAGCAGCCGCACGTCATCGATACGAGCAAGTGCGTCAAGTGCGGGCTGTGCATGGCCAACTGTAAGTTCGGCGCCATCGTGAGAAAGTGAGGTGCAAGATGCAAGCGAAAATGGTAAACTTAAAGATCAATAACATCTCCGTCAGTGTGCCCGAGGGGACGACTATCCTCGAAGCGGCGCGCAAGGCGCACATCGAGATCCCCACCCTCTGCTACCTCAAAGACGTGAGCTGCGTGGGCTCCTGCCGTATGTGCCTCGTCGAGGCAACGGGCGCGAGAGGGCTCGTCGCCGCATGCGTCTATCCCGTCTCCGAAGGCATGGAGGTGCGCACCAACACCGAAAAGTGCCGCCAGAGCCGCAAGATGACGCTCGAGCTCATTTTGAGCAAACACAAGAAGAAATGCCTCTCCTGCGAGCGCAACCACAACTGCGAATTGCAGAAGCTCTCTTTGGGTTACAGCGTCGACGAAGACCGCTTCAAGGGCGAGGACTTCGTGCTCCCCATCGACACCTCCACCCCTTACGTCGTCAGAGACAACGACAAGTGCATCAATTGCATGCGCTGCGTCGCCGCCTGCCGCAAGCAGAACGTCAACGCCATCGGCCCCATCGGCAGAGGCTTCCACGTCCACATCGGTTCGGCGTTCGATATGCCCCTTTCCGAGTCCGTCTGCGTGGGCTGCGGCCAGTGCATCGTCGCCTGCCCCGTCGGCGCCCTCTCCGAGAATTCCACCATCGAGAACGTGTGGAAGGCGCTCTCCGACCCCACCAAGCAGGTCGTGTTCTTCACGGCGCCCTCCGTCCGCGCGACGTTGGGCGAAGCGTTCGATATGCCCGTCGGCACCAACGTCGAGGGCAAGATGGTGGCAGCCATCCGCCGCCTCGGCCCCGACCATGTGTTCAACATGGATGTGACCGCCGACCTCACCATCATGGAGGAAGCGAGCGAGCTCATCAACCGCATCAAAACGGGCAAACCCATGCCCATGTTCACCTCGTGCTGCCCCGCGTGGATCAAGTTCGTCGAGCAGCGCCATCCCGAGATGATCCCCCACCTTTCCTCCTGCAAGTCGCCTCAGCAGATGTTCGGCGCACTCTTGAAGAGCTATTGGTGCGAAAAGAACGGCGTCGATCCCAAGAATCTGTACGTCGTCAGCGTCATCCCCTGCACCGCCAAGAAGTACGAATGCACGCGCGAGGAAATGAAGGACGACGTGGACGCAGCCATCACGACGCGCGAACTTGCGCGCATGATCAAGACGGCGGGCATCAAGTTCACTGAGCTGCCCGACGAGGAATTCGACAATCCCTTCGCGACGGCAACGGGCGGCGGCGCCATCTTCGGCGCAACGGGCGGCGTCATGGAAGCGGCTCTGCGCACGGCGGCGCACATGATGGACGGCAGCTTCGAAGTGCTCGACTTCTTCGCGGTGCGCGGCACCAACCCCATCAAGGAAGCGACTTACCTTGTGGCGGGCAACACCATCCGCGTGGCGGTCGCGAGCGGCCTTGCAAACGCCGAGACCATCATTCGGCAGATCGAATCGGGCGAGAAGAAGTACGACTTCATCGAGATCATGGCATGCCCCGGCGGCTGCGTCAACGGCGGCGGCCAGCCCACCCTTTCGGACAGCGTCCGCAACAACACGGAGCTCAAAGAGTCGCGCGCCAAGGCGCTCTATACCTCGGACACCAAGAACGAACTGCGCAGAAGTTCGGATTCGCCCGTGATGGACGTCATCTACAACGACTACTTCGGCTTCCCCAACAGCCACAAGGCGCACGAGATCCTGCATACCACCTACCATGCAGACAAGCGCATTTGAGGACTGAAAACCCGAACGAAAAAAGAGCACGGAACTTCCGTGCTCTTTTTTTGCCCGCCGCGGCGCGGCTTTTTCCCGGGGCCGCGCCTCGCGAGCCGAAGGATGGTTCAGATGACCGTCTTCCACGCGCACCAGCTTCCGCCCGAATAGTTGCGGATGCGGATGGCGCAGTCGCTCATGAGCGAAAAGGCGACCTGCGTGATGTTGTTTCCCTCGTCCGCATGTGACATCGTGAGCAGGAACCAACGGCAGCTCGAAGCGCTGTTCTTATTGGAAGTCGGCGCGTTGTAACAGGGAAGGTCGCTCGACCCTTCCACATAATAACAGCCCGTGTCGTCGAGCGTGTTGAAGTTGCCGCCGTACCAGACGACGCTGCTGATGGGGAGCTGCCGCTCGTTGTCGAGCAGCCCGAGCCCCAGATCGTTCTTGGAGATGGTGACGTCGCCCGTCTGTCCGTTGACGGAAGTCACCGCGCCCCCGCCGCCCGTAAAGGTTGGTTTGTCGGCGAGGTCGTTATAAGAACCCGTGAGCGCCACCTGCGCAAGGCCGAGATCGAACTTGCTGATGGTGACGTCGCCTGTCTGTCCGTTGACGGAGGTCACCGCGCTCTCGTCGTCCCCGCCCGTCAAGACAGGCTTATCGAGAAGGTCGTTATATGAGCCCGTAAGGGCGACGACCGCAAGCCCCAGATCGTTCTTGGAGATGGTGACGTCTCCCGTCTGCCCGTTGACGGAGGTCACCGCCGTACCCGCAAACGTGGGTTTATCGGCAAGGTCGTTATAAGAGCCCGTGAGCGCCACCTGCGCAAGGCCGAGATCGAACTTGCTGATGGTGACGTCTCCCGTCTGCCCGTTGACGGAAGTCACCGCGCTCTCGTCGTCTTCGCCCGTCGAGACGGGCTTATCGAGAAGATCGTTATATGAGCCCGTGAGGGCGACGACCGCAAGCCCCAGATCGTTCTTGGAGATGGTGACATCCCCCGTCTGCCCGTTGACGGAAGTCACCGCGCCCTCTTCGGGCGTGTCTTGAAGATCGTTATATGAACCCGTGAGCGCAACGACCGCAAGCCCCAGATCGTTCTTCGAGATGGTGACGTCGCCCGTCTGTCCGTTGACGGAGGTCACCGTGCCCTCGCCGCCCCCGCCGCCCGACGTGACGGGGGTGAGGACGCCGTCCGCGTAGTAACAGAGCGTATCGCCGCCCGCCGTCCGCTTGATGAAGATGCCGCCGTCCGCAAGCGAAGCGCTCGGCGTCGTCTGCCCTTCTTCGCCCACCTCGACGATCTGCTTCCCGCCCGTGACGAACCCGTAGGCGTTGACGTCCACGGCGGAATAAGTGCCCGAGGTCACCTTCTGTTCGAACGCGGAAAGATCGTATTTGTTGAGAAACTCCAAAATTTGTTCGTGCAGCGAGGCAGGGGGCGATTCCTCCCCTTCGCAATAAGCCCCCGCAAGGCAGCGAAGGCGCACAAAAGAGCTTGCGATGCGCCCTCCCGCGCCGTCCGCGCTGTAAACGCCGACGAGCGCCGTGTCGCAGTCGGGCGACAAAACGGCGGGCATATCGCAGGAAGTACCCGTAAAGAGCTGCTCGCGGCAGCCGCCCGCCCAAAGGACGACGGCGACGCGCTGAGAATAGTCCGCCCACTCGCCGTCGAAATCAAATTGCAGCCGATAGCTGTTTTCGTTGAAGGATACGAGCTCGGAAAAATCGGTCTCCGCGCGCTTGCCCCGCACCCTGATGAGAATGGTCTGCTGTGCCATAACATTCCTCCCGTTGTCTTTGCCCTCATGATAGCACAAAAGGCAGAAAACAGGCGTTCACATGACAAAAACCGCGGAAATTTCCGCGGTTTTCGGACTTTTAGAATGTGAAACAAGGCGGGAGCGCTCATTGCCCCCTGCGGGATGAAACGCAGCTCAAACGCGCACTTCGCCCGTAGCGCCGAGGACGGCGCGGTGCTTTGCGAGGATGGGGTCGATCTCGTTTTCGATGAATTCCACCGTCTGATGCGGGGCGCGGCCGACGAAATTCTTGGGCTCCAAGATCGCTTCGAGCTTATCGTGCGCGGCGGCGAACATGGGATCTTTGCGGATGCGATCGAGAAGGTCGTTCTCTCCGCCGTTGACTTTGACGTTGGCGCCCGCTTCCTGCGAAAGTTCGCGAATGCGCTCGTGCAGCTCCTGCCTGTCTCCGCCCGCCTTGACGCACTCCATCATGATGTTTTCCGTCGCCATGAAGGGAAGCTCCTGCGCGATGTGCTTTGCGATGACCTTCTCATAGACGACGAGATTTTCCGCAACGTTCATGTAGATGGTGAGGATGGCGTCCGCCGTGAGGAACGCCTGCGCGTTGACGATGCGGCGGTTTGCAGAGTCGTCGAGGGTGCGCTCGAACCACTGCGTGGAAGCCGTCACCGCCGAATTCACGGGAAGGGACACAAGATAGCGGCAGAGCGAGCCCATGCGCTCCGAGCGCATCGGGTTGCGCTTGTACGCCATCGCCGAAGAGCCGACCTGCGACTTTTCGAAGGGCTCCTCCACCTCCTTCATGTGCTGCAAAAGGCGGATGTCGTTGGAAAATTTGTAGGCGCTCTGTGCGATCTGAGAGAGCACGCAAAGCACGTTGTAATCGAACTTGCGGGGATACGTCTGCCCTGTCACGCCGTATACCTTTTCATAGCCCAACTTAGAAACGACGCGCTTTTCAAGCTCTTTGACCTTCTCTTCGTCGCCGTCAAAAAGTTCCAAAAAGCTAGCCTGGGTGCCCGTCGTGCCCTTGACGCCGCGGAGCTTGAAGTGCTCCTTCAAATTTTGCAGGCTCTCATAGTCGAGCATGAGGTCTTGGAGCCAAAGCGTTGCGCGCTTGCCCACCGTCGTGAGCTGGGCGGGCTGCAAGTGCGTAAAGCCGAGCGTCGGAAGATCCTTATATTTGAGCGCGAAGGAGCGGAGCTTATCCATGACGTTGACGAGCTTTTGTTCGATGATGTCGAGCGCGTCGTGCATGATGATGAGCTCCGAGTTGCAATCGACGAAGCAGCTCGTCGCGCCCAGGTGGATGATGCCCTTTGCGGAGGGAGCGACGTCGCCGAATGCCGCGACGTGCGCCATGACGTCGTGCCGCTTTTGCCGCTCGTACTCTTCGGCGCGCTCGTAGTCGATGTCATCGATGTGCGATCTGAGCTCTTCCACCTGCTCCCGCGTGATGGGAAGCCCGAGCTCCATCTCGCTCTCCGCAAGCGCGACCCAAAGCTGCCTCCACAGGCGGAAGCGCTTTTCGTCGCCGAAGTTGATGAGCATCTCGCGGCTCGCATAGCGGGTCGTCAAGGGGTTTTCATACAATAGTTTGTCTGACATAATACTCTCCTAACAGTCCAAAAACAAAAGTTTTACCATGATTATGTCACGCATAATCAAGATATCGTGCTATTTCAGACGATTTTTTCGGGTTCGGGATAGCTTTCGCCGAAGGTCTCCGCCGTGACCTTCTTCATCTTCTGCTCTTTTAAAGGCTTATCGCGGAAGTCTGTCGGCGTTGTGGCGATGGCGTCTACCGCCTCCATCCCCTCGATGACTTTGCCGAAGGCGGCGTACTGCCCGTCGAGATAGGGCGCCGCCGCGTGCATCACGAAGAACTGAGAGCCTGCGGAATCGGGGTGCTGCGCACGCGCCATGGAAAGGACGCCGCGCTCGTGCTTCACGGGGTTTTCAACGCCGTTGCTTTTGAACTCCCCTTTGATGTGGTAGCCGGGGCCGCCCGTGCCGACGCCCTTGGGGTCCCCTCCCTGGATCATGAAGCCTTCGATGACGCGGTGGAAGATGATGCCGTCGTAAAAGCCCTTTTGAACGAGGGACAAAAAGTTGTTGACGGTGTTGGGCGCGAGCTCGGGATAAAGTTCGGCGCGGAAGACGGAGCCGTCTTCCATTTCAAAGGTGACGATGGGATGCATGTTATTTCTCCTTGCGATCTAAAAGATCGGAATATTTTTCGATGACGGTCCCCGCTTCGCGGAAGAGCCGCATGGAGAACTCGTCGGGATAGCCTTCGTCGTAGACGACGCGCTTGATCCCTGCGTTGATGATCATCTTTGCGCAGATGACGCAGGGCTGGTGGGTGCAGTAGAGGGTCGCCCCCGTGATATTGATGCCGTATTTCGCCGCCTGGATGATGGCGTTCTGCTCGGCGTGGACACCGTAGCACAGCTCCGCGCGCGTTCCGCTCGCGATGTTGAGCTTTTCACGCAGGCACTCGCCCTTCTCCATACAGGAAGGAATGCCCGACGGCGCGCCGTTATAGCCCGTCGTCATGACGCGTTTATCGCGCACGATGACCGCCCCCACCTTGCGGCGGAAACAGCTCGCCCAGCCGCCGACGTGGCGCGTCAGTTCCATGAAACGTTCATCCCATTTATCCACGGAATACCCCCTCGGGGCAAAGAAAAGCCCCTCTTATAGTTTGATTATAACAATTTTTCAAGGAGAAGTCAACTCGGCTCATGCCTGCGCGGCGGGCGCGCGCAAAAAAACAGGAAAATTTCGCCAAAAAAATGACACTTTCCCGTTTGAGCGCACTTTTCGGGCGTTTATAATAGAAGGGAAAAAGGCATCGAGCCAAAATACGGCGCCCTTTGGCGTCCGTTCAACGTTTAAGGAGGTCAGTATGAACATCAAACCATTGTTCGACAAGGTCGTCGTCGAAGCGGCGAACGTCGAAGAGAAGACGAAGAGCGGGTTCATCCTCCCCGCATCCGCACAGGAGAAACCGCAGACGTGCGTCGTCGTTGCAGTCGGCCCCGGCGGGGTCATCGACGGCAAGGAAGTCACCATGCAGGTGAAGGTCGGCGACAAGGTGCTCTGCTCCAAGTATGCAGGCACGGACTTTAAGGTGGACGGCAAGGAGTTCACCATCATCAAGCAGAGCGATATCCTCGCCGTGGTCGAGGACTGATCTTTCTAAAACAAATCTAATAAGGAGTTTTGTGTTATGGCAAAGCAGATCAAATACGGAGATGACGCAAGAAAGGCCCTCGAAAAGGGTGTGAATACGCTTGCAGATACGGTGAAGATCACCTTAGGGCCCAAGGGCCGCAACGTGGTGCTCGACAAGAAGTTCGGCGCGCCCATCATCACCAACGACGGCGTGACCATCGCAAAGGAGATCGAACTGCCCGATCCCTTCGAGAACATGGGCGCGCAGATCGTCAAAGAAGTTTCGACGAAGACCAACGACGTCGCGGGCGACGGCACGACGACCGCCGTGCTCCTCGCGCAGGCCATCATCAGAGAGGGCCTTAAAAACCTCGCGGCGGGCGCCAACCCCATCATTTTGAGAAAGGGCATCGAGAAGGCAGTGGATGCCGCCGTCAAGCAGCTTCAATCCATCTCGAAGAAGGTCGAAGGCAAGAAGGCCATTTCGCAGGTCGCTTCCATTTCGGCGGGCGACGAGACGGTCGGCGAACTCATTGCGAATGCGATGGAGATCGTCGGCAAGGACGGCGTCATCACCGTCGAAGAGGGCAAGACCACTTCGACCGAGCTCACCACCGTCGAGGGCATGCAGTTCGACAGAGGGTATGCTTCCGCCTACATGGTGACCAACACCGAGAAGATGGAAGCAGTGCTCGATAACCCCTACATCCTCATCACCGACAAGAAGATCAGCAATTTGCAGGAGATCCTGCCCATCGTCGAGCCCCTTGCTCAGCAGGGCGCACGCCTCCTCATCATTGCAGAGGACGTCGAAGGCGACGCGCTGGCTGCGCTCATCGTCAACAAGCTCAAGGGCGTGTTCAACTGCGTTGCCGTCAAGGCGCCCGGCTTCGGCGACAGGAGAAAGGCGATGCTTGAAGATATCGCGGTTTTGACGGGCGGCACAGTCATCTCGTCCGACCTTGGCTATGAGTTCAAGGATGTGACGACGGATATGCTCGGCAGAGCCAACCAGGTGAAGGTCGACAAGGACAACACCACCATCATCGACGGTGCGGGCGACAAGGAAAATATCAAGGCGCGCGTCGCGTCCATCAAGGCACAGATCGAGGTGACGACTTCCGACTACGACAGAGAAAAGCTGCAGGAACGCCTTGCAAAGCTTGCGGGCGGCGTGGCGGTCATCAACGTCGGCGCGGCGACCGAGGTCGAGATGAAGGAGAAGAAGCTGCGCATCGACGACGCCCTCGCGGCAACGAGAGCAGCGGTCGAGGAAGGCTTCGTGCCCGGCGGCGGCAGCGCGCTCCTTTCGTGCGTGCCCGTCATCAAGGAACTCGTCGCAACGCTCGATGGCGACGAAAAGACGGGTGCTTCCATCATCCTCAAAGCGTGCGAGGAGCCCGTCCGTCAGATCGCGGCGAACGCAGGGCTGGACGGTTCGGTCATTGTCGAGAAGATCCTCTCGAAAGGCGACGCAAACTTCGGCTTCGACGCTTTGAAGAACGTCTACACCGATATGGAAGAGAGCGGCATCATCGACCCCACCAAGGTCACGCGCTCGGTGCTCCAGAATGCGGCTTCCGTCGCTTCGACGCTTCTGACGACGGAGTCCATCGTCACCGATATCCCCACCCCTCCCGCAGCGCCCGCACCCGCAGGCGGCGGCATGGACGGGATGTATTGAGCCGAATAAATATTGATTCTCTGAATATGAAATGCAGGGGCTTGCCGGAACGGCAAGCCCCTGCATTTTTTTATCCCGCAAAACTCGCCAACGCGACTTTTGCGGGAGCCCTTTCGCCTGCGTAAGCGACGAAGGGAGCCCAACACCCTTCCCCCTTCCAAAAAAGATTTGCTTAGGCAAAGATTTTTTGGAAAGAGGAGGAATTGGCGTTGTAAGCGCGGTGTCTGCCCCTCGGGCAAACACCCGCCAGATGCGCCACATTCCGACGAAGGAGCGCGCGGATTTGCCGCAGGGAGTTTACTATGACGTAAATGACCAAGGCAAAACGCAAGCGCGACACCGTATTGCGCCGCAGATACTTCGCGCTTGACGATCAGTTCATCGTTTGGGCAAGAGTCGCGGCTGAGACGAGGAGCCTGCGCAAGCGACGAAGGGAGACCAACACCATTCCAAAAAAGATTTGCTTTGGCAAAGATTTTTTGGAAAGAGGAGGAATTGGCGTTGTAAGCGCGGTGTTTGCCCGAGGGGCAGACACCCGCCAAATGCGCCACATTCCGACGAAGGAGCGCGCAAAGGCGACAAAGTATTCAGCCGATGAATATTGCCCAAACTCACTTGCCGAACATGATGCGCTCGCTGCCCAGCATCTTTGCCACCAACAGGACAAAGAGCGCCGTGAAGACAAGGTTGATGCCGATGGCGATGAGCCCGATAAGAAGCGCGGCTCCGCCTTCCAGCACCCTCTGGATGGCGACCACCGTACCGAGGACGGGGATGACGGCGACCCAATCGCCGATGCCCGAGAGGAACGCCGAGACGAGCGAGAGCACCATGACGACGATCATGATGACGCCCGTGTAGGAGGACGCCTCCTTCACCGACTTGGCGTACGTCGAGATGGCAGTCATTGCCGAGACGATGAGCGGCACGATGGAGACGATGAGCGCAAGCAGCAGGATGTAATCGCCGAAGGCGTACTCCACGAACATGCCGCCGAGCTCGAGCCCCATGAGTTTTGGCATACTGAGGGCAATACCCAAAAAGCTCGAGAGCGCGCCGAGCGCCGCGATGCACGAGAGCGGCAGCACCTTGCCGAGGGCGATATCCGTGCGCCTGACGGACGTGACGAGGATGGTCGCGAGCGTCCCCCGCTCCTTCTCCCCCGCCACCGATTCGAGCGTGATGCTCATGCAGCTCGAGAAGATGAGGGTGACGACGAGGAAGGGAAGCAGCCCCCCTAAGATGCTCATCACGACCTCGGACGTCGACGAGAAGTCGTACTGCTCGCCGCCGAGGTTGACGTCGAAGGCGTTGGAGATCTCCCCCTCGTACGCGGAAAGGAGCGACGTCGCCGCCGTGTAGAACGCGGCGCTCGCATCGTCCGCCGAGCGGTAGAAGATCTCAATCTCGGGCGCCTTCTCCCCGCTCAAGGGGTCGTACTCAGAGACGGCGTTGTCGAAGTCTTCGGAAAAGATGATAAGCGCCGTTGCGCTGCCCGCCTTGACTTGCGCCTTCGCATTCTCCTTATCCTCGGTGCGGGTGAGGGTGAGGCTTTCCCCGAAGGAACCTTCGAAGAGCGCCTCGACTTTCGGCGAAGAGCCGTAGACGAGGACGTCGTAGGAATAGTTCTTCTCGCCGCCCCAGATGCCGCTGCCGAGGAGCGAATAGATGAAGTAGATGAGGACGCCCGGGAGAATGAGCGTTGCAATGAGTTTGGGATCGCGGAAGAACCGCTGAAATTCCTTTTGGATGAGCGCTTTGAGTTTCATACGATTTCCCCCTTGATGCTGCGGTAAATTTCAAAGAACTTATCTTCGAGGCTGCATCCGCCGCAAAGTTTTTCGAGCGTTCCTTCGGCAGCCATCCTGCCGTCGATGATGACGCCCACCCTGTCGCACAGTTTTTCGACGAGGGAGAAGATGTGCGTGGAGAGAAGGATGCTCTTCCCCATGTTTTTGAGCTCGATCAAAAAGTCGGTGACGACCTTTGCCGTGAGCACGTCGAGGCCGTTCGTCGGCTCGTCGAAGATGACGACTTCGGGATCGTGGACGATGGCGACGACGAGCGAGACCTTTTGCAGCATGCCCGTCGAAAGATCGCTCACTTTGACTTCGGCGAAGCGGTCGATGCCGAAGCGCGAGAAAAGTTCCTGCTTCCTGGCGGCGAGCGCATCTTTTCCGACGCCGTGCATCGCGCCGAAAAAGTCAAAGAGATAGCTCGGGGTAAAGAAGCCCTCGAGCTTTAATTCGCTGGTCATGAAGCCGATCTTATCGCGCACCTTCTCCCCTTCGCGAAGGACGGAGCAGCCGCCCACGAAGGCGTCGCCTTCATCGGGGCGGATGAGCGTGGAGAGGATGCGGAGCGTCGTCGTCTTGCCCGCGCCGTTGGGACCAAGAAGCCCGTAGATCTCGCCGCGGTAGGCGGAGAAGGAGAGCCCGTCGACGGCGACTTTGCGCTTTTCGGCGGTCTTTTCGAGCTTCTGCTGTTTCTGCGAGAGCGTGAAGGTCTTTCTGAGCCCTTCCGCCCGCACGATGGCATTTTCTTCCATATTGACTCCTTACTTAGTTTCTTGTGTATTGTCCGCATCTTCGGGCATGCGCTTTGCGATACGATACGCATGGATGAGCGAGATGACGGTGACGATGAGGATGAGCGCGGCCGTCACGATGAGCGCGACAAAGTCGAGCCCGAGGACGGAAAAGAGGATGGAGGCGACGGCGCTCAGCGCCCCTGCCGCGAACAGGAGCACGCCCGAAAAGCGGTTGGCTTTCTCCCAGACATAGTCGCTTGCAAGCGTCTCCTTCGTGCGGAGGCCAAACCACTTGTTGCGCCCCGCAACGGGCATATAGTTGCCCATCACCATGATGAGGATGGCAAGGGGCAGCAGGATGGCGGCGGCAAAGGGAAAGTTCAGCTTTTCGCCGAGCTGCGTTCCCTGCGCCCCGAGCGCGAAGAGCACCCAGCCGAGGACGGTCAAGACCGCTCCCACCACAACGAGGCAGATATTGAGGATGCGGGCGTTTTTATTCTCCTTCAAAGCGGCGGCAAACAACCCGCCCGAAACGAGCGCTGCGGCGGCGGGAAGCGAGATATACACCCACGGGGAGCCCATGCGGTCGCACACGCCCTCGTAGTTGAAGTGGACGGCGACCTCTTCGGGAAGAAAGAGGATCCCGACCGTAAACGCCAAGAGGCTCAAAAGAGAGAGTACGGTATAGAGGATGGCGGTCTTGAAATGCTGCATCAAGTTCCTCCTTGTTCTTTTTCGTTTTTGTTCCGCGCGGGGCGGGACGGAAATATGAAAACCCGCTAAGGCGTGGAGCGATCAGTCCAGGAGCCCCGTAAGGGCGCGCATCATCTCCTGCACGACCGTCGTGTTGAGATGATAGACGATGGTCTGGGCGCGGCGCTCGCCCGTGATGAGCCCGCTCTCTTTGAGGACGGAGATGTGATGCGAGACGGTCGCAGGCGAGAGCGAGAACTGGTCGCAGATCTCTCCCGCCGTGTGCGGACGCGATCTCAAAAGTTTTAAGATCTCCCGCCGCGTGCTGTCCGATAACGCCTCCCATACGCTCTTCTTCATCTACCCCCCCCTTTTTTTGTACTTCTTTCGATATTTTTCGAAACAAGGATAGCACACATTTCGAATTTTGTCAACCCCTCGGCGGCATTTTATTTCGACAAATTTCGAAACAGGGCGTTTGGGGCGGGCTGTTTTGGGCAAAACGGCGTTTTGCGGCAGAGTTTTGGGCGGAAAACGGGCGCATCTCCCCTCCCCCATTGACATTTTGCCGCAAATACGTTAAACTATATATAAGACCGAAGAGAATAGGAGGAATTTTATGAACTACGACCCCGCGAAGTACCCCAAGTGCACCGTGCCCCAAGCGGAAGTGACCCGCCTCAAAGGGCTCGGTTTTTTGCGCGACAAGACGACGGCGGACTGCTTCAACGTCCGCGTCATCACGGCGAACGGGAAGATCACCTCGGAGGAGATGAACGCCATTTCGGAGGCGGCACAAAAATTCGGCGACGGAGAGATCGCCATGACCGTGCGCCTCACCTGCGAGATCCAGCGCGTCCCCTATGCGAATGCGGAAGCGCTCATCGCCTTTTTGAAAGAGCGCGGGCATGAGACGGGCGGCACGGGCGCAAAGGTGAGACCCGTCGTCTCGTGCAAGGGCACGACCTGCCAATACGGGCTCATCGATACCTTCGCCCTTTCGAAAAAGCTGCACACCCTCTTTTATGAAGGGTACCGCAGCGTTGCCCTCCCCCACAAGTTCAAGATCGCGGTGGGCGGCTGCCCCAACAACTGCGTGAAGCCCGACCTCAACGACATCGGCATCGTCGGACAAAGAATGCCCGTGCCCATGCCCGAGCTGTGCCGCGGATGCAATGCGTGCGTCAAGGAATGCCCCATCCATTCGGCGAGCCTTACGGATAAGAAGTTCGTCCGCGACGACAAGACGTGCAATAACTGCGGCCGCTGCGTGAAAGTGTGCCCCTTCCATGCCATCGACTGCGTGGACGGCTACAAAATTTACATCGGCGGCAGATGGGGCAAGCGCGTGGCGCAGGGGAAATCTTTAAGCGTGCTCCTGCATTCGGAAGAGGAAGTTGTAAAGACGGTGGAAAAAGCCATCCTCTTCTTCAAGGCATACGGCAATAAGGGCGAACGCTTTGCGGACGTCATTGCCCGCGTCGGGTTTGAAAAGACGGAAAGAATGCTGCTTTCGGACGAACTGCTTGCCAAAAAGGAGGAGATCCTTGCTCTTTAAGCGGCGCATTGCCCTTGCCTTGGGGGCGGCGGCGCTGATGTTCCCCGCCCTCCTTTCGGGCTGTACGAAAAATTGGAACGACCCCATCTACGTGCTGCCCGATCCGCCCGCCGCTTATGCCTCCTTTAAGGACAGCGCGGGGGAGACCATCGTCCTTCAAGAAAAGCCCGAGCGCGTCGCCGTGCTCTTTTCGTCGTTTGCAGAGCTTTGGCAGCTTGCGGGGGGCACGGTCGCCGTGACGGTGGGCGAGAGCGTAGAGCGCGGGTTCGTCCCCGAAGGCACCCCTCTCGTCGACGACGGCGCGGGGAAAAAGATCGACCTCGAACGGCTGCTTATCGAAGAGCCCGACTTTGTGATCTGCTCGGGCGATATCGCGGCGCAGGCGGAGACGGCGGAAACGCTCACGGAGCTCAATATCCCCGCGGCGCAGTTCATCGTCGAGAGTTTTTCCGACTTTTTGGACGTTCTGAAGATTTGCACCGATATCACGGGCGATGAGACGGCGTTTGAACAGTACGGCGCGGCGCAAAAGCAGAAAATCGATACCATCCTTGCCGAAAACAGCTTTGAAGACGTCGATATCCTCTTTGTCCGCGCGGGCTCTTCGGCACGCTCGGTGAAGGCGAAGACCTCGGAAGATCACTTCGCCGCCGAAATGCTGAAAGAACTCGGAACGCATAACATCGCCGACGATTCACTGCTTGCGGGCGCCGTTCTTTCGGATACGCTGAGCATCGAATATATCCTGCAAGAAGACCCCGACTATATCTTCTTCACGGCGATGGGCGACGAGGAAGCTTCGCAGAGCTTTGTGAAGGAAATGCTGAAAGAGAGCGCGTGGCAGCAGCTTTCTGCCGTCAGACAAGGAAATTACGCCTTTCTTGAAAAGGAGCTCTTCCACTTCAAGCCCAACGGGAGGTGGGCGGAGGCGTACGAGACGCTCGCCCGTCTGTTACACACCATCGGATGAACGCAAAAACGCGCAACTTCATCGTCTTTTTTGCAGCGGGGGCGCTGCTGCTTGCCTCCGCTTTTTTGGCGCTGCGGCTGGGGAGCGTTCCCCTCTCTTCCGCCGAATTTTGGGGCGGGATGCTGCAAAAAGAAGGCTATGAGACATACACCGCCATCTTCTATTCTTCCCGCCTGCCGCGCGTTCTGGGAGCCATCCTCGCGGGCGTCGCCTTTTCGCAGGCGGGGACGCTTTTACAGCGGGTGACGGACAACCCCCTCGCTTCGCCGAACATTCTGGGCATCAACGCGGGGGCGGGGTTTGCGGTCCTTCTGCTG
Source organism: Candidatus Gallimonas gallistercoris (assembly GCA_019117085.1). GTDB lineage: Bacteria > Bacillota > Clostridia > Christensenellales > Borkfalkiaceae > Gallimonas > Gallimonas gallistercoris. The sequence continues at coordinate 56,600 of DXAJ01000034.1, forward strand.
CTTGTATGCTTTCCCCTTGCCTATGCCTTTCTCCCTTTGGCGGCGTTTTTGGGAGCGCTCCTTGCGACCTTCTTGATTTTGGGCGTGGCGCGCTCGGCGGGGATGAGCCGCGCCGTCATCGTGCTTGCGGGCGTCGCGCTTTCCGCCCTCTTTCAGGCGGGCATCTCCTTCCTTTCCGTCGTCGACCCCGACGCGCTCTCCTCTTACATCGATTTTTCGGTGGGCGGGCTGCACGGCGTGAAGACGGAAGACCTTCTCTTCCCCGCCGTCCTCATCCTTGCCTGCCTTGTTGCAAGCCAGCTGCTTTCGAAAAAACTCGCGCTCTTCTGCCTCGGGGATACGCTCGCGGGCTCTTTGGGCGTTCCCGTCAAGCGGGTGCGGCTCATGAGCCTTATCGCGGCGGCGGCTTCGGCGGCAGCCGCCGTCTCCTTTACGGGGCTCATCGGGTTCGTCGGGCTCATCGTGCCGCACACGGCGCGCGCCCTCGTGAAGGGAAATATGCGGGGAGAGCTCTGCCTTTCCCCCATGCTGGGCGCGGCGCTTTTGCTGCTTGCGGACCTTCTCGCCCGCACCCTCTTTGCCCCGACCGAGATCCCCGTGGGCGTGTTTACGGCGCTTCTCGGCGTCCCCTTCTTCTTAGCGCTCGTGTTGAGGAGGAAACGCCATGTTTGAAGCGCGCCTCTCCGCCTCTTACGGCAAAAAACAGGTGCTCCGCGATATTCGTTTTTGCCTTCCCGAGGGCGTGACTGCGCTTTTGGGGCGCAACGGTTCGGGGAAATCTACCCTCCTGCACTGCATCGCGGGGGCGCTCCCCTTCGAAGGCAGCGTGAAATTGGACGGAAAGGAACTCAAGGTGCTCCCTGCGCGCGAGAAGGCGAAACTTTTAAGCATTTTGCCGCAGATGCTGCCTTCGCCCGACCTTCCCGCAGAGGAAGTCGTCGGGTTCGGAAGGAGCCCCTACTCGGCGCGGCTGAGCGCCGAGGAACGCGAAGAAGTGCATGCCGCCATGCAAAAGCTCGGCATCGGGGAGCTTGCAACGCGGCGCGTTTCTACCCTTTCGGGCGGAGAAAAGCAGAAAGTGTTTCTCGCCATGCTGCTCGTGCAGGATACGCCGCTCGTCCTTCTCGACGAGCCGACAACATACATGGACCTCCCCTTCAAAAGCGTGTTCTTTTCTGTCTTGCAGGAGCTGAAAGAGAAGAAAAAGACGGTGCTCTTT
>DXAJ01000035.1 GCA_019117085.1 Candidatus Gallimonas gallistercoris
CCCGCCCCTTGCAAGGGGCGGGCGCGGCGCTTCTTATAATAAAAGTTCCTTATATTCCCCGCAGTCGGGGATGGTGAGGGCGGCAAAGCCCAGCGCTTTGAGCGCGGCGACGGCTGTTTCCCGTCCTTCGGCGATGCGGCTTATATCGTGCGCGTCCGAACCGAAGGAAAGGCGCCTTCCGCCCAGCTCGAAGTAGCGGGCGAGCACGCCCGTGTCGGGCAAAAAGGGCGCGCCGATGCCCCGCGTCGAGGAATTGACTTCTAAAATCTTCCCCTTTTCGACGATGGTTTTCAGGATGTCGTCGAAGAGGGCGGGGAAGTCGTCGTAGCGCAGCATCCGATCGGGATAGGGCGCCTTTCTCCCCACATAGCCGATGTGCGCCACGATGTCGTAAGGATAGGGCGCGTCGAGGCTCTCGCGGACGCGTTCCAGATATTGTCCGTATGCCTGTTCGCGGCTCTTATTCTCGAAGTATTCGGGGAAATAGCAGTCCGCGCCGTCTATCGTGTGCACGCTGTTGATGATAAAGTCGGGCTTTTTGCGCTCCGTGAGGGCAAGATAGCGCTCGCAGCAGCTTTTGTCGGGGCAGAAGCCGTATTCCCCGCCCGCAAGAAGGCGCATCTCTTTGCTTTCGTACTCCTTTTGCAGGGCGCGGGCGGCGGAAAAATAGCCCTCTTCGTCGGTGAGGGGCATGGGGCCGCCGTCAATCCAAATGCCGCAGGCGGCATAGTCAAAGTCGAAGTGTTCGGAAACGCCGAAGTATTTGAGGCCCTTTTCGTGCGCACGGGCTGCCATCTCTTCGAGGGGAGAGACGCCGTCTGCCGAAAAGGCGGAATGGGTGTGAAGATCGCTCATACCGCAATTATACTCCACTTTTCCCCAAAAGGCAAGCGCCCGCCGCACCCCTTTGAAAGAGCGGAAAAAAGTCATATATTTTTATGACAAATTTCCCCGTCCGATTGACTTTGCGCGCCGCTTGGGATATAATGGAAGAAAACGCGGGCAATGCCCGCTCGTTCGGGGAAGGGTATGAAGGCAAAACGCAGCAAGCTTGAAAAGCGGGAGGGCATCCAGCGGACGCTCGAGGGCTACCGCCGCTTCGATTTCGATTATATCCCCTTCGGCAGCAATTGGGAAGACCCCGATGAGAATTTCAACTACACGGGCAAGGACCGCCGCATCGGCACCTGTTTGCTGCGCTTCGGGATGGCGGCGCTCGCGCCCCTTCTCTTGAAGGTCGCCTACGGTTGCAAGGTGGTGGGCAAAGAAAATTTGAAAGCGCTCGAAAAAAGCGGCGCGGTGTGCGTCTCCAATCACATCGCCTTTCTCGATACCCTCTTCGTGCGGCAGGCGGTGGGGTATTTCCGTTCCTTCCACACGATGGGCCCCGAAAACAACAAGAAGGGGCTCGGCGGCGCGTTCATCCGCCGCGGCGGCATGCTGCCTTTGAGCAATAACCTTGCCGCCATGCGCAATTTCAACCGCGAAGTGGACCGCCTCTTAAAAGCGGGCAAGATCGTCAATTTCTATGCGGAGCAGGCGATGTGGGTCAACTATCAAAAGCCCCGCCCCATGAAGGAGGGCGCCTTTTACTACGCCGTCAAGAGCAATGTTCCCGTGCTGCCCGTCTTTTTTACCTTCAAAAAGGATAAGTTCGGGCATATGCGGCGGCTCGTCATCCACATCCTGCCCGCCTCTATGCCGATGAAGCGCTCTCTCGCAAGGAGAAGATGAAGGCGTTGAAAGCGGGCGCGGAAGCAGCGTGGAAGAGGTGTTACGAAGAGGCGTATGGGGTTGGGCTGGAATATTTACCCGACAGAAGAAAGCTTTGAAAAGCATTCATCGGCCGAATACTTTGTCGCCCTTACGCACGGCGGCGGTCACTTACGTCTTAGTAAGCTCCCTTGCCGTTTGCGCGGGCTCCTCGTCTCGTCCGCGCCTGCTTTCCAAGCCTACGGTTGCAAGGAGGTTATCGTTAACCATATGACGACGCAGGATTTTACAGTGGCGCATGACGGGAGGACGACTTCGGGCGTCAAATATTTCCCCGCATGCGGACGGTTCCCCGTGGTCGTGTTCGCGCACGGCTACAACGGCGAGGCGCGCGATTTTGCGCCCTTTGCCGAATTTCTCGCAAAAAACGGTATCGGGGCGGTCATTTTCACCTTCTCGGGCGGCAGCACGCGCGATGAAAGCGGCTTTCTGACGACGGACATGACGCTCTCGACGGAGCAGGAAGACCTCGTCGCCGTCATGGGCGAGGCGCAGAAGATGGCGGGGGCGGAAGCGCTCTTCCTCTTCGGCGGCAGCCAAGGGGGCTTTGTGTCGGCACTCGTGGCGGAACAGCATGGGGAGGAGATCGCGGGGCTCATGCTGCTCTATCCCGCCTTCTGCATCCCCGACGACTGGCGGCGGCGCTTCTGCGGGCAGGAGATCCCCGAAACGCTCGAACTGTGGGGCATGACGCTAGGGAAGGGGTATTTTCAAGAGGCGTGCGCGCTTTCGCCCCTGTGGTATTCTTACAAAGGCCCCGTGCTCATTCTGCACGGCGATGAAGATAAGATCGTTGCCCTCTCGTACAGCGAAAAGGCGGCGGAGAAGTATGGGCGCGCCGAGCTCGAAGTGTTCGCGGGCGAAGGGCACGGCTTTTCAGAGGCGGGCATGCACCGCGTCGAGGGCATGTCGCTCTCCTTTGTGCGGCGGGTGCTTGCCGAGAGATAGGCGCGGGGCGTTACGCCTTTTATTTCGGTGCAAAAGAAAAGAGCCGGGGGGATGATATGCACCCCAAAAGTTGGACAGACTTTTGGAGGTGCATATTTTTATGGCAAGAAAAGGAAACAAGCAAAAAAAGTATAGCGCAGAGTTCAAAATATCTGTTATAATGGATATGCACGAAAACCATTTAGGATATAGGGAAACAGCCCGGAAACACAAACTTGGGAATAATGTGTGTCAAGGCAAAAATCTCGCAATCAAATGGGAGCGCATATACTTAGAAGAAGGAGCGGCAGGACTAGTGGAAGAACGTCGAGGACGAGGCGCAAAAGGCAAGCCGAGGAAAAAGCCTTTATCGCCCGAAGCGGAAAGCGATCTTCTTGATGAAGTACAGCGTCTGCGAGAACGCAACGAGTATTTGGAAATGGAGCTTGAATACTTAAAAAAACTCGATGCCTTAATTCGAGCGGAGGAGGAACGGAACGGCAGAAAGCCGAAATAGTATCTGAGTTAAGGCAGAGATTTCCGCTGAAGGCGTTACTTGCGTTGTCTCAATTGGCGCGAAGCACCTACTACTATCACATAAAGAAGCGATCTGAAGATAAGTATTCTCTGATCAAACAAGAGATAGAAAGGATCTTTAACGAGAACAAACAAAGATACGGTTACCGACGGATCTTGCTTATATTGCGGGGAAAGGGCATAAAACTCAACCATAAAACGGTGCATAAGCTCATGCGAAGCATGGGATTACATGGGAAATGGCGCAAAAGCAAGTATAAATCGTACAAGGGAGAAGTCGGCAGGATCGCACCAAATATACTAAGCCGTAACTTTTCAGCCAATAGACCATTTGAGAAGTTGGCAACCGACGTGACGGAGTTTGCCGTATGCGGAGACAAGGTATATCTGTCTCCGATCATAGACCTGCACAACAATGAAGTAATAAGCTATTCTATTTCGAAAAGCCCTGATTTTTGGCAAACGCGAGAAATGCTGCAAGGACTGTTTGATAAACTGCCGCAAGGCGCAAAACCGATCTTGCATTCCGACCAAGGCTGGCAATACCAAATGCGAGAGTTCCAAAGACAACTGAAAAAGCATAATATTTTGCAAAGCATGTCACGAAAAGGCAACTGCTTGGACAACAGCGTGATGGAGAACTTTTTCGGACGATTAAAGGTGGAGATGTTTTACGGCGAAAAGTTTGAGACTGTGGACAAATTCGTCCATAGTCTGAAAGAGTACATTCACTACTGGAACAATGAGAGAATCTCTCTCAAATTAAAAGGAATGAGCCCGGTTGGGTACCGAACTCATTTCCAAACAATCTAATTCTTTTTTGTCCAAACTTTGGGGTTCACTTCAACCGGGCGGTCTTTTTTCTGCCGACGGGCGGGGGATAATTCGCCGCGCTTTCGCGCATATAAGGGAATTTTAACAGAAATATCACAAAAAACGATGGCGCGGGAAGCGTTTCCTTTCGCAATGCGTTTGACAGCGTACCCCCTCCGCGCTATAATAGAGGGCGATTTTCGGGGACTGCGCCCTTTGGCGCGTTCCGCGGAAGGAGGAACTATGAGCAAAAAAAAGACAGCGGTCTTTCTCATTGTCGTTGCCGCCGTCATTGCGGCGCTCGTTGTGGGCATCGTCCTCACGGACGGGCTCTACGAAAAGGCGGGCTCCGTCAACGAGACGATGCAGGACGCCGTGCTGCACGAGGGCGATAAGATAAGCTTTTTCGGGCTTGCCGTCAATCCCGCCGTCCTCTCGGCGTTCGTCGTCACGGGTATCCTGCTTGTGTTTGCGGTCACCGTGCGCATCTTCGTCATCCCGAAGTTCTCTTACATCCCGGGTAAGTTCCAGCTGCTTTTGGAGCAGGCGGTGGGGATGTTCGAAAACCTTGCAAAGACCAACAGCCCGCACCGCAACAACTTTTTGGGGGCATACCTCTTTGCGGCGGGGGCGTATATCAGCATCGGCACCCTGTTTGAGCTCGTCGGCATCCCGTGGATGACGGCGGCGGGGGCTTCCGTTTCTCTGCCCGCGCCCCTTTCCGACATCAACGGCGCGATCATGATGGGGTGTCTTTCCTATCTCGTCATCCTCTCGGGCGGTATCCTTTCCAACGGATTCCGCGGCGTGGGGCGGACGCTGAAAGAATTTTCCCTGCCCATCTCCATGAGCTTCCGCCTCTTCGGCGCGCTTTTGTCGGGGCTGCTCGTCACCGAGCTCGTCTATTCCTATCTCGCGCTCTCCTTCGTGCTGCCCGTCGTCGTGGGCGTGCTCTTCACCATCCTGCACGCCCTCATCCAGACATATGTGCTCACCATGCTCACGGCGCTCTTCTACGGCGAAGTGAGCGAGCCGCCCGTCCTCAAACCCAAGACCAAAAAACAAAAGAAAGTCCCTTCGGAGGTCACATCCAAATGAAACAGCTCACTTCTATGAAAAAGATCGTCTTTGCAGTCTGCATCGTCTTTGCGCTCCTTTCCGCGGCGCTCCTTATCACGGGCTTTGCGATGAACGCGAACGAGCCCGCGTTCACGGACCCCGTTCTCGTCGTGTCCGCCGAGGAAGCGGCAGGGGAGACTGTCGATGAAACGCAGCCCGCCGAAGAGGGGGCGGAAGAAGCGGAGGATAGTTCCATCGGCGCCAAAGCGATCGGCGCGGGCATCGCGGTCGGGCTTGCGGCTGCGGCGGGCGCCGTCGGCATGGGCATCGCCGTCGCCAAGACGAGCGAAGCAACGGCGCGCCAGCCCGAAGCGGAGGGCAAGATCCGTTCTTCTCTGATGCTCGGCCTCGTCTTCATCGAGACGGCGATCATCTACGCCCTCATCGTCGCCATCCTCATCATCTTCGTCCTGTAACGGGAGGGCAGTTATGCTGTATAACATCGCGGCAGTGCCGCTCAACATCGATTGGCAGCAGATCTTATTGCACCTTCTCAATTTCGTCATCCTCTTTGCGGGGCTGTATCTTCTTTTGTATAAGCCCGTCAAAGCCTTTATGCAAAAGCGCAGGGAGCACTACGAGAAGATGGACAAAGACGCCGAGGAAACGTCTAAAAAGGCGGACGCGGCGCGCGCGGAGTACGAAGAAAAGCTCTCTTCGTGCGACCGCGAGATCGAAGAAAAGCGCGCGGCGGCAAAGAAGGAGCTCGACCATTACGAACAGATGAGGAAGAGCGCCGCCGAAGAGGAGGCGGACGCCATCCTTGCGGAGGCGCGCAAGAAGGCAGCCGAAGAAAAACGGCACGCCCTGCGCGCGGCACGGCGGGAAATTTCCGCGCTCGTTTCGGATGCGACGGAAAAGCTCGTCTTGAAAGAGACGGCGCAGGAAGCGTACGATCGGTTCCTCGACGCCGCCGACGACAAGCATGAGGAGCCCCGCGCATGAGCCGCACCGCCTATCTCTATGCCGCCCTCCCGCCCACAAAGGAGCAGGAGGAGCGCTTTTTGGCCTTTTTGAAGGAGCGCTATCACGAAGAGTTCACGCTCGAATACCGCGAGAGCAAGGCGTATCCGGGCGGCTTCCGCCTCGAAGTGGGGGCAGAGGTCTTCGATTGGAGCCTGAGCGGCAGGTTCCGCCAGCTCAAAGACGCCCTCATGCAGGCGATCGGCGAGAGCGGGGACATCATCCCCCTCCTTCGCACCCGCCTCGACGAGTGGACGCCCAAGGCGATCGCCGAAGAGATCGGCACCGTGATCTCGGTGGGCGACGGCATCGCCGAAGTGAGCGGGCTCGAACACGCCGAATACGGCGAAATTTTGCTCTTTTCCGCGGGCATCCGCGGCATGGTGCTCAACTTGAAGCGCGAGAGCGTGGGCTGCATCCTCTTCGGCGACGAGAGCGCCGTTTCGGAGGGGAGCGCCGTCCGCCGTACCAAGCGCCGCGCGGGCATGCCCGTCGGCGAGCGCTTTTTGGGGCGCGTCGTGGGGGCGCTCGGCGACCCCGTCGACGGCATGGGCGAGATCATGGCGGAAGGCTACCGCCCCGTCGAAGCGCCCGCGCCCGGCATTATCGATCGCCAGCCCGTCAATAAGCCTTTGGAAACGGGCATCCTCGCCATCGACAGCATGTTCCCCATCGGCAGGGGGCAGCGCGAACTCATCATCGGCGACAGGGGCACGGGCAAGACCGCCATCGCCCTCGATGCCATTTTGAACCAAAAAGATAAGAACGTCGTCTGCATCTATGTCGCGATCGGGCAGAAGGCGAGCTCGGTCGCCCGCCTCGTGGAAACGCTCCGCTCGCACGGCGCGCTCGATCATACCGTCGTCGTCAACGCTTCGGCGGGGGAGTCGGCGTCGCTGCAATACATCGCCCCGTACGCGGGCTGCGCGCTCGGCGAGTACTTCATGGAGCGCGGAAGGGACGTGCTCATTGTCTATGACGACCTTTCTAAGCACGCCGTCGCATACCGCGCTTTGAGCCTGCTTTTGGGGCGTTCCCCGGGCAGAGAGGCGTACCCCGGCGACGTCTTTTACCTGCATTCCCGCCTTTTGGAGCGGGCGGCGCACCTTTCCGAGGCGCGCGGCGGCGGGTCCATGACGGCGCTTCCCATCGTGGAGACGCAGGGCGGCGACGTCTCGGCGTATATCCCCACCAACATCATCTCCATCACGGACGGGCAGATCTTCCTCGAAAGTTCGCTCTTCTTTGCGGGGCAGCGGCCCGCCGTCAACGTGGGGCTCTCCGTCTCGCGCGTGGGCGGCGACGCGCAGACCGAGGCGATGAAGCGCGCTTCGGGCACGCTGCGCCTCGATCTTGCCCAATACCGCGAGATCGAAGTGTTCACGCAGTTTTCGAGCGACCTCGACGAAGCCACCCGTTTGCAGCTTCGGTACGGTCACGGGCTCATGCTGCTCCTTCGGCAGAAGCAGGGCTGCCCCATTCCCCGTCACAGGCAGGTGTTCACGCTCATCGCGGCGCTCCGCCGTGTGATGCAGGACGTCGAGCCCGATGAGATCCCCGCCTTTACCGAAGAACTTTTGACCTATCTCGAACACGCCGCGCCCGAGATCGCAGAGCACATCCGCCAGGAAGGCAAGCTTTCCCCCGAAGACAAGGCGCGCATCGAAGCGCTCTCCGATCAGTTCCTTTCCGACAGGAAGGCGCGCAGGGAGGGGTAAATGGCGGGGCTCAAAGAGATCAGGTCGCGCATGGACAGCGTGCGCGACACGCAGAAGATCACGCAGGCGATGTATCTCATCGCTTCCGCCAAGATGCGCAAGGCGAAGGAGGAGCTCGACCGCACCCGCCCCTTCTTCAACGCCGTGCAGGCGGAGATCAAGCGCATCTTCCGTACGGACGCCAAAGTGGAGGACCGCTACTTCTATCCCCTCGAAGGGAAGCTCCCCGAAGGGACGGTGGGGTGCCTCGTCATCACGGCGGATAAGGGCCTTGCGGGGGCGTACAATCAGAACGTCATCAAGGCCGCCAAAGAACTTTTGGACGAATACCACGGCAATACCGAACTCTTCGTCGTGGGGGAGTACGGACGGCAGTACTGTATGCGGCACGGCATCCCCATCCGCAGGAGCTTTTTATATACGGCGCAGAACCCTACCATGCCGCGCGCGCGGGAAATTTCCACCGTGCTCCTCGAAGGGTTCGACGAGGGGCGGCTGAAAAAGATCTTCGTCGTCTATACCGACATGAAGAACGGCATGGAAGCGGAAGTGCGCGTCACGCGGCTGCTTCCCTTTCACCGCTCGCAGTTCTCTTCCGACCGTCCCGCCGAAAAGACGGAGTTTGAGTTCCAGCCCGATCTCCGCACCGTGCTCGACAGTATCATCCCGAGCTATTTGTCGGGCTTTATTTACAGCGCGCTGCTCGACAGCTTCTGCTGCGAACAGAACGCGCGCATGACGGCGATGGATTCGGCAAACCGCAACGCGCAGGAGATCCTGGATACGCTGCGCGTCCGTTTTAATCATGTGCGCCAGGGGGCGATCACGCAGGAGATCACCGAGGTCTCTGCGGGCGCCGCGGCGCAGAAGGGAGACAGCATATGACAAAAGGCGTCATCGTGCGCGTCGAGGGCTCCGTCGTCGACGTCGCATTCGAACAGGGCAAACTTCCGCGCATCCGCGAAGCGCTCACCGTCCGAGCGGGCGGAAGGCAGCTCGTCATGGAGGCGGCGCGGCACGTCGAAGGGAACGCCGTCCGCTGCATCATGCTGGGCGGCAGCGAAGGGCTCGCCCGCGGCATGGAAGTGATTGCCGAGGGCCGTACCATCGAAGTGCCCGTGGGCGAGGGGACGCTCGGCAGGATGTTCAACGTCCTCGGCGAGCCCATCGACGGCGGCGAGCCTGTTGAAACGGAAGAGCGTTGGTCCATCCACCGCAGCGCGCCCTCCTTCGAAGAGCAGTCTCCCGCCGTGGAGCTGTTCGAAACGGGCATCAAGGTCGTCGATCTTCTGGAACCCTACGCAAAGGGCGGTAAGATCGGCCTCTTCGGCGGTGCGGGCGTCGGCAAGACGGTGCTCATCCAGGAGCTCATCCACAACATCGCGACGGAGCACGGCGGGTATTCCATCTTCACGGGCGTCGGCGAGCGCAGCCGCGAGGGCAACGACCTCTGGCTGGAAATGAAGGAGAGCGGGGTCCTCAATAAGACGGCGCTCGTCTTCGGGCAGATGAACGAAGCGCCCGGCGTGAGGATGCGCACGGCGCTCACGGGGCTCACGATGGCGGAATACTTCCGCGACCGCGAGAATAAGGACGTGCTCCTCTTCATCGACAACATCTTCCGCTTTGTGCAGGCGGGCAGCGAAGTTTCGACGCTCCTCGGGCGCATGCCCTCCGCCGTCGGCTATCAGCCCACCCTCGCGCAGGAGATGGGTTCGCTGCAAGAGCGCATCACCTCGACGAGGAGCGGCTCCGTCACGAGCGTGCAGGCGGTGTATGTGCCTGCGGACGACCTCACCGACCCCGCGCCCGCCACCACCTTCTCCCACCTCGATGCGACCACCGTTTTGAGCCGCCGCATCGCCGAGCAGGGCATCTATCCCGCCGTCGATCCGTTGGAATCTACTTCGCGCATCCTCGAAGAGGACGTCGTCGGCAAAGAGCACTATACGATCGCCCGCCGCGTGCAGGAGACGCTGCAAAAGTACAAGGAATTGCAGGACATCATCGCCATCCTCGGCATGGAGGAACTGAGCGAGGAGGACCGCCTCACCGTCGCGCGCGCGAGGAAGATGCAGCGCTTCTTGTCTCAGCCCATGCACGTTGCCGAAAAGTTCACGGGCATCCCGGGCGTCTATGTGCCCCTCAAAGAGACGCTCAAAGGCTTTGCCGCCATTTTGAACGGCGAGGCGGACGGCCTGCCCGAGGCGGCGTTCTTTAACGTGGGCACGCTGGACGACGTCTATAAAAAGGCGGAAAAGCTCCGCACGGGAGGCAAGTGATGTTCCCGCTCCATGTGCTCACGGCGACTTCTCCCTTCTACGAGGGGATGTGCGAATCGCTCATCATCCCCACGGTGGACGGGCGGTACGGCGTCTTATCGGGCCACAGCGATACCATCTGCGCCGTCGTCCCCGGGGAGCTGTATATCCGCCTTCCGAGCGGGGAGATGCGCGTTGCTGCCTGCGCCGCGGGCATCATGAAGGTGGAAAAGGGGGATGTCCTCGTCCTCGTCGACTCCGCCATCCGCCCCGAAGACATCGATAAAGACCGCGCCCGCCGCATGGCGGACGACGCAAGGGAGCAGCTTCTGCAAAAGCAGAGCATCGAAGAATACCACGCCGCGCAGGCGCGCCTTGCGCGCGCGCTCGCCCGCCTTTCGGTGCGCGAAAAATATATCGGAGAATGAAGATGAGCTCCGCACGCAAGCGGGGCTCTTTTTTACCGCTTAAATTCAATAAGTTATAATTGACAAGAGCAAAAAAAGGGAGTATAATCTTCTTGACGGCGGCAAAGTGCATTTTTGCTGCGGAACGGGGGCAAAACTGCGAAAAACGCCCCGATTTTACCGCAATTTTGCATATTTGTGCGGTCGTTTTTACAAAAATGCCGTAAAATAAGAGAGACGGACGCCGCGCGCCCGCGTCTTTTGGCGGCAAAAACGTGCGGCGCTTTCGCGCCCTAGGAGGAGACGATATGAAGATCGGGTTACTGACAAGCGGCGGGGACTGCCCGGGGCTCAACGCCGTCATGCGTGCGTTCACGCGGTTTGCTTTTCTGAACTTGCCCCGCCCCGAAATTTTGGGGTTCAAGGACGGCTACACGGGGCTCATCGAAAATAACTTCATCCCCGTCGGCGAGCATTTCTTCGACGATCTTCTCTACGCGGGCGGCACCGTTTTGGGCAGCATTCGTCAGCCCTTCAAAAACATGGCGGACCCTGCGGAAGACGGCGTTTCCAAGCTCGATAAAATGGTGGAAAACTACCGCCGTTTAGGGCTCGACTGCCTCGTAACATTGGGCGGCGCGGGCACGCACAAGACGGCTGCCATGCTTTCTGCCGAGGGCTGCAATGTCATCGGGCTCCCCAAGACCATCGACAACGACATCTGGGGCACGGAATTCACCTTCGGGTTCGATACGGCGGCGGAAGTCGCCGCAAAGTGCGTGCGCGAGATGCACGCCACCGCATACAGCCACGGCAGGACCATCCTCGTCGAGGTCATGGGCAACAAGACGGGCTGGCTCTCCCTCTATGCCGCCGTCGCGGGCGGGGCGCATGCCTGCATTCTGCCCGAATTCCCTTACGATGAGACGGCGCTTGCGGAATATATCGCCCGCCGCCGCGAAAACGGGGCGCGTTACGACGTCATCGTCGTCGCGGAAGGCGCCATGACGAAAGAGGAGAGCACTTGGAAGCGCAAGGAGATGCTCCTGCGCCGCAAGGAGCTCGGCTATTCGACGGCGACTTCCCGCATCGCCCGCGCCATCGAAAACCGCACGGGGGCGGAAGCGCGCGTGCAGGTCATCGGCTATTTGCAGCGCGGGGCGGAGCCCAACGCGCACGACAGGGCGCTGTGCACCATGATGGGAGCTTATGCGGGCGAGCTCGTAAAAGAGGGCAGGTTCGGCGTCACCGTCGCGGTCGAAGGGGGCAGGATCACCTACAATCCGCTTTCCGACATCGCGGGCCGCACCAAGTTCATCACGCCCGAAAACCCCATGTATCTGGCGGCGAAGTCAACGGGAATTTATTTCGGAGATTAACTTCCCCGCGAAGGATATGCGGCGCAATACTTTGTCGCGCTTGCGTTTTGCCTCAGTCACTTACCTCTTAGTAAGCTCCTGTCGGCAAAGCCGCGCGCTCCTTGTCTTGCTTGCATCTTCTTCGCGGGAGGATATGCGGCGCAATACTTTGTCGCGCTTGTTCAATACACATTTCGATCCAAAGGACGGTCCTTATGAGATATGCAGTCATCGACATCAGCGCGAGCAGCCTTTCTCTGCTCGTTGCCGACATCAACGGAGAACTTACCGTACAGTTCACCGACCGCGAAACGCTCTCCGTGCTCCACTATGCGGAGGGGAGAAAGCTTTCGGAGCGCGGCATCCGCAAGATCGCGGAAGGCTTGAAGCGCCTCAAAGGCGTTGCCGCAAAGTACGGCGCCGAAAAGTGCTACGTCATTTCGACGGCGTCCGTGCGCAACTTTGAAAATTACGAGGAAGTGGAGCGCGCGCTCAAAGAATACGCGGGCGTCGAGCTCAACCTTTTAAGCGGCGAAGAGGAGGCGTTCTGCGACCTCACCGCCAACAGCGGCGCGCCCGAAAAGAGCCTGCTCGTCGATATCGGCGGCGGTTCAATCGAAGTGTGCGACCCTTCGGGCACGGGCTCTTCCGCCTTCCTCGATTACGGCGTCATCGCGCTCAAACGCAAGTTCGTGCGCCACACGCATCCGAGCGTCGAGGAAGCCCGCCGCATCAAAAAATACGTCAAAAAATCGCTCGAAAAGCTCTCCTTCGGCACGCCCGGGGAGTATGAGTCGGCGCTCCTTTTGGGCCCCGTCGATCATGCTGTCTCCGAAATGTATGCCGACCGTTTCGGGCTCAAGGGAGAAGAGCCCGTGCTCGAATACGATAAGTTAAAGAAGCTGCGCAATTTCCTCGTCACTTCCTCCAAGCGCAGCCTTCTCATCGTCAAAATAGCGCCCGAGCGCATGGATACCCTCGTGACTTCGGTGGTCGCGCTCTGCGCCGTGCTCAAATATTACGGCATCGAACGCGCCGCGCGTTCGCCTTACGGCGTCAAGGAAGGGTATCTTCTGCTCGTTGCCAAGGGCGGCAGAGAGGATAAGGAGACGCCGCTTTTGTTGGCTCAGGCAAAGCCCGAAGACGGGGAAAATTCCTGAAAGGGGGAAGTATGGCAAAGTCACCCGAATCGCCCATCAAGGGCATCTACTGCAACCGCGAGTACAGTTGGCTGCTCTTTGACCGCCGCGTGCTCGACCAGGCGTCCGACATCTCCAACCCGCTCCTCGAGCGCTGCAAGTTCCTTGCGATCTTTCAGAGCAATCTCGACGAGTTCTTCATGGTGCGCGTGGGGAGCCTCCTCAACGAAAAGCGGCTCGCCCCCGACGCGCGCGAAAACAAGACGCAGCTCACGGCGGAAGAACAGCTCGATATCATCCTTGCCGAGGTCAAAAAGCTGTATAAAGAGAGCGCTTCCGTCTATCAGACCATCGCAAAGGAGCTGAACGCGCGCGGAGTGCGCCTCATGCGCCCGCACGAGCTCTCGCCGCGCAAGCGCACGCTCTGCCTCAACTACTTCCTCTCGGCGGTGCTGCCGCTGCTTTCGCCCATGGTGCTCGACGCGAAGCATCCTCTCATCCGCTTTGAAAACCAGCACATTTATCTCGTCTACGAACTGCTCCGCGACGGCAGGCCGATGATCGGCGTCATGGCGGTGCCGTCCTCTGCCGAGCGGCTCTTCCGCATCCCGGGCGGCAGGAAGGTCAACCTCATCACGCTCGAAGACCTCGTCTCCGAATTCGGCACGCTCGCCTTCCCGGGCTACACCGTCGTTTCCAAGACGCTCGTGCGCGTCACCCGCAACGCCGATTTCGATACCCGTGTTGACGACACCGACCTCGAACACGACTTCGACTTTTCTTCCTACATGAAGCACAAGGTGGAGAACCGTTCCCGTCAGGACGCCGTGCGCGTGGAGATCGACAAAAACGGCGGGGCGGTCAAGTCTTTCCTGCTCGAAAACCTCGACCTCAAAAAGCAGTACTGTTTCAAGCTCGAGGGGTATATGGACTATAAGTTCCTCTTCTCTTTGGAGCGCTATTTTGAGGAAAAGGAGCTCTCTTCGCTGCGCTATGCTCCCTTCAAGGGGAGCGTCGCGGAAGATCTGCTGCCCCCGCAGAGCCTCATCGCCCGCGTCAAGGAAGGGGACGTGTTCCTCTCTTACCCGTACGACAGCATGGAACCGCTCATCCGCCTTCTCAACGAGTGCGCGGAGGATGAGCGCGTCGTCTCCGTCAAGATCACCATCTACCGCCTCGACCGCCATTCCCGCATCGTGGAGGCGTTGAAGCGCGCCAGCGAGAACGGCAAGGAAGTCACCGTCGTCATCGAGCTGTGCGCCCGTTTCGACGAGGAGAACAACATGTATTTTGCTTCCGTCTTGAAGGAGGCGGGCTGCACCATCATCTACGGGATGCAGAACTTCAAGGTGCATTCCAAGATCATCTCCATCCTGCTTTCGGACGGCGGTAAGATCGGCTATATCACCCACCTCGGCACGGGAAATTACAACGAAAAGACGAGCAAGCAGTACACCGATCTCAACGTCATCACGGCGGACGAGGAGATCGGCGAAGACGGCGCGGCGTTCTTCCGCAACGTCGCCATCTGCAACACGGAATACGACTACAAGCGCCTTCTCATCGCGCCCGAGGGGCTCAAGAAGGGGCTCATAGAGCGCATCGACGGGCAGATCGCCCTCGCGCGGGAAGGCAAGCCCGCCTTCATCACCGCCAAGATGAATTCGCTCACCGATAAGGAGCTCATCGAAAAATTTGTGGAAGCGGGCAAGGCGGGCGTCAAGGTACGGCTCATCGTGCGCGGCATCTGCTGCCTCGTCGCGGGCATCGAGGGGGAGACGGACAACATCTCCGTCATCTCCATCGTGGGGAGATTTTTGGAGCATTCCCGCGTCTACTGCTTCGGCGAGGGGGAGGAGATGGAGATGTATATCTCGAGCGCCGATCTTATGACACGCAACACCAACAAGCGCGTGGAGATCGCAACGCCCGTCCTCGACAAGACGATAAGAAAACGCATCTACAACATTTTGGAGACGATGTTTTCGGACAACGTCAAGGCGCGCAAGCTCCTGCCCGACGGCAGCTACGCGCCCGCCGAACGCGAAGGGGAACCCCTCGACGCGCAGGATTATTTCCTTCATCATGTGATGTAAAAAACAAAAAAACAGAGGAAGCGCACGGCTTCCTCTGTTTTTTTTGTTCGGGCGCGCCGCGATCTGTTTCGCGGCGCGCTCTCATCGTGCTTTGAAAGCGGGCTCAGATCTTCATGGCGACGTCCCATGCGCGCCAAATGACGGTGCGCAGATTTCCCACTTCCTTGCAGTCGCCCACATACTTCGCGCCTTTGAGTTCGAGCGGGGCGGGCGTATAGCCGACGGAAGTCACCACGGTGTCTGCGGGGATCTTCACCTCGTTGCCGTTCTTTTCCCGGACGACGACGTACCCGTCGCCCACTTCCTTGACGGTGCTTTCGAGGTGCACTTCCACCTTGTGGAGGGCGAAATATTCGCGGAGGTAGGAAGAGTTAGCAAGGCACACGCCCTTGACGGCGATGAGGTCGTTTTTCATCTCGACGATGACGGGCGTCTTGCCTTTGAGGTGGGCATCCAGCGCGATCTCGCAGCCCGTGAGCCCGCCGCCGATGACGACGATCTTATCCCCGACGGGAGCGCCGCTCAAATAGTCGCACGCCTCGATGCACTTCTCGGCGCCCTTCACGGGTACGCGCTTGGCTGTTGCTCCCGTTGCGACGACCACTTCGTCAAAGCCCGTCAGCGTATCGGAAAGTTTGACTTCGGTGTTGAAGCGGATGTCGACGTTCAAGTCTTTCATCTGCTTTTCGTACCATTTGAGGAGGGCTTTGTCGGCGCTCTTGAACTGCGGGGCTGCCGCCGCGACGAACACGCCGCCGAGCGAGCCCGACTTTTCGAAGATGGTGGGCTTATGCCCGCGCAGGGCGAGCACGCGCGCCGTCTCCATGCCGCCGATGCCGCCGCCCACGATGGCGACCTTCTTCTGCTTCTTGGCGGGGACGATCTTATATTTTTTGGACTGCATCGTCTCGGGATTGAGCGCGCAGCGCGCCATGCCCGCGTTGTCGTGCAGGGTCTGGTCGTTGCCCACGCCCTTGTAGTGCGCCATGTTGAAGCACCCGTTGTGGCAGTGGATGCAGGGGCGGATGTCCTCCTCTCTCCCTTCGAGCGTCTTGGTGACCCACTGCGGATCGGCAAGATATTGCCGCGCGACGCCCATCGCGTCGATCTCGCCCCGTCCGACGGCTTTGGCTGCCGTCAGCGTATCCATCTTGCCCGCGCAGACGACGGGGATATCGACGAACTTCTTAATGTGCTTGACCTCTTCGAGGTTGCAGTTTTCGGGCATGTATGCCGGCGGATGCGCCCAATACCAGGCGTCGTAGGTGCCGTTGTCGCAGTTGAGCATATCGTATCCCGCATCCTGCAAATACTTTGCGGCGCGTTCGCTCTCTTCCATGTCGCGGCCCACTTCGGTGTATTCCTCGCCCGGGAGCGCGCCCTGGCAGAAGCCCTTCGTCTTGGAGACGACGGAATAGCGCAGCGAGACGGGGAAGTCGTCGCCGCACGCCTTCTTGATGGCCTTGACGATCTCGACGGGGAAGCGGTAGCGGTTTTCAAAGCTGCCGCCGTATTCGTCCGTGCGGAGGTTGGTGTATTTCATCGTGAACTGATCGAGAAGATACCCCTCATGCACGGCATGGATCTCCACGCCGTCCACGTCCGCGTCTTTTAAAAGCTTCGCCGTCTTGGCAAAGGCTTCGATCATCTCCTTGATCTCTTCCTTGGTGAGCGGGCGGGAGATGCACGTCTCTTCCCAGCGGTTGGGGGTGGCGCTCGCGCTCGCGGTGAGGTAAGAAACATCGAGAACGGGCTTCAAGACAGTTGCCAAAGCCTTGTTGTGCAGGGCCTTCACCATGATGTCGTTGATGGCGAGAGAGCGGCCGAAACCTGCCGTCAACTGGATAAAGAGCTTGGCGCCCGTCTTGTGGAATTCCTTCATGAATTCTTTGAGCTTTTCAAACTTCCCCGTCCCTTGATACAGCCATTTGCCGAGCAAAATATCGCGGATGGGGGCGATGCCGGGCAGGATGAGGCCGACGTTCTCCTTGGCGCGGTCCAAGAGGAACTTGGCGGCTTCCTCGTCGAAGTGGTTGGGCTCCATCCACCCGAAGATGGAGGTGCCGCCCATCGACGTCAAGACGAAGCGGTTCTTGATCTCGCATTTGCCGATCTTCCAGCTCGTCAGAAGGGGTGCATATTGTTCGTTCATGCTCATAAGCTTCTCCTTATGGTTTTATCGTCTTATTTGCTTTTTGGAAATTTGTTCAAAGGATATTGACGGTGCCGTCTTCGAGCACTTCCAACGTATCCCCCGACTTTACGGTGTTCAGAAAGTCTTCGCCCAACTGATCGACAGCGATGACGTTGCTCCCTTCCCACACTCTTGCGAGCACGATGCCGCTCGCGGCGAGCGAGTCGACGTGCTCGGAAAAGAGGAAGCAGGCGGGGGCGATCTTCATTGCGCACACCGTCTGGATGACGAGGCCGCCCGTCGTCGAGCCGATGGTCACGGGCAGGCACAGCGCCTTCCCCGTGAGGCATTTCCCGAACAGGTCTGCATTGTTCTGATCGGAGGCGATGACCTCCTTCGCGTTTTTTAAAGCGCTCTTTTGGAAGGTCGCGAGCGTATTCACGCCCTGATGCGAGACGATCGCCTCGCCCTTCCATTTGCCGCCCGCGAGCACTCTGCCTTGGAATGTCTTCATCTCAGACGCCCTCCTTTCCCGAAAGGATATTCACGATCTTCTCATCTTTCAAGTAGCGCGCCACCGAATAGGTGCGAAGCTTATTCGAGTTGGTGAGGATGGCTTTTCCCTTGGTGACGGGGTTGTTGGTATACATGAGCGGGCAGATGCTCGAAAGCTTCACGCCCATCGCGGTGAGCTGCCCGTATTCGGGCGCCGCGCGGAACTTTTCCGCAACTTCGGGGGCGGCAGTCATCACCGTGCGTACCTTCACCTTCTTTCTGCCCGTCTCTTTGAGGGCGGCGGAAAGGGTGTGCGTCCAATCCATGAGCTGGCCGTAGGTCAGGTGCGGGCAGCCGATGAAGCAGAGCGCGGGCTTTGCGTCCTTGTTTTTCCACATCACGGGGTAGCTCTTGTAGACGCGTTCGAGTTCTTCGTCGTCGATGATATACTCCTTCGCGTTTTCCGTGATAAGGCTTTCGCCGAGTTCCTTCGCTTCGGGGGTGAGGCGGTCGATGTGATAGAGCCCGACGGCGCCGTTGGAGGCGGTCGCCGCGCCGAAGTCCTTCAAATACGCGCACGTCTCTTCGTTGAGCTCTTCGCCCAAGAAGCGGTCGAGGCCGAAGACGTAGGGCACGTCCTCCGTCACCTTCATGCCGATGGCGCTGCCCAAAATTTGCGCTTCGGGCTTTTTGGAAGTTTTAACATACACCTTCCACGTCGCCTTTCTTCCCTCGTCGGTGACGAGCCCGAAATAGGGCACCCAGCCGACGATGCTGCCGAAGAGGTCGATCATGCCGCTGTTGCGGTTGCAGCGCGCGCCCAAAACAGAGTTCGCATACACGACGGCGCTGCTCTCCGCCCACGAGAGGACGTCTCCCTTTTTGGGAATATTCCCGACTTCGGGCAGGTACGCCGTGCAGGTGAACGCCTTCCTGTCGCGGAGGCCCACTTGCATGAGCTGCTGTTCGTACTCCTCCTGTTTTCCGTACATGACGGCGAACACGAGCTTTTCAACGGGGTTGCATTTGACGTTTTGATAGTCGAGCGGGCGGGGATCCACCGTGAACTTGCCGATCGTGTGCACGTTCGCGCGGATGAGCTCGTCCATCGTCGCAAAGAGCGGCTTCATCAGCGAGATGCCGAAGCTCGTGACGAAGTGCCCTTCGGGGTGCGTCACGGGCACCAGCTTTTCCGCGCCGAAGATGTCGCCGTACATGACGATGGTCTTCATCACTTTGGCAAGCGTTTCGCCCTTCTGCCCGTCAAGCACGGCCTGCTGTTCGGGGGTCAGTTGCATATCCATCCTCCTTCAATTTGTTTGTGAGATAATTTCATAAATGTGTGATTATATCACATACCAAGTATAGCACAATGTGAAGTTCTTTTCAAGGGGGAAAGCAAAAATAATTGCCGCTTCAAGGGAAATTTCACGCAAAAGGCTTGACAGAACTGTTAAAGCCGTATATAATCAATATACACAGTAAGGAGGCAGACGTGTTTATCCGCATCGACAATCAGAGCAGCGATCCCATCTACTTTCAGATCGCGGAAGCCTTCAAGCGCGAGATCGCGCGCGGCGGGCTCCAAGCGGACGAGGCGCTGCCCTCCATCCGCAATCTCGCAAAAGATCTGCGCATCAGCGTCATCACCACCAAGCGCGCCTACGAAGAGCTTGAAAAGGAGGGCTACATCTACACCGTGGCGGGCAAGGGGTGCTTTGTTTCGCCGCGCAACGAAGAGCTCGTGCGGGAGGAACGCCTGAAAGAGATGGAAAGCCATCTTGCGCGTGCCGCCCGATTGGCGCAGCTGTGCGGGCTTACGAAAGAGGAATGCAAGGAAGCTTTGGAACTGTTTTGGGAGGAAGAATGATGAACGCCATCGAACTTCACGGCTTAGGAAAACATTATCGGGGTTTCACCTTCGGACCCATCGACCTGACGCTCCCTTCGGGGTGCATCATGGGGCTCGTGGGGGTGAACGGCGCGGGCAAGACGACGCTGTTTCGCCTGCTCCTCGGCATGGCAAAAAAGGAGGGCGGTACGGTGCGCCTTTTGGGGAAGGACGCCGAGGGGAACGCAAGTCTCAAAGAAGAGCTCGGCGTCGTGTTGGAGAGCGCGGGCTTCCCCGCCTGCCTCACCCCTGCCGAGATCGGGAGCTTTTTAAAAGGCTGTTATTCCCGCTGGGACGGGAAGAAGTACGAAGAACTCCTTGCCCGCTTCCGGGTGGGGGAGGTGAAGTATTCGGCGCTCTCGCGCGGCATGAAGATGAAGCTCCTGCTCGCGGCGGCGCTCTCGCACGAGCCGAAACTTTTGCTTTTGGACGAGGCGACGAGCGGGCTCGACCCCGTGGCACGGCAGGATATTTTGGATATGCTGATGGAATTCACGCGCGACGAAGCGCATTCCGTGCTCTTTTCTTCGCACATTGCAGACGATTTAGAGAAGGTGTGCGATTATGTCACCTTCCTGCACGGCGGCAAGGTGCTTCTATCCGAAGAAAAGGACGCGCTCTTGGAATGCTACGGCGTTCTGAACTGTTCGGAGGAGGAGTTTTCGGAAATCCCGCGGGAGGCAGTCGTCTCCTTCCGCCGTTCGCCCTACGGCGTCACCGCCGTGGTGCGGCAGGAAGCGCTCCCCATAGGGGTGCAGGTGCAGCGCGTGGGGCTCGAAGAACTCTTCCGCGCGCTCGTTCAAGAGGAGGAACATGTATGAAAGGGTTGTTGAAAAAGGATATTCTGCTTGCGACAAAGACGTACAAATTCATTCTCATCGTCTGCATCGTCCTGTTTGCGGTGCGCTTCTTTGCGGAGGAAGTCTCCGTCGCCGTGCTCCTTCCCGTGATGTTCGCGGGGATGCTGCCGACCTCCCTCCTTGCGGTGGACGAGCGCGACGGCTGGGACCGCACGGCGGAGATGCTCCCCGTCACGCGGGCACAGCGCGTGCGCGCCAAGTTTTTGCTCGGCTTTTTGTTCTGGGCGGTGATGGCGGCGCTCTCCCTCCTCGTAGAGGCGGGGGCTTCCCTCGTGCAGGGGAATTTCGACGGGTCGGTGCTTTTGACGATGGCGGCGCTCTTTGCCGTCGCGGGGCTTGCCTGCCCTGCTATTACGCTCATGTTCGGCTTCCGCTTCGGCACCGAAAAGGCGCGCTATCTCTATTTTCTCCTGATGGCGGTGATCTTCGCGGCGGGCGCGGCGCTCTTTCTGTTCCCGCCCGAGGGCTTCTCCTTCCCCTGGTGGGGGAGCGTGCTCACGCTTTTGGGCGCGTTTGCCGTTTACGGGCTTTTGTATCTCCTCTCCGCCGCGCTCTATCAAAAGAGAGAGCTGACATAAGTGGGCTCGGGGGCGCATATTATACTGTAAGGGAAAAATACGAACCACGCTTTTTCGTCGCGGCAAGACGCGTCTTGCGGGCATTCGGCAAAGCCGACCGCCGCGCCTTTTTCGTCTGCCGCTCCTCTTCGCAAAATTTTACGATGTAAAATTTTGCGAGGGCTGTGGTATCAATTGTGCGCCTTGCCGTTCATCGTCTTTGCAATACGGCGGTATTGCTGCATCCTCTTCACGGCAAAGCATCTCAAAATCTATTCGCCAAAAGTGCGAAGCAATCAAAAGCGGCAAGACGGGCGCTAAGGCGCGGCGAAGCCCGCAGGCCGTGCCGAGCGCACGGTCAAGGGCTTCAACAAAGCATGAGCGCTCTGGTTTCCGCTTTTGATCGGGTTCATATTACTCCCTTACAGTATAAGTATATCTCGGCGGGCGCTTGGGCGCTGCGCGGCGCACTTTTGCGCAGAGGAGGGGGGGATATGCGCCTCAAATTTTGCAAAAAAGCATGGGTCTGTCTGTTGGCGGCGCCTTTTTTTCTCGTGTCCTTTGCAGGGCTTGCTTCCTGCAAACGCGAAGAAGATCGGCCCGCCTATCATATTTCCGCCGAGTACGTTCCCGCGGCGGGCATTTTATACGGCGAGATGACCGTCGAAGCTGTGAATCTTTCCGAAGAGCCGAAGGAAGAGGTGCAGTTCGCGCTCTATCCCAACGCCTTCCGCGAAGATGCGCCCTGCCCGCCCCTGCCCGAAGCGTACTTTTCCGCCGCTTACTATGAGGGCGAAAGCTTCGGCGGCATCGACGTGCGCGAACTCACGGGCGCGAAGGAATGGGAAGTTTCGGAGGGCGGTGAGGCGCTCACCGTCACTCTTTCCGAACCGCTTGCGTCGGGCGGGAAGGCGCGGCTTTCCATGAAGTTCGAGGTCATGCTGCCCAAGATGAACTTCCGCCTCGGCATCGGCGAACACACCGTCAATTTGGCGCACTTTTTCCCCGTGCTCGCGGAAGAACCGCCCGCCTTTTCCTCCGTCGGCGATCCTTTCCCCGCAGAGCGCGCCGACTATATGTTCTCGCTAACCGCGCCCGCTTCATATAGCATCATCTGCGGCTTTGAGGGCGAAACGACCGAGAATAACGGCCGCAAGACGCTCTCGGTGCAGGCGGAGAACGTGCGTGAGATCGCATTCGTCCTCGCCGAGGGCATGACCTGCACGGAAGGGGAAGCGGACGGCACGCCCGTCGAGTATTGGCACTTCCGCAAGGACGCCTCCGCAGAGCTTTCCGCCGCCGCGGGCAGCCTTTCCTATTTTGGGAAGCAGTTCGGGGAGTACGCTTATCCAAAATACGTCGTCGTGGAGACCGACCTTCCCTTGGGCGGCAGCGAACAGACGGCGCTTTCTTTCGTCTCGTCCTCTCTTCGCGGCGACGACCTCGCGGCCGCCGTCGTGCACGAGACCGCCCATCAGTGGTGGTATGCGATGGCGGGCAGCGACGAAGTCCGCTCTGCCTGGCTGGACGAAGGGCTTGCGGAATACTGCACGGCGCTCTATTTGGGGGCGGCGGAAGGGCGCTATCGGGAGCATATCTCGGCGGCGGAAGGCAGGTACCGTGCCTTCGTTTCCGTGCGCGAACAGCTCTCGGATACCGTCGATACCTCGATGGACCGCCCGCTCTCCGCATTTTCGGGCGCCTACGAGTACCGCAGCATCGTCTACGATAAGAGCGTCATCCTCTTCGACCGCCTCCATGAAGTGCTGGGCGACAAGTTGATCTCCGATCTTCGCCGCTGTTTTTCGGCGGCAAAGGGCGGGGTGCTCGCCCCCGAAACGCTCGTCTCTTCTCTTTCCTCGGGCGTGGATGTTTTGGGTATTTTTACTTCCTTCCGCGAAGGGACGTGCGTCATCTGAGGGGAAAAGCGCTCGCGCCGGGCCTTTGCCGCCCTCCGCCGAAAATTGCAGGCAAAAATTTTTTGTAAAACGGTTGCCAAATCGCCGCCGATGGTCTATAATAGGGATGATGGCATGGGGAAAGCCTCGTGCCGCAGTCTGAAAGGAGAGCAAAAAATGGACGACCCAAATAACCGATGCGTTATGACAACAGGTCACACCTCTGTGCGTAAAGTCCGCAGGAAGCTTTCTATGTGAGCGTTTTTTCGCCCGCATCCATTTGCATTTCCAAGACGCACAGATGGTTTTTCTGTGCGTTTTTTGCTGCCTTCTTCGGGGAGACCCGAAATCTAACGCAAGGCGGAAATGCTTATGATCAATTACTTCAAGACTGTTCAAGGCCGCATGGAGCGGCTCTCCGCGTACGAGAAGGCGTGCTGGATCGACATGGTCAACCCTTCCGACGACGAGATCGAAGACATCGCGGCGCTCACGGGCATCGACGAAACGCTCTTAAAGGCCGCCCTCGATGAAGAGGAGTCCGCCCGTCTCGAACGCGACGACAACGTCATCATGTGCCTCATGGATACCCCCGTCATCACCGATACCGACGAGGGCGACATCTACGAGACCATCCCTCTTTCCGTGATCTCCAACAAGGAGTGCCTCGTCACGGTGTGCCTGCGCGGCAATCCCGTGCTCGGCGGGTTCGTTTCCAACCGCGTCAGCGCCGATACGACGAAGCCCACTTCCTTCCTTCTTTCCTTCATGATGGGCAACGCCAAAGTGTTCCTCTCCAACCTCAGGCAGATCGATAAAAAATCGCTGCGCGTCCAGGCAGAGCTGCACCGCTCCATGAAGAACAAGGAACTCATCCAGCTTTTGGCGCTCGAAAATTCCCTCGTCTATTTCTCGACGGCGCTCAACGCGACGAACAGCGTCTACGCCAAGGTGGGCAGGCTCCCTTCCATTGCCGAAAACGAAGCGTATCAGGAACTGTTCGAAGATATCCTCATCGAGGCGAAGCAGGCTGCCGAAATGTGTAATATCTACCGCGACATTTTGTCGGGCACGATGGATGCCTACGCTTCCGTCATCTCCAACAACGTCAACAGCGTCATGAAGCTGCTCGCGGTCATCACCTTCGTCATCGCCGTGCCCACGCTCATCGCGAGCCTTTGGGGTATGAACGTCACCGTTCCCTTCGAAGGGAACGTGTGGGGATTTTGGATCGTCATCGGCGTCGCCGTCGTCATCAGCGTCGTCGCTGCCGTGTGGATCGTGCACGCCACCAATTCCGTGCGTATCAAGACGCCGCGCCAGGTCAAGCGCAAACGCCGCGGCGGAGGAGACCGCTGATGCCTCTACTTCAATATGTCTGCCCGTCCTGCGGTAAGCAGTTCGACGAGCTCGTGAAAAAATTCGACGAAAAGGTCGTCTGCCCCGTCTGCGGAAAAGAGGCGCGCCGCTCGTATTCGGGGGAGATGTTCTCCGCAACGGGCAAGCCCGTCAAGCATTGCAGCGGCAATTGTAAAACGTGCTCGGGCTGCCGATAAGGCGCATGGGCGCGGCGTCCGCGGCATTGGGGTATATTTTTTAGCATCGCTATAATATATGGTATAGAAAGGGGAGGGGAAAGACCTCCCTTTTTGCGTATCTTGTGGGAAAGGAACGGAAGTTTCCCTCATCTTGTGTGGGGAAAAGTCACAGAAAAACTTTCCGAAAAAATTTCCGAAAAAAGTCAGATTTTTTCCGAAAAACGCTTGACGAAACATAAGAGACGTGCTAATATATGTAAGCTGTCTCGCGAGGGTACGCCCTCAGGGGAAAAGCAGCGTTCCGCCGTTTGCGGAACTTCCGAAGATTGACAACTGAATTGCAAGAAAGTAAAAACGAGTAAACAAAGTAAGGCAAAAGAAATTCTTATTGAATAAGAAAGGTTAATACGATTTTGCGAAAAAAGACGATTGAAGTCGGACTTTTTTGTGAGAAAGAATTGACGAGTGAAATGATAGGATTTTCGTTTTGAGAGACGAGTAGAAAGATCAAGCTACGAAGGGCTCACGGAGGATGCCTTGGTATATGGCGCCGAAGAAGGACGC
>DXAJ01000036.1 GCA_019117085.1 Candidatus Gallimonas gallistercoris
TCTTTGCGGCCTTCTTGTCCTCGTCTTCTTTGAGCGGCGTCACTTTGACTTTCACCGTAGGGCTTTTCTTCATACGTTACCCCCATAGATCATATTTCATTCACATTATATCATAAAAAACGCAGTCTGTCAATCATTGACAAAATTTTTCATTTGCTGTAAAATATGCGCATGGATCATATCGCCGTCATCGGCGGGGGAGCCGCAGGCCTTCTCGCCGCCGTCCGCCTCTTGCAGGCGGGAAAACACATCACCCTCTTCGAGCGCGGAGAACGCCTCGGCCGCAAGCTGTCCGCAACGGGCAACGGGCAGGGGAACGTCACCAACCTTCACATGGGGGCAGAACACTATCACACCGACGATCCCGCCCTTCTCGCCCGCGCCCTTCGGCGTTTCGGCGCGGAGGAGACGATCGCCTTTCTCGAAACGCTCGGCGGCGTCTTCCTGCCCGATGCACGCGGCAGGGTGTATCCTGCGGGGCGGCAGGCTTCGGCAATTACCGACCTTTTTCGCCGCGAGCTTTCCCGCCTTAATACCGACATCCGCCTCTCTTCCCAAGTCACTTCCCTCAAACGAGAGAAAAACGGCTTTGCCTTGACGACGGCGGCGGGATGCGAACGCTTTTCCGCCGTCCTACTTGCGGCGGGCGGATGCGCCGCGCCCAACTTCGGCACGGACGGCTCGGCGTTCTCCCTCGTCAGGCCTCTGGGGCATACGGTGCTGCCCTTGTCTCCCGTCCTCGTGCAGCTCAAATGCGATGCAAACGACGTGCGCGGGCTCAAGGGCATCCGCATCGACGCCGTCCTCACCGTTCTTCGCGCGGGCAGGGAGATCTGCCGCGTGCGGGGCGACGTGCTCTTCACGGAGAGCGGGCTTTCGGGCGACGCAACCTTCCGCGCCTCATCCTATGCCGAGGCGGGCGACACCGTCCTTCTCGATCTTCTGCCCGACGTTCCCAAAGCGCGCATTCTCTCCGCGCTTGAAAAGGGGGAGGGGGCGGACTGTCTTTTATGCCTCGTCAACAACGGGCTCGGGCGCTTCCTCTACAAGAAGAGCGAAGGGGACAAGCGCCGCCTTGCCGCCCTTTTAAAGGGCTTCCCCGTCACCGTCAAGGGCACGCTCGGCTTTGCTTACGCGCAGGCGACGCGGGGCGGCGTGCCCCTCTCCGAGGTCACAGAGACGCTCGAAAGCCGCCTTGCACCCAACCTCTTCTTCGCGGGCGAGATGCTCAACGTCGACGGCGACTGCGGCGGCTATAACCTGCAATGGGCGTTCACGTCCGCCTATCTTGCTTCGGAGGCGCTTTTATGCCTGTAATTTATCACAACCTCACCCTGCGTCCCGGGAAGAAGGAGGCGGAACTTCTCAAACTGTGCGAACGCAAGCTGCATGCGCCCGTCCGCTACTTCCGCATCCTCAAAAAATCGCTCGACGCGCGCGATAAATCCAATATCAAGTGGGTGTATTCGGTGGAGTGCTCCTCGCG
The DNA here is from genome assembly GCA_019117085.1 of Candidatus Gallimonas gallistercoris. Classification (GTDB taxonomy): domain Bacteria; phylum Bacillota; class Clostridia; order Christensenellales; family Borkfalkiaceae; genus Gallimonas; species Gallimonas gallistercoris. The sequence goes on from DXAJ01000036.1 coordinate 1,487, forward strand.
TCCCGAACAGTCGCCCGCGCGCACCTATCCCCGCATCACGCGCCCCGCGCCCAAAGTGTTCATCGCGGGCGCGGGTCCCGCGGGGCTCTTCTGCGCCCTGCGCCTCATCCGCCACGGCATTCAGCCCGTCCTTCTCGAACGCGGCAAGCCCGTCGAAGAGCGCGCCGAGGACATCGCAAACTTCTTCCAAACGGGCGTACTTGCTCCCGACAGCAACGTGCAGTTCGGCGAAGGGGGCGCGGGCACCTTTTCGGACGGCAAGCTCTACACGCAGACCAATAGCGCCTTCCACCGCGAAATTTTGGAAACGTTCGTGGAATTCGGCGCGCCCGAAGAGATCGCCTATCTCGGCCGCCCGCACATCGGCAGCGACAAGCTCCGCCTCGTCATCGCCAACATGCGCCGCTATATTCTGGAGCACGGCGGCGCCATCCGATATAGCAGCAAGCTCGACGACGTGCGCTTGAAAGACGGCGCGCTCACCGCCCTTTCCGTGAACGGCGCGTGGGAAGAAGCGTCTCTCCTCGTCCTTGCCGTCGGCCACAGCGCGCGCGACACCTTCGAGCTGTTGCAAAACAGGGGCTTTCATATGGAAGCGAAAGATTTTGCGGTGGGGGTGCGCATCGAGCATTTGCAGTCGCGCATCTCGCGGGCGCAGTACGGCGAAGGCTACGCGGCGCTCCCGCCTGCCGACTATAAGCTCGTCTCGCACGCTTCGGAGCGCGCCGTGTTCACCTTCTGCATGTGCCCCGGCGGCGTCGTCATCCCCGCCGCGTCCGAAGAGGGGGGCGTCGTCGTCAACGGCATGAGCAACTTCGCCCGCGACGAGAAGAACGCCAATTCCGCGCTCGTCGTGCAGGTGAAGAAGGAAGATTTCGGCGAGGGCGCTTTGGCGGGCGTCGCCTTCCAGCGCAAGATCGAGCGCGCCGCATACCTTGCGGCGGGCGGCGGGTATCTCGCCCCCGTGCAGCTCGTGGGCGACTTCCTCGCTGGGAAGGAGAGCTACTACTTCGGCGAGGTCAGGCCTTCCTACGCGCGCGGCACCGCCTTTGCGCCCGTCGACGCCTACCTTCCCCCCGATTTGTGCGCGTCTCTCCGCGCCGCCATTCCCGATATGGCGCTGCGCCTTTCGGGCTTTTCCTCGTACGAGGGGGTGTTAACGGGCGTCGAATCGCGCACGAGCTCTCCCGTCCGCATCCTGCGCGGCGAAAATTTCGAGGCGGAGGGCATTTCGGGCGTGTATCCCTGCGGCGAGGGCTGCGGGTACGCGGGCGGGATCACCTCTGCCGCCGCCGACGGCCTCCGCATCGCCCAAACCATCGCCTCAAAATATCTGTAAATTCCTCATTTCCTTGCCTCCTCGTCGCAGCGGAGCAAATTTCGCAAGCCGCTTGTTTTACTCGCGGCTTTGCTCCGATGCTCGCTGCTCCTCTTCCCACAAATCTTTTGCTTCGCAAAATCTTTGCGGGAGCCCTATATAAGAGGGAGCTGTCGCCGAAGGCGACTGAGGGAGTAATTGCCTGAGCTTCCCGCTCCGCCCTGCATTTCACCGCATTTTCCCCGAAATTCTCTTCCTTTTAATGCGGTTTTCACGCAGAATACACGAGGATGAGGTAAGATATGCTTGCAAGCGCAGAAAGGCAGCTTACACTCCATAATTTTTTCATATTCTCTCACTTAGGCAAAGCCTCTCCCTCCGCGGAGAGGTTTTGTCTTTTCTCTTTCTCTCCCCGCAAAAAAATTTTCCTCTCCGCCCCATAAAAATTTTTATTTCTATTGCAAATTGAAACAGTTTATGATAGAATAAAACAAAAATATAGGGGGAGGGGTATCTTGAACAAGTTATCCAAAGTATTCTCACTTGCTCTTAGCTCGCTGCTCGCGTTGAGCCTTCTTGCGGGCTGCAAGAACGGCGACGGCGAGCCGACGGCGGCGCGCATTTGTTTCGACAATCTCGGCGCAGGCTTTTTATCGGAAGCCGACACCAAAGTCATCGTCGAAGGCGCGGAGTCTGTCTCCGCCGTCGACGCAGACGGCAACGCCGTCTCCGATCCCGATACGGTCGCCACTTACGACGAAGCGACGGGCACGGTCACGGCAGTTTCGGAGGGCGTTTTGACGCTCACCTTGAAGGGGGGAGACAAATTCCGCGTGGAAGTCGTGCCCGCATATCCCACCGATCCCGGCAATCAGTACGACGGCACGGCGCTCGACTATTCGCAGGGCGGAGACCTTTTGGGCGGCTGCCACGATCCTTCCCTCATCGAGGTGGAAGAGGACGGCGCGCCCGCCTACTATATCGTCTCCACGGGCTGGGCGTACGGCAACGAGATCCGCCGCTCCACCGATCTTCTCACCTGGGAATATCTCGGCAAGACGACGGAGAAGGACAGCATCATCCCGCAGAAGGTGGAAGACTGGATCGGCGGCACCAACGATACGGGCTTCGTGCAGTGGTGGGCGCCCGACATCGTCGCGGCGGCGGGCGGCGGCTATTGGCTGTATACCTGCTGCGTTTCCAATGCGAACGTCGATCTGGAAGGCACGCAGTATTCCAAGGCGTGCATCATCCTCATGGAGTCCGATACGATGGAGCCCGGCTCCTTCCGCTATAAGGGCGTTTTGATGCAGTCGTGCATCCCCGCGGGCACGTTGGGTCTCATCGACGTCAACTCCATCGACCCGCAGATCGTTTACGATTCGGACGGCAAGATGTATATGGCGTACGGCTCCTTCGGCACGGGCAACTGGATGCTCGAGCTCGATCCCAAGACGGGTCTCCGCAAGGATAAAATGTATAAAGACGACGTCTTCTATTCCTGGCAGGAAGTGCGCGCCTTCCGCGACGACGCGGTCATGTACTACAACAACTATAAGAGCGGCGAAGAGATCTCCACCGAATATTACGGGCACATGATCTCGCAGGGCGCGATGGAGGCTCACGTCATCGCCCGTCACGACAACGTTACCGTCTCCGACGAGAACGGCGTCATCGAAGAGGGCAAGACGTATTATTACTCCATGCACTCCTACAACGCGCTCGCCGTCGCCTATCAGATGTGGGGCGGCAGGAGCGAGTCCGCAGCGGGCCGCTATCACGGCATCGGCGGGAGCGAGGTGTTCAACGAGAACGCGGGCGCAAGCTCCAATCAGGGCAACATGTATATGGGCAGCTTCACTTGGGAAGACAAGGCCGCAGACAGCAAGGAGACGAACGTCGTCATGACGGGCCATAACGACCTGTTCACCACCTCTTCGGGGCTCAATGTCGCGGCATACATCACCCGCACTTATGACTATCATGTGGTCAACGCCCTGGGCGAAGAGGACCCCGTCTTCATGTCGCAGGTGCATCAGTACTATCTCAACAGCTTTGGCGATCTCTGCATCAATCCCAACCGTTACGCGGGGGAGATCGACCGTTCTGTCTCCAAAGAGGAGCTGCTGCACTTTACGGACGGCGGCCGTTTCAAGCTCGTCGCGCTCTACAACTCCTCCAATTCCTACGGGAAGGCGGTGCATTCCACCGAAGTCGTGCTCACCGAGGACGGCAAGATCACGCAGAACGGCACGCAGGTAGGCAGCTGGCTCATGTACGGCGACGGGTATATCAAGATCGCCTTCAATTCGACGAACGTGCTTTCGGGGCATTCCCCCGTCGAGCTCGTCTACTACGGCGTCGTGCGCCCCGCATGGCTCTATGAGCAGGGAAGATCGGGCTTTACCGTGACGGCGATGAGCCGGTCGGGCATCGAACGCAACTTCGCGCTCTTCATGAACAGCATTTCGACGATCGGCGATTGACATCCCGTTTATTCGGCAAACGCATGCCCCCGAGCTTTTTCGGGGGCAACTTTTTTCGCGCGGGGTCTTGTCAAGCCGTTCAAAATACGCTATAATAGGGAAGGAATGTGTGTTTTGCGCGTATTTTTGCGCGCGTTTGGGGGACTTATGCAAGATAAACGCTATTTACAGCAGCTCTCGCTGCAATATCCGACGGCGAACGACGCCGCCATGGAGATCATCAACCTTTCATCCATTTTGAACCTTCCAAAGGGGACGGAGCATTTCATCACCGATATCCACGGCGAGTACGAATCTTTCCTGCATATCTTGAAGAACGGCTCGGGCTCCATCCGCAAGAAGATCGACGAAGAATTCAAAAACTCCCTCTCCGCCAAAGAGAAAAAGTCGCTCGCGACGCTCATCTACTATCCCGAACAGAAGCTCGCCCTCGTCGAGGCGACGGAAGAGGAGCTCGACGATTGGTATAAGACGACCATCTACCGCCTGGTGCGCGTCAACCGCCGCATCGCGTCCAAGTACTCCCGCTCCAAGGTGAGAAGAGCGCTCCCCAAAGACTACGCCTATGTCATCGAAGAGCTTTTGAACGAGAAGGAGGAAGTGCAGGATAAAGAGGCGTACTATAACGGCATCATCTCGGCGATCATCGCCACCAACCGCGCCAAGCCCTTCGTCATCGCCTTCTGCAACGTCATCCAGCGCCTCGCCGTCGACCGCATCCATATCTTGGGCGATATTTTCGACCGCGGCCCGGGCGCCCACGTCATCATGGATACGCTTTTGACGTACGACAACGTCGATTTCCAGTGGGGCAATCACGACATCTGCTGGATCGGCGCGGCGAGCGGCAGCCTCGTCTGCATCGCCTCCGTCGTGCGCATCTCGGCAAAATACGGCAACTTCAACACGCTCGAAGGCGGCTACGGCATCAATCTCCTGCCCCTTGCCAAGTTCGCGCTCGATACTTATGCGGGCGATCCCTGCGAGTGCTTCAAGATCACGGGTTCGCAGAGCTACGATCCCTACGACCCCGATATGGACCGCAAGCTCCATAAGGCGATCACCGTCATTTTGTTCAAGCTCGAAGGGCAGCTCATCGCCCGCCATCCCGAGTACCATATGGAGCAGCGCCTGCTCCTCGATAAGATCGATTTCGAGGAAAAGACGGTCACGATCGACGGCAAGCGCTATCCTCTCGATGACTGCAACTTCCCGACCATCGACAAAAACGACCCTTACAAGCTCTCGGAAGGGGAAGAGGTCGTCATGCAGAAGCTCAAAGCTTCCTTCTTGGGCAGCGAAAAGCTGCAGCGGCACATCTCCTTCCTCTTTGCAAGGGGGAGCATGTATCTTCCCTGCAACGGCAATCTTTTGTATCACGGCTGCGTCCCGCTCGAAGAGGACGGCTCCTTCAAGGAAGTGCAGGTCGGGAAAGAGACCTATCACGGCCGCGCCCTCTTCGAAAAGCTCGAAGAATGGGTGCGCAAGGGCTACTATCTTCCCGAGGGCGAAGAGCGCACGTTCGGGCAGGACACCATGTGGTTTTTGTGGGCGAACGAAAATTCCCCCATCTACGGCAAGGAGCGCATGACCACCTTCGAGCGCTACTTCGTCAAAGACCCGTCCTGCTACTACGAAGCCAAGAGCGCTTACTATAAGTATCTCGATAACGACAAGGTGATCACCGCCATTTTGAACGAATTCGGGCTGGACGGGAAGAGCCCTTCCGCGCACATCATCAACGGGCATATGCCCGTGCACTTAAAGAGCGGCGAAACGCCCATCAAATGCGGGGGCAGGGTGCTCATGATCGACGGCGGCATGTCGCGACCCTATCAGCGCGAGACGGGCATCGCGGGCTACACGCTCGTGAGCAATTCCTACGGCATGCGGCTCGTCGCATACGAGCCGTTCAGTTCCACAGAGGACGCCATCCGCAACGAGACGGACATCCATTCGGCGACCGAAGTCGTCCAAAAGACGAGCGACCGCCTCTCCATCCGCGATACCGATGAAGGCCGCCGCATGCAGATGCGCATCGAAGAGCTCACCGAACTTCTGGATGCCTACCGCCTCGGCATCATCCGCACGCACATCAGCACTCTTTGAATTGGATAAAAGAATGGGGGCGGGGCGCAGCTTTTGCTGCGCCCCGCCCCCTATCCTCATTGAAGGCGTCATTCCCTTGCCTCCCTCTTTGAGGGAGGTGCCCCGAAGGGGCGGAAGGAGTTACCACATTATAGCCTCCTCTTCGGGGGTGAGCAGGCGCTTTCTGAATTTGATAGAATTCCTCATTTTAGGCGCCTTCTTGAGGGAGCTGTCACGGTGTTCGGCTGAAAGCCGACACCGTGACTGAGGGAGTAAAAAAATCGCCGCAAAGATTTTCCGAAGGAAAAGATTTGCGGCGAAACTTTCTCACGACTTTTTTGCGGTACGCAAAAAAGTGTGAACCTATACTTGCATCATTTCAAACTCGTTATGAGCACCGTGCGAGAGCACATTGTAAAGCTCCAAGGCGTGCGCGTCCAGCGCGAAGCAGGCGAGCGCCTCTCTTTTGAGCCCCTGCACGTCGCTCTTGCGCGTCAGCGGGCGGAAGGCGCCCCCCGAAAGCGCCGCAAGCAAGCTCTCTGTATCCTTCTTTTTCACGGCAAGCACTTTATAGTAGAGGGGGTTTTCGAGGTAAAGCCGCACATCTTTTCGGTCGAGCCCTAAAAAGTTTTGCAAAAAGATGCGCTTCAACCGCGAGCGCGTGTACCGCTTGGAGATGCACTTATCCAGCACTTCCTCATAGCCGGAATTGCTCTTTGCCATCGTGCGCAGCCTGTTTTCGAGCCCTTCCGAACAGTCGGGGCAGCGGCACACCTCTTCGGGGGCAGCAGAGAGCAGCGCGCACATCGCCGCCTCGGGATAGGGCGCCCGTTCCGCCGCCCGTTCGAGGTCGCGGAACACATCCGGCGGCACGTTCGCCTTCAAGAGCTTTTTCTCCTTCTTCTCGCCCCGCGCGACTGCCCCGCGGATGGCGGTCGCCGAAGAGAAGTTCTTCAAAAGCCCCTCGTCGCGGAAGCCCCCGCCCACGCGCGCGAGAGGGAGGGGTTCGATATTCTTCCCCTCCTGCAACAGGGCGCGGCAGTATTCGATGCCGAGGATATTGTTGGGCAGCGTGAACAGTTTCTCGTCCAGCTCCTTGTGGAGGGCGAGCACCGTCTCGGTACGGGCTTTCACATAGCTCGTGCCGTTCTTCATGTTGTCTTTCAGGAGCGCTTTGAACTGCTTGTCCTCGGAGAGCGTCGCCTCTGCCGCCGCCAGGAATTCCTCCTTCGTGCCGCTCTCGCATCCGAAGCACAGCGCCTTCACCGCAGGGATGGAGGCGAGGATATGCACCGCCCCGCGCGCGAACTGTTCGGCAGAGCCCACGGCAAAGGCGGTGGGGAGCTCCAAAACGAGGTCCGCGCCGTTCTCCACGGCATGGCGGGCGCGCGTGTACTTGTCAAAGAGCGCCATATCCCCGCGCTGGGTGAAGCACCCGCTCATCAGGCATAAAATTTTGTCGCACCCGCTCTCTTCGCGGATGCGCTCGAGCTGATATTTGTGTCCGTTGTGGAAGGGGTTGTACTCACATACAACTGCTGCGATGCGCATATGCGGCCTCCGAAATTTCGTCAAATCACAAAAACTTATAAAGAGAGTACTTTACAATTTTCATGTGATAGTGTATAATAATGGGGAATGAGCCCCCGAGCGGGGCACCGCATCCATTATACACGAAGAGGCGGGAAAAAGAAAGTAAAATTCGGAGGGAATACTATGGCTTTCATGGACAAGGTCAAAGAGCTCGGCAGAAAGATCGTCGAGAGCGGCACCATCGTCGAAGAGATCAAGAAGAAGGCGCAGGCGCTCAACAAGCGCATCGTGCTGTGCGAAGGCGAAGATAAGCGCGTCGTCGAGGCGGCTTCCATCTGCACGCAGGAAAAGCTCGCGCACATCGTGTTGCTCGGCAACCGCGAAGAGATCGCAAAGAACAATCCCAATGTCGATCTCAGCTATATCGAGATCATCGATCCCGCCACCTCCCCCAAGCTCGAACAGTACGCGGCGCTCTTATACGAACTCCGCAAGGCGAAGGGCATGACGGAAGAACAGGCGAAGGAGCAGGCGAAAGATCCCACCTTCTTCGGCGCGCTCATGCTCAAAAACGGCGACGTAGACGGCCTCGTCTCGGGCGCCTGCCATTCGACGGCGAACACGCTGCGCCCCGGGCTCCAGATCATCAAGACGGCGGAGGGCGTCAAGTCGGTCTCCAGCTTCAACCTCATGGTCGCGCCCGTCACGGGCAACGAGTATGTGCCCGACGGCAAGCTCGTCTTTGCCGATTGCGGCTTGAACCCCACCTACACGGCGGAAGGCCTTGCCGATATGGCGATCGCGACCGCCAAGAGCGCGCGCGAGATCGCAGGCCTCGATCCCAAGGTCGCCATGCTCTCCTTCTCGACGAAAGGCAGCGCCAAGCACGACAACGTCACCCTCGTGCAGGAAGCGGTCCGCATCGCCAAGGAGAAGGCGCCCGATCTCAAGATCGACGGCGAGCTCCAGTTCGACGCCGCCATCGTCCCCTCCGTGGGCGAATTCAAGGCGCCCGGTTCGGAAGTTGCGGGGCACGCGAACGTGTTCATCTTCCCCGATCTTCAGGCGGCGAACATCGGCTATAAGATCGCAGAACGCCTCGGCGGCTTCCAGGCGATCGGCCCCATCTGCCAGGGCTTTGCAAAGCCACTCAACGATCTTTCCCGCGGCTGCAAGGCGAGCGACATCGTCTGCGCCGTCGCCATCACCGCACTGCAAACGAGATAAAAAGCCAAATATAAGGGGTAAATAAGAATATGAAGATCTTAGTCATCAACGCGGGGAGCTCCTCGCTCAAATACCAGCTCATCGATATGGAGACGGAGGGCGTCATCGCCAAGGGCACCTGCGAACGCATCGGCATTTCGGGCGGCAAGCTCACCCACAAGGCGAAGGGGCAGGAGTACGTCATCGAAAAGGACCTTCCCAACCACACCGAAGCCATCTCCCTCGTGCTCAAAGAGCTCGTCGACGGCGAGGCGGGCGTCATCTCCTCGATGGACGAGATCGACGCCGTCGGCCACCGCGTCGTCGCCTCGGGCGAGGCGTTCACCAAGACGACGCTCGTCACCGACGAAGTCATGAAGACGATGGACGAGATCGCCGAGCTCGCGCCTCTCCACAACCCTGCGGCCATCCTCGGCATCAACGCCTGCCGCGCCGTCATGCCCGATAAGAAGATGGCGCTCGTCTTCGATACGTCCTTCCACGCGACCATGCCCGACTACGCGTACCTCTACGCCATCGACTACGACGACTACAAGCAGTATAAAGTGCGCCGCTACGGCGCGCACGGCACGTCGCACAAGTACGTCGCGGGCGCTGCTGCGGAATATCTCGGCAAAAAGCCCGAAGAGCTCAAGATCGTCACCTGCCACTTGGGCAACGGCTCCTCCATCTCCGCGGTGGACGGCGGCAAGTGCGTCGATACCTCGATGGGCTTCACCCCCCTCGCGGGCGTTCCCATGGGCACGCGCAGCGGCGACATCGACGTCGCGGCCATCGACTTCCTGTGCAAGAAGAAGGGCATGACGATGGACGAAGGGCTCGTGTATCTCAACAAGAAGTGCGGCATGCTGGGCGTTTCGGGCGTTTCAAGCGACTTCCGCGACCTCAAAGCCGCCAAAGAGGCGGGCAACGACCGCGCGCGCCTCGCGCTCGATCTCTTTACCTACGCCTGCAAGAAGTACGTCGGCGCCTACATGGCGGTGATGGGCGGGCTCGACTGCATCGTCTTCACGGCGGGCGTCGGCGAGAACACGCCCACGATCCGTTCGGCAGTCGCGGGCGGGCTCGAATTCTTCGGCGTCAAGCTCGACGAGGCGCGCAACAACTACAAAAACGACGGTCAGATCCACGAGATCTCTGCGGCAGATTCCCGCGTCAAGGTGCTCGTCATCCCGACGAATGAGGAGCTTGTCATCGCCCGCGAAACGGCCGCTCTCCTTTGAAAAGTATCTGCGGCGCAATACGGTGTCGCGCTTGCGTCTTGCCTTGGTCACTTACGCTTCAGTAAGCTCCCTGCGGCAAGTCCGCGCGCTCCTTGTCTTGCTTGCATCTCCTTTCCAAAGTCATCTCCGCAGCTTGGCTTTAAGGTTTCGCGAAAATCTTTTTGCTTCGCAAAAATCTTTCCGCGAGGGGTGAGTTTTACACATCCAACTTACCTTATCGCCCACCCGCTTTTTTGTCCTTGTCGCACAATAAGCCTCTGGCAAGAGGCAAATTGAGTCCCGCAGCGCAAAAGCGTGGTTTTGCTCGCGGAAGTTAATTTTAGAAGCAGACGGAAGGAGTTGATAACGGGCTTCCGCAAAGCCGGGTTCCTCATCAATTTTCCCCTTATTTTTGCAAATGGGCATAAAAACCGATTGACAAACCGCGGGAAAAATACTATACTCGTAAAGTCTAATGATGATCGACGTCCGGAAATGCAATGCAGAAGGGAAGTACACGGGAACGCTCGATTTTGAGTTCGAAGGCGATGCAAGCCTCATCGATATCCCGTTCGTCTCCTTCTCAACGCCCGTCCACGCCGTCCTCGATTACGAAATTTTCGAAGACAACAGCGTGGAAGTCAGAGGGGAGCTCTCCTTCACGCTGGAAGGCGCATGCTCGCGCTGCTTGAAGCAGACGAAAGAGCATATCGTGTCGGAAGCGGAAGCGCTGTTCGTCCCCAAGGGCGGCAAAACGGAAGAAGAGGACTACACCTATCGGAACGGCATCGTCGACTTAGGCGAATTTTTGCGCGATACGGTGCTGTTTGCGCTCCCTTCGGCGCTATTTTGTGCGGAGGGCTGCTCGGCGCCCGAATACAACGAAGAGTAAATAGGAAGAGAGGTGATATTATGGCAGTCCCCAAGGGAAAACAGTCCAAGAGCAGAACGAACAAGCGTTTTGCAAACTATAAGGCAACGGCTCCGACGCTTGTCGAGTGCCCGCACTGCCATGAGCTGAAAGTTGCGCACCGCGTCTGCAAGAACTGCGGTTATTACGACGGGAAGGAAGTCGTCGCGCAGAAAGAAGCCAAGGACTGAGCAAGCAACGATCGAAAGCGGAACTCCGAAAAGGTGCTCCGCTTTTTGTCTTTTTACCTCATTATAGGCGCCTCCCACGGGGTCCCCAAAAAAAGACGTAGTATTTTTTTGGGGTGGGTTTGAGGGGTGAGCAAGTGCTTTCTTGCAAAGAGCCCGGTGGGCTCTTTGCCACTTGCGAACTTGGAAATGGCACATGGAGCGTGCCATTTCCTGACCGAGCGCGGTCTCTACCGCGCAAGAAGGTGGATTGCTGTCCGATGGAACATCGGCGGCAAGACTGAGGGAGTAAAATATAGGGCTCCCGCGCAGATGCGCAGCAGATGCGAGGGAAGAGGAGCAGCGCGGGTACTACCGCGCGAGACGGTGGCAGCCCGTAGGGCTGACGGAAGGAGTTTCCCATAATATAGCCTCCCCTGTGTAAGGGGAGGTGGATTGCCGTCCGAAGGTTTACCGAGGCGGCAAGACGGAGGGGTTGTTAAGCCCGACGTCGCGGCCGAGGGAGTCATCCCTCATATCCACCAAGATCAACAAATCATAAGGGAGAAAAATCATGGATAAGACTGCATTTTACGATCTTTCTTACGGCGTGTATCTGTGCACGAGCTGGGATGAGGGCAAGCCCGTCGGCTGCGTTGCCAACAGCGCGATGCAGATCACTTCGCAGCCCGCGACGATCGCCGTCAGCCTCAACAAGAATAACTACACACACAAGGCGGTTTTAGAGAGCGGCCACTTCGCGCTCACCGTCCTCGGCGAGGGCGCCGATCCCGCCCTCATCGGCACCTTCGGCTTCCGCACGTCCAAGGAGTTCGATAAATTAGCTTCCACCCCTTACGAAGTGCGCGGCAAGCTCCCCGTCCCGGACGGCGGCGTCGCGTGGTTCTCGTGCAAGGTCGTCTCCACGA
>DXAJ01000003.1 GCA_019117085.1 Candidatus Gallimonas gallistercoris
CCGCCTTCGGCCCCTCCCTCTTCGAGCAAGATGACTTCACAAACACCATCCTCTTCCTCAGCCTCGGGGGAGCGTTCGGGGCGCTTTCCCTCCTCTCCTTCGCCGTCACCATCCCCGTCTATATCAGAAAGGAACGCAAATTCAAAAAGACGCTGTAAGAAAGCGTGCGCCGCGAAATAATCGCGGCGCACGCCATACAAAAGGAGCCCCGCGGCAAAAGCCGCGGGGCTCATCGCATTCACGGAAAAACTTAGAAGTCGACCTCGGTGTCGTAGTAGCAGCACTTGAGGAGCTTTTCCATCTCTTCCTGCGTGGGGATACGGGGGTTGGAACCCGTGCAAGCGTCGCCGATCGCGTTCTTGGCGATCTCGGGAAGGCGTGCAAGGAACACGTCCTCGGGCACGAAGCCCTGCTCGCAGGGATAACTGTCCGCACCGTAATTCTTGATGCAGTGAGGGATGTTGAGCGCATCGTTCATGTCGCGCAGCGTCTTGATGAGGAGAGCGACCTTCTCATCGTCGTTCGCGCCACCGAGATGCATATAGTCTGCAATGACGCCGTAGCGCTTCTTCGCCGTCTCATCCTTGGCGTTGTAGGCGATGACCTTAGGAAGATACATTGCATTCGCCGCGCCGTGGATGATGTGCGCGCCGTAGTCTGCAAAGGCCGCGCCCGTCTTGTGCGCCATGGAGTGCACGATGCCGAGCAGCGCGTTGGAGAACGCCTGGCCCGCAAGGCACTGTGCGTTGTGCATCTTGTCGCGCGCTTCCATATCGCCGTTGTAGGAAGGGATGAGGTCCTTCTGGATCATCTCGATCGCGTGGATCGCAAGAGGATCGGTGAAGTCGCAGTTCGCCGTCGAAACATAAGCTTCGATCGCGTGCGTCATCGCGTCCATACCGGTATGCGCGACGAGCTTTTTGGGCATCGTCTCGGCAAGGTCGGGATCGACGATGGCGATATCGGGCGTGATCTCAAAGTCCGCGATTGGATACTTGATGCCCTTCTGATAATCGGTGATGATGGAAAAAGCCGTGACTTCCGTCGCGGTACCCGAAGTCGAAGGGATGGCGCAGAACTTTGCCTTCTTGCGGAGCTTGGGGATGCCGAAGACCTTGCACATATCCTCGAACGTGATGTCGGGATACTCGTACTTGATCCACATTGCCTTCGCAGCGTCGATGGGCGAACCGCCGCCCATTGCGACGATCCAGTCGGGCTGGAACTTCTCCATCGCAGCGGCGCCGCGCATGACGGTCTCGACGGAAGGATCGGCTTCGATGCCTTCGAAGAGCTCGACTTCCATGCCCGCCTCTTTGAGGTAGGAAACGGCACGGTCGAGGAAACCGAAGCGCTTCATCGAGCCGCCGCCCACGCACACCATTGCCTTCTTGCCCTCAAGCGTCTTGAGGGTCTCGAGAGAACCCTTTCCGTGATAAAGGTCTCTCGGTAACGTAAATCTTGCCATTGGTAGATACCCCCGTAAGGTTATTTTTGAACGGTATTTCGTTCTTGCAGCACACATTATACCGCCGAAACGTTGTTTTGTCAATAGCCGCTTTGAAAATTTTACACGCTTTTTACAAAGCGCACTCACCCTTCACAGCTTTCGATGAGCTCGCACCCCAAAAGAGTCGGGCGGAACGCCTGTTCGCTGCGTTCGGAGAAGGGATCGTTGAGCACAAACCCTTCGGGAAGGCGGGAGGGCGAATGCCCCGTCAGCTCCTTGAAGATGCGGTTGAAGTTGCGGATGGTCGAAAACCCGCACGCCTCGGAAATTTCCGTCATCGTCATCCCCCGCCCCTCCTGCAAACAGCGCACCGCGGCGTCCGTGCGCACATAATTGAGGTACTGCGAAAAAGTCGTTCCCGTCATCGCCTTAAAATAGCGCGAAAAGTACGCCTCGCTCATGCCCATGAAGGAGACGGCGTCCGAAAAGGTATATTCTTCATAGTGCTCCTCAACGTCCTCCAAAAGGCGCTTGAAGGCGTCCTCGGTGCGGTCTCCCCCGGTGCGGCGGACGACTGCTTCTCCGCGGAACACATTTATCATCAGCTCGCTCACGATGCAGCGCGCCTCTTCGCCGAAGAAGGGCTTTTTCTCTTTGAGCGCCTTTAAAAGCCTCGCGTACGCCTCAGCGACGGGGTAAACGCCCGCAAGCTTGGGCGAAAGCAGCCTGAACGTTTCCAGCGCGGGAAAGACGGAACTTCGAACACGATGACGCGCAGCACGGTATCGGGCTCCAATGCCCGCTGATAGTGCATCTGCCCGCTGTCCGTAAAGAGCGCCTCCCCCTCGGCAAGGGTATGCAGCTTTTTTTCGCAGAACACTTCGAGCTTCCCCCGCTCCACCGAGATAAATTCGCAGTCGAAGTGCCAATGTAAAAGGTTATGCGAGTTGCGGTATTTGCCCGCCCACACCTTCGCCCCCTCGGGGTAATTCCAGATCTCCCGCTTTGCCAGCATGCCTTCCCTCCCTTTTTGCTTTATTATAATCTAAATCAATTCACCTGTCAAGAGGATAAGGTCAATAAATGTCCGATATCGGACAACTACCTGCTTGCATCTTCTTTGCGGATGCGTTATAATAAATGTGCCGAAAGCGAAAGGGAGCCGGGCGGCATCGCCACCCTTTCCTCCCGCCTTTCATGGCAACACACATTCTTAAATTCCCCCTATATTACAGCGATCGGGCGACTATGTTCGCCCTTTTGCTGTAAGCCGCGCAAAATGCGCAAAAGACGCAAACGCAACGCAAGGAGCCAAAGATGTCCCCCGAACTTCTCATCGAAAACCTGCTCGCCTATGCAAAACGCCACCTCTTCCTCCCCGAAGAGGATGAAATTTACATGCGGAACGTGCTTTTATCGCACTTCCGCCTTTCTTCGCCCTATCAAGGGGAAGCGGATACCTCCGAAGCGGAAAACGCCGACGTGCCCGACGCGCTCATGGGCGAGATCGCGTCCTTCGCAAAGAGCGCTCATCTTGCGGAAGATGGCGAAGAGGAACGCTTTGCCGCGAATGTTTTCGGGCTCCTCATGCCCCGCCCTTCCAAAGTCAACGAGGTTTTTTCTCGCCTTTGCGAAAAGGAGGGCGCTTCGAAAGCTTCCGAATATCTATACTCTCTCTCCGTCAAAAGCGGCTATGTGCAAAAAACCGCCATCGCGCGCAATCTCAAATGGAACTACGAAGACGGCAAGAGCGGGCTCGAGAACACCGTCAACCTCTCCAAACCCGAAAAGAACAACAAAGACATTGCAAAGCTCCTCTCCGCGCCCAAGGGCAACAAGTACCCTTCCTGCGCGCTCTGCAAGGAAAACGAGGGCTTCGAAGGTTCTGCGACGCACCCGCCCCGCAGGAATTTACGCACCGTCAAACTGACGCTGGGCGGCGAAAAGTGGTTTTTGCAGTACTCCCCCTATGCCTATTACGAGGAACACTGCATCGCCATCAACGAAGAGCACGTCCCCATGCACGTCGACGCAAACACCCCTGCAAAGCTTCTCGATTTTGTGGACGTTCTCCCCCACTACTTCATCGGGAGCAACGCTTCCCTCCCCATCGTGGGCGGGTCCATCCTCGATCACGAACACTTCCAGGGCGGCAAGCACCTGATGCCCATGCATCACGCGCCCATCCGCAAGTGCTATGCCCATCCCGCGTTCCCTCATCTCACATTCGGCATCCTCGATTGGTACAACAGCGCCGTCCGCTTCGAAGGCCCGCGCGACGAGGCGGAAGCCTGCGCCGCAAAGATCATCGAAGCGTGGAAGACGTTCGACTTCCCCGCATGCAGCATCCT
>DXAJ01000037.1 GCA_019117085.1 Candidatus Gallimonas gallistercoris
GGCGACCGTTTTGCCCTTGATGGAATCGCCCTTGCTCTTTAGCGCCTCCTTGGTGATGTACACGAGGCCGTAGCCCGTGGCTTCGGTGCGGACGAGCGAGCCGCCGTAGGAGAGACCGCGGCCGGTGAGAACGCCGACGTGCTCGTCGCGGATCCTCTTATACTGACCGAACAGGTATCCGATCTCCCTGCCGCCTACGCCGATATCGCCCGCGGGCACGTCGGTATCCGCGCCGATGTGACGATACAGCTCGGTCATGAAGCTCTGGCAGAAGCGCATGATCTCGTTATCGCTCTTGCCCTTGGGATCGAAATCGCTGCCGCCCTTGCCGCCGCCGATGGGAAGACCCGTGAGGCTGTTCTTGAGGATCTGTTCGAGCCCTAAGAACTTGATGATGGAAAGGTTGACGGAGGGATGGAAGCGCAGACCGCCCTTATAGGGGCCGATGGCGCTGTTGAACTGCACGCGGTAGCCCTTGTTGACGTGCACGCCGCCCTTGTCGTCCACCCACGGAACGCGGAAGAGGATGACGCGCTCGGGCTCGACGAAACGTTCGAGGAGCGCTGCCTTCTCGTACTCGGGATGGCGCTCGACGACGGGACGAAGACCGTTTAAGATCTCGGTCGCCGCCTGATGGAACTCGGGTTCGTTGGGGTTCTTCTGCTTGAGCTCTTCAAGCACTCTCTCTACATAATCCATAAGAAATACTCCTTTGCCTGCGGATGCGCCGCAGCGATCTTTCGTAGAGTATTATAGCAGAACGCGCAGCCGAACGCAAAGATTTTACCCCCGCAAACGCGCGTTCGCCGTTTCGCGTTCGTTATATGAATTATAAGCGTGGCTTATGGATAACGCATTCCTTCCCACGAAACGGGCGCGGATGCTCCCCCTCCCCGTTATAAGACTTCCTCTTTCGCGCCCCTTCCCTCTTCCCGCCGCCGATGCTGCGGGAGACCATGCGGGCACAAAAAAAGCAGGCGTTTGCCTGCTCTTTTTTCTCAGCCTTTCGTGTTGTAGTCTTCGGAAAGGAGGTTCATCGCCTTGAACAGCTTGTGCAGATAGATGAACGGGCCCACGGCGATGAGCGAGCCGAGGATCTCCCATCCCCAGAAGGTGCCCGCGCCGAAGGAATAACCGATGCCGCGGCGGTCGAGCTCTCTGCCGATCCTCGAACAGATCCTGTGGTGCCAGACGAGCACGCCGATACCCAGCGTCAGCCAGCTCACGAGAAAGACGAGCAGGCAGAAGTGCATGGTCTTCTTGCCGTCGTAACGGCTCGCGATGGTGTTGATGTCCGTACTCACCGACGACATGACGACAAGGCCGTAGATGCCGAGGGTGATGATGGACAAGAGGATGTACTTGATGAGGCCGCGGTTGGTCTTGAGCTGCACGGCAGGCGCAGACGGAGCCGCAGACGGCACGGGAGCGCCGCAGTTCGGGCAGACAGACGCGCCGCCCTCGAGTTCTTTTCCGCATTTGGTACAGAAAGCCATAATATTCTCTCCTTAAATTTTTCTATCTGCAGGACGATGTCAGCGATCGTCGTGCATGCACAAGAGGCAGATCCCGCCGATGAGACTGACAAAAAGCAGCGCACACACCTTAAGGCCCGTGCCGACGGGGCGCTTATCGCGCAGGCGGTTGAAAATCGAGATCGTGATGGGCAGGCACCACGCGAGCGGCAGGAGCAGCCACCCCTGCGAGATACATCCCAAAATGAGAAAGACTTTGGCGACCGTGCTCATCGTGTCGTCTTCCTGCCTGACGGGCGCCGGCGGCGCAACGCTGCGCCCGCACTTGACGCACACCACGGCGTCATCCACAAGTTCTGCTCCGCAATGCGGACAGTATTTCATATTCCCTCCCTTCCGGCTGCAGCGCTTTCACTGCAAACCATTTGAATCATATGTAATTTTATTATATATATTCTCGCCTCATTGTCAAGTGTCTGAATCACATTTTTCGACAGAAACCGCGATCGGGGCGGCGCGGGGGCACTTTCAAACTTCCCCCTCGAAAACAGTTGCCTTTTTGCGCGAAACGTTGTAAAATAAAGAACGTTCCAAGGGTTCCCGAATTTGAGGAGACCGCCTTCGCTTGAAAGGCTCACCGCCTGCGGTGGCACGAGGAGCGCAGCGACGACGTATTCCCAGCGGGATAATATGATATGCTTCGCATAAAAGCAGAAATGGCTATTCCGGGTTCGCCCCACCGCTTGCGGTGGCACGAGGAGCGCAGCGACGACGTATTCCCGGCGGGATAATATGATATGCTTCCGTAGTTAAATGGATATAACAGCCCCCTCCTAAGGGGCCGTTGTGGGTTCGATTCCCGCCGGGAGTACCACTTTGACCACAAGATATTGTGGTCTTTTTCTTTTCTACCACAATATTTAGGCAAGATTTTCCAAAATTGGTATAAAAAACGAGTTATACCAGAAAATTTTACTATCCGGCAAAAAGGAATGACCTCAAAGGCCATTCCTTTTACTCTGTCAGGCGGTTCAAAGCGTTCACCGCGATGCCCTGCGTATCAGGGATAAAGTGGCTGTACACTTTCAATGTGACGGTCGAATCGCTGTGTCCCATGTATTTGCTCACTGTCTGTATAGGGACATTCTGCGCCAAAAGCAAGCTGCAATAGGTATGCCGCAAGCCGTGGCAAGTGACGTGTTTCATGTCCCACTTGCGCTCATAGAAGGTCAGCCATTGCCCGATGGACTGCGGGTACAGCGGCTGCCGATACGCCGTTCAGTTGTTTGGATTTGAACAGGGGGATAATGACATAGGGCGCGTCTTTGAGCATGGTAAACTGTCTGGGCATGGCGTAACCGTACATCTTCTGCCCCAAGGTGATAGGGTAGGGGCGCGGCATTTTCAGGTATCTGTCGGCATCGAACTTATCGGCAATCTTCTTCGCCTCGGCAAAGGCGTAGTCCTTTTCCTCGCCCGTTCTGAGAATAATGTACTGCCAGTTGCGGTTGTGATCCCACGTCGGCGCCTTGTTGCCCGCCTCTAAAATCATTTTAATGGCTTCAAAGTAAACCTCTCTTTGCAGAAACTGCCTTGTCGTTCTTCTCTTGTTGATCGCCTCGTAAAATTCCATTTTGTCCTGCGTTATTTATTCAGCCATCTATCTTTCTCTGTTATGGGGTGTAGTACGCGGCAGGGATTGCCCGCGGCGATAACGCCTGCCGGAATATCCTTGGTAACGACGCTGCCTGCCCCGATGATGCTGTCGTCGCCTATTGTTACGCCCTGTACGATCTTTACGTCGGCAGCGACCCAGACGCGGCTGCCGATGTGTACGGGTTTGGATATCACCACATTGTTGATGCGTTCCTCCGGGTCAAAGGCATGGTTGGTGGTGTAGATGCCCACGCGCGGTCCGAACATGACATGATCACCGATCGTCACTTCGCCCATATCGAAGATGATACAGCCGAAATTCATAAACACATGATCGCCGATGGTGATATTATTCCCCATTTCACAGATGAAATCGGGCTCGATGAAGACATTTTTGCCCACGCTGCGGAACAGTTGCCGCTTGATTTCTTCGCGGACTTCCACATCTTCTTCCGTTGTCTTATTGTAGGCGCGGAAGAGCC
>DXAJ01000038.1 GCA_019117085.1 Candidatus Gallimonas gallistercoris
GACTATTAATCAATGGGCCCAGGGTTCGAGTCCCTGAAAGTGCACCAAGAAAATGAGGAATGCTTTTGCATTCCTCATTTTCTTTGGTTGCGCTTTCAGGGGAAGAACCACATCCGAACGATGAAGTAGGGGAGAACGAATCGCTAATCACGGATGTCGGTTCGCCACGCCGCTTGCGGCGGCACGAGCCCCCAAGGGGCGAAGTAGCCCCTGAAAGTGCATACACTCCGCAAGGAGTGTCCTTCGTTGTCGGTTCGCCCCATTACGCAGCAATGGCACGAGCCCCGAAGGGGCGAAGTAGTCCCTGAAAGAATGCTTTTGCATCTCTTTTTCTTTGGTTGCGCTTTCAGGGGAAGAACCACATCCGAACGATAAAGTAGGGGAGAACGTAATGTTATTCTCGGATGTCGGTTCGCCCCGCCGAAGGCGGCACGAGGAGCGCAGCGACGAAGTAGTCCCTGAAAGTGCACACACCGCTCAAAGCCCCACAAAGCCATACCAAGTGCGGAGTATCCATTCCTTTATCTCCAATTAAAATCATTGATCCGTCCTTGAACCGTTTCAGCGACCGGGCTTTTCAACAAGCTTTTCCATATGCTGTATTTGCGCCGTTCAGCATGCCGAAACTTGAAGAAGCGCGTCGGTTTTCGTCGTATTTTTTCGGTGCTTCCTCGCATTTCCTGTGACTTCTTTTCATTTTCCCTGCCGCATAAAGAGTATCCTCCCGAGGAGGCAATTTTTTCCTTCGCTTGTGCTATAATAATGACGGGAAAGAGGAAGCTTTCCCATCGATCTGCATCATCACGCGATCACCGCGTTTTTAGGTTATTATGAAGACTTTATATGTGACCGATCTTGACGGCACCTTTCTCACCAAAGAAGAGCGCATCTCTTCGTACAGTCTGGAGAAGGTAAACGCCCTTGTCGATCGCGGCATGCTGTTCACCTATGCGACCGCGCGTTCGGAATGGAGCGCGGAGAAGGCGACACAGGGGCTTAAATTAAATATTCCCGCCGTTTTATACAACGGCGCACTCATCTACGACCGTAAGACGGATACCCCGCTCTATGCATCCTACTTCGACGACGAAGGGGCGCGCTATGTGCTGCACGTTCTGCGTTCTTTCGGCATCTGTCCCTTTATCTACGGCGCAACGCAGGAGCGCGAACACATCCGCTGGATCCCCGAACGCGCCTCCGAGGGCATGAAGCGCTATCTCTCGCGCAGGGTGGGCGATTCCCGCCTCGTGCCCGTCCACAACGACGACGATCTTTTGAGCGGCTACGTCTTTTATTTCAAGTGCATCGGCCCGGGCGAACAGATCGGCGAGGCGTGGAACGCCTTGAAGTACGATCCCCGCTTTGTGTGCATCTATCATCAGGAGATGTATCAGAACGACTTCTGGATGGAGATCTCGACGAGAGGAGCCAACAAGGCGAAAGGCGTTCTATTCCTCAAAGATTATCTCAACTGCGATAAAGTCGTCTGTTTCGGCGATACCTCCAACGACTCGGATATGTTTGACGTCTGCGACGAAAAATACGCCGTCATGAACGCCGACGAATGGCTCAAAGAGAAGGCAACGGGGGTCGTCGGGTACTGCGAAGAAGACGGCGTCGCCAAGTGGCTGGAAACCAATTTCAAGCCCGAAAACTGACTTCCCCGCATCCCCTCATAAATTTAAGTTCGCGATCGCTTGGAAGATAAGGTAAAAACAGTACCCGTTGAGGACGGAAAGCAGGGGAAGCGCGATCATCAAAACGAGGTTTTTGAGGCGGAATCTGAGCACGAGCATGGTGATAAATTGCGCCAAAGCGCCGCCGAGCGCCGCCGTGAGCAGCATCCGCACGACCTCGCCTCTGAGTTTTGTTTCCGTCTCGCCTTCCTCATATTGCGATTTTACGAGGCGGAAGCCGTAAAAGTTCACCGCCAGGATATAGACGGCGACGAGCACATAGAAAAGAACAGTCCCGCGCATAGCCTTAATATGTGCGGATAGACAGGATATTTTTCAGACAGGATAACGATATGAACAGCAAGAAGAGAGCGTATGTCAGTGTTTACAACAAGGAGCGCATCGCAGAGTTCTGCCAGTATCTCGTCGAGTATGGCTACGAGATCGTCGCCACCGAAGGGACATGCAAGGTCCTGACGGAGGCAGGCATCAAAGCCATCTCCGCGCATGAGCTCACGGGGTATCCCGAGCCGTTGGGCGGCAAGCTCCGCGCGCTGCATCCCGCCATCTATACGGGCATCATCGCGAACGAGCTCACCGAAGAACAGCTTTCCGAGCTTGGCGACAAAGATATCTATCCCATCGAGCTCGTCGTCGTCAACTGCTATCCCTTCGTGGAAGACATGGAAGCGGGCGTCGATTTCAAGGAGGCTGCTTCCCATATCGACAGCAACGGCGTGGCGCTCCTCAATGCGGCGGCGAAGAACTATCTCCATACCGTTGTCGTGTGCGATCCCGACGATTACGACCGTGTGCTGTGCGATCTTGCGGCGGGCGCTATCCCCGAAGACGAGCGCCGTTACTTTATGTATAAGGCGTTCTCCTACACGGCAAGCTACGACGCTCTCGTTGCGCAGTATCTTTCGCACGAGCTCGCCATTCCGTTCCCCAAGATGTATACGGTGACCTACGAAAAGACGCATGACATGCGCTACGGTGAAAACCCGCACCAGCGTGCCGCCGTCTATCACGAGCCCTTTTTAAAAGAAGGTTCGCTCGCGCGCGCCCGTCAACTTGCGGGAGGACAGACGACCTATAATAACATCAACGACGCCAACACCGCGTTAGAGCTCGTCAAAGAGTTCGAGAAGCCCACCGTCGTCTCCGTCAAGCACTGTGCCGTCTCGTCGGTCGGCACGGGCGAGAGCGCCTATGAGGCGTTCGTCAAGGCATACGAGACCGATCCTCACGGCATGAAGGGGTGCATCCTTGCCGTCAACGGCATCGTGGACGCCCGCCTTGCCGAAAAGCTGCGCTCCGTCGAAGTCGAACTCGTTATGGCAGTCGGCTTCACCCCCGAGGCAATGGATACTTTGCGTTTCCGCAAAGACCTCATCCTCTTTGAGATGCCCGACATCCGCTCCAAAGTGCAGTTCTCCACCTTCGACATGAAGAAGGTGTACGGCGGTCTTTTGGTGCAGTCTTACGACACTGAACTTTACCGCAATATCAAATGCGTCACCGAACGCGCTCCCACGGACGGGGAACGCAAGGCGCTCGAATTCAACTACCGCATCGTCAAGCACGCGCGTTCCAGCGCCATCGTCATCGGCGAAGAGGACGTGACGCGCGGTATCGGAACCGGACAGACACTGCGCGAAAAGGCGGTCGAGCTTGCCGTCTATCAGGCAGGCGATTGCGTGGGGAGCGTCATGGCGTCCGAATCCGCGATCGTCTCTCCATCTTGCGTAGACCTTGCGGCAGAGGCGGGCATCACGGCGATCATCCAGTCGGGCGAAGCCTCCGAAGAGGTCGTTGCCGCCTGCAACAAGCACGAGATCGCCATGCTCTGCACCGACATGCGCCACTTCAAGAACTGATCATTCAGGTGTTTCATGCATTCCCTTCGCGAATTGTATAAGATCGGCCGCGGACCTTCGAGTTCTCACACGATGGGTCCCGAACGCGCCGCACATGATTTTCTGGGCCGCTGTCCTCAGGCGGCCCGGTTTCGCGTCGTGCTCTTCGGTTCGCTCGCGCATACGGGCAAGGGGCATCTGACCGACATTGCCATCCTCTCCGTGCTCGGCGAAGAGCGCACCGAAGTCATCTTCGATCGATCGCCCAAAACGCTCCCGCACCCCAACACGATGACCTTCTTCGGGCTGAACGAAGAGGGGAAAGAGCTCATGGAGCGCACCTATCTTTCGGTGGGGGGCGGCGTCATCCGCGCCGTGGGAGAGGAAGAAGGGGAGCGGAAGGAAGTCTATCCCTTCCATAACTTTTCCGAGATCAAAGCCTACTGCGAACAGGAGGGGATCGGGCTCGATGAAGCCGCTTACCGCTTCGAGGACGGCGAATTTCGCGACTTTTTGCGCGAAGTATGGGATACGATGCGCTCGACCGTCGAACAGGGCCTGCGCGAAACAGGCGAGCTCCCGGGCGGGCTCCATGTCGTGAGGAAGGCAAAGACGCTTTCCATGCGCCAGCCGAACGAAAGCCCCGAAGAGCGGGAAAAACGGGAGATCTGCAGCTATGCCTTTGCGACCGCGGAGGAGAACGCGAGCTGCGGGCTCATCGTCACGGCGCCCACCTGCGGGGCGAGCGGCGTGCTTCCCGCAGTCCTTTATCACTTGCAGAAAAAATACAATTTGTCCGAAAACGCCGTTCTCGCTGCGCTTGCCGCGGCGGGGATGGTGGGTAACGTCGTCAAGCACAATGCCTCCGTGAGCGGCGCAGAAGCGGGCTGCCAGGCGGAGATCGGCACTGCGACCTGCATGGCGGCAGCGGCCGTCTGCCGCCTCTACGGCTATTCCCTCGAGGAGACGGAATACGCCGCCGAGATCGCCCTCGAACACCAGCTCGGGCTCACCTGCGACCCCGTGGGCGGGCTCGTGCAGATCCCCTGCATCGAGCGAAACGCCGTCGCCGCGATGCGCGCCCTGGATGCCGCCGAACTTGCGCACGTCCTGCACGGCACACGAAAGATCTCCTTCGACACCATCGTCAAGACGATGTATGAAACGGGGAAAGATTTGAGCGAGCGCTACCGCGAAACGAGCGAAGGCGGGCTTGCCGTCCATTACCGCGGCTGCTGAACATGAAAAAACAGCGTCCTCACAAAAAAGAGGACGCTGTTTTTTGTTATCGTCATGCGTTGAGCTGTTCTTCGAGCGCCTTCGCAAGCTGATCGGGGCAGGAAGTGTTGTTTCTGCAGCGGATGCCCTTCAAAAGGGGAACGATCTCTTCTGCTGTTCTGCCCTCAACGAGTTTGCCGATGCCCTGCAGATTTCCGCTGCAGCCGCCGATGAATTTCACGTTGTGGATGCGGTGCTCGTCATCGAGATCGAAAACGATCTGCTTGGAGCAAGTTCCTTTGGTCGAATAGGTGATCATGATAGCCTCCTTAGTCTACGAGCGTCTCGCTCACGACGGAATATAGCTCGGCCGCCTTGTCCTCCCACTGCTTGTAGATGTAATTCGCCGTCTTTTTATCGGGAACGACGAATTTGAGCTCCAAGATGGGCTGAACGTTGCCGAGGATCTTCAAAAATACGGTATAAGAGCCGTCCTTGTTCTGGTAGTAGTCGGACTTGCATTCCTGCCGCTTGCGGTATTTGACGCTGTTTGTCTTGATGAAACGGGAGATCTCCTCGCGCCGGCTCTTGGGGATGTTGATATAAAAGTTGGCGAGCGTTTCTCTCCCTTCCGGGGTGATGGTATAGAGGGGGTCGTCGGATGTCGGGATCTCGAGAATGAACCCGTCTTGGAGCATTTTTTGGATGAGCACCATGCAGTCCATATAGTTGAGCCAATCGTTGGACGAGGTGCACATATCGACGATCGTGCGTTCGGAAAGGGGACACTCCATCTTATCGAACACGAAAAGAAGAATAAGTTTGTTGACAGATGTTTCGCCTCTTACCAGCATGATGAGCCGCCTCTTTTGTAAAAATGATCGTTCATGAAGCAACAAGAATTCACCTCATGAACAGAACACAAACGGCCGCTTAAAAACTTTAAGCGGCTATTTGTGTTGTTTTTTGTAAGTTACGCTGCGAAAGGAGCGAGCTTTTCAAGAAGCTCCGCGCAGTCGTCGCTGTAGATCTCGACAGTCAGAGGCTTGCTCAGATCGAGGCTGAAGATGCCGAGGATGGACTTTGCATCGACGACGTACTTGCCGCTTTTGAGCAGGATCTCGAAATCGCATTCCTGCGTGATGGCAACGAAATCCTTGACGCGCTGTGCCTGTTCAAGTGAAATTTTGATAGACTTCATAATATCCCTCCACGAGTTATTTCCTGTATTATAGCGAAAATCGGGGATAAAATCAAGATGTTTTCGAAAAATTTCTTTGCCATTTTTTCTTTTTGTGCTATAATACCTCTAAACGGGGAAAATGCTGTCCATTTTGCCTTAAATACAGGGAGGAACCATGCAAGATAAGTACGCACAAATGCAGCGCTTTTTTACCGCCTGCGACGAGCTCATCTCGGGCAAGTATATCTTGGCCGACAATAAAATTAGCGAGGTGCTCAAAGCCATCGCCGCGAGCGAAGAACTCACGGGGCTCTTCACCGCCGTGACCGAGCGTTTCGACTATCCCGCCGCCAAGCAGGCATATCTCAAATATCCCGCCGAAACGGGCGGCACGCGGGGAGCTGCATACCTTCCCGCAGAGCGGGGCGATCTCATCGCGTTCGTCTTCTGCCTGCTCGTCGATTTCGATACGGGCGTCATGCGGCTCAACGACTTTTTGCGCAAGTTCTTCAACGAAGACGGCAGCTATACGGCAAGTTATACGCTCTTTGTCGAACGCATGATCCGTCCCTTCCGCGACATCGTGCGCGACTGCTTCCCCGAACTTGCGCGCCCCGGCTCCGTCTCCCGCGACAGGGAAGAGGCGCTCGATAAGATCGGCGAGATCATCGGGATGGAACGCGGCAGGATGATGCAGGCTTCCCTCGATAAGGTGGACGCCGACGCCTGCGAACTCATCCTTTCCGAACTGTATGCGGCTGCGGGAAGAAGGGACACCGCCGAGCTCAAAGCGCTCCTTTGCGGGTATTCTTACTTCCTCAACACGGTGGGCTACCTCAACGACGAGAGCCGCACGCTCTTCGAACTCAGCGCCAAACTTTGAGGGATCGTATGGACTTGAAAGAAAGGACCGTCAAGGTCAACTATGTGTATCGGGGGAAGATCGTCAATCTGCGCTGCGACGAGGCGGCGCTCCCCGACGGAAGGCCGTGTAAGAGGGAGATGGTGGAACACCCCGGCGGTGCCAGCGTACTGTGCGTGTATGAAGGGAAGGTCGCCCTTGTCCGCCAATTCCGCTATGCCTATCAGGAAGAGCTTTTGGAGATCCCCGCTGGCAAGCTCGAAAAGGGGGAAGATCCCATGCTCGCTGCAAAGCGGGAACTCGAAGAGGAGACGGGGCTTATCGCAGGCGAGTTAAAGCCTCTTTTCACGCTCTATCCGACGCCCGGCTACACCAACGAGAAGATCTATATCTATGAGGCGCTTGGCGTTACGTCAGGCAAGCAGCACCTCGACGAAGGGGAATTTTTGAACGTCGTGTTCCTTCCCGTCGAGGAAGTCGCACGCATGATCGAAAGGGGAGAGATCCGCGACGCCAAGACCATCGTCGCCGTACAGAGCTATCTATTGAAACAAACCAAGCAATAAGTGTTGTTGCTTTTTAAGTCAAATACGCTTAGCAAAAAAGAAGCCCTCGGCCATGTATGCGGCCGGGGGCTCTTTGCGGGAACGGATTTTTTTTAGTTGTTGCAGCCGCCGAGCGAATTGAAAAAAGACGCCAACGTACCGTTCTTGCTCAGCACATAGAGGGCGGCGATCAGCATGGGCCAGCCCGCACCCGTGAAGGCACTCGAGGAGAGCACGCTCGATTGCGTTCCCAAAAGAAGCAGGATGATCAGGATCCAGAGATAGCTGTTTGAGGTCGTACAGCAGTTCATAGCTTTTCCTCCTTGACTGCGGACACGGAGATATGTAACGTTGCTTCCGTTCCGCTTCTCTAAATTGTATGAGCGCTTGGGGAAAAAGTGTTCCCGAGCCCGTCATTTACTTGCAAAAACGGCACAAACTTGATATAATATCTGAGATAGCCGCGGAAAAACACGCATTATATGCGGTTTTATCCGTTTTGCGGCAAAGTACATTTTTTCTACGGATATTCCGCTTCGGAAATCCGATGGAGGTTCATTTTATGAAACGCAAGCCCTTTTTCTCGGCGAGGAACATCGCCTATCTTGCCGTTTTGACGGCGCTCCTCATCGTCTTGCAGCTGTTTGCAAGCGCGATCCCGATGTTCGGCGTCACGCTGAACTTTTCCCTCATCCCCATTGTGTTGGGCGGCATCTTCTTCGGCGTATGGGGAGGGGGGCTTTTGGGGCTCATCTCAGGGCTTCTCACCTTTTTGGTGACTGCCGTGATGGGCAGGGAACCTTCTACCGCGTTCTTCTTTCAGGCAAGCCCCGTCATCCTGACGATCACCTGCATCGGCAAGACGACAATCGCAGGGCTTGTTGCCGGGCTTTTATATCGCATCATCGCCAAAAAGAGCGCCATTGCAGCTTCCTATGTTGCGGCTGTCACGGTCGCAATTCTGAACACGGGGCTCTATCTCCTCGGCGTCGTCTTGATGAAAGACGCAGCTTCTCAATTCCTCGGCACGGAAGCAACGGCAACGGCGGTGTTTGTCGCCGTGTTTACTCTCATCTGGCTGAATTTTGTGCTGGAAACGGTCATCAACGTTTTGTTTGCCCCCGCGATCTCGAGGATTGAGCACGTCGTCAACAGCAAAGTCGCAAGATACCGTGCCGACCGCGAGGGGAGCGCACCTCAGAACCGGAGCGCCAAGACGCCCGAAGCCGCGCAAGAAGAACCGCATACACCGCCAACGGAGGATAAGCCATGATCATCTGCATCGACGTCGGCAATACCAATATCAAATACGCCATCTTCGACGGAGACGCGCTCAAATTTTCCTTCCGCGTTGCGACGGACTTAAAGCGCACCTCGGACGAATACGGCTCCCAGCTCATCGGGATGCTCGAATTCAACGGGCTCAGAGCGGACGACATCACGGGCGGCATTTTTTCCTCCGTCGTGCCTTCCCTCGATTACACCATCGAGCACATGCTCAAAATGTATTTGAAGATCGACCCGCTGCAACTTGCGCCGGGGCTCAGATCGGGCCTTAAAATGCACGTCGACAATGCAAGGGAAGTGGGCGCGGATCGTATCGTCAACAACGTCTCTGCCCTTCACAAGTACGGAAGGGGAAAGCCCATGATCGTCGTCGACTTCGGCACGGCGACTACCTTCAACATCATCAGCAAAGAAGGGGAGTTCATCGGCGGCGTCATCGCCCCCGGCATCAGGGGCTCGCTCGACAGCCTTGTGAGCGGCACGGCAAAGCTCCCGCGCGTGGAGATCGAAGCGCCCAAGAGCGTCATCGCCACCAATACCACCACGAATATGCAGGCGGGCATCGTGTTCGGCTTTGCAGGGCTCGTGGAATATATCGTCAAAAAGATCAAAAAAGAACTCAAAGCGGACGACGTGTTCACCATTGCGACGGGCGGCTTTTCCGAGACCATCGCAAAGGAAACAAAGTGCATCGACGTCATCGACAAGCTGCTCACGCTCGACGGCTTGAAATACTTATACGATATGAACTGTTCGGAGGAATGATATGAAAAAAGTCGGCATCGCCATTCTCGGGCTCGGGGTCGTCGGGGGCGGCACCTATCAGATCTTGAAAGAGCATCGGGAATTTTATCAAAAGACGCAGGACGTCGATCTTGAAGTCGTCAGCGTTCTGGAGCTCCGCAAAGACCGCATCGAGGCGCTCGGCATCCCCGAAGAGAACGTCGCTTCCAACATTGCGGAAGTCGTCTCTAACCCCGACGTCAATATCGTCGTCGAAGTGATGGGCGGCGTCGGCAAGGCGCGCGAGTTCGTTCTCGACGCTCTGAACGCGGGAAAGACGGTCGTCACCTCCAACAAGGAGCTCGTCTGTAAATTATCCCATGAGCTCGAACGGGCCGCCAAACGCCACAATGCGGGCCTTTATTTCGAGGCAAGCTGCGTGGGCGGCGTGCCCATCATCCGCACCCTTCTCGACGGCGTGCAGGCCAATCACATTTCGTCGATGATGGGCATCATCAACGGCACGACCAACTATATCCTCACCAAGATGACGAACGACGGCGCAAGCTACGAGGATGTTTTAAAAGAAGCGCAGGCGCTCGGCTATGCCGAAGCGGATCCGACCGCCGACGTCGAAGGATTTGACGCTTCTTATAAGCTCTCTATTTTGTCCTCGCTTGCGTTCCACACCAAAGTTCCCTTCTCTAAGGTATTCCGCGAGGGCATCACGACCATCACGCAGGACGATATCTCCTACGGCAAGGAGCTCGGTTACAGTCTCAAACTCCTCGCCATCGGCAAGCAGACGGAGGAGGGCATCGAAGTCCGCGTGCATCCCGCCTTCATCAAGCGCGAACACCCGTTGGCTTCCGTCAACGACAGCTTCAACGCCGTGTATATGACGGGCGACGCGGTGGACGACGTGATGCTCTACGGCAGGGGCGCGGGCGCGCTTCCCACGGGCAGCGCCATCGTCAGCGACATCATCTATGCCGCGACGCACTCCGAAAATAAGTATTCGACCTTCAAGAACAACGCGACGGCGGAAAAGGACGTCAAGTTCGTCTCCAACTTCAAGAGCGCATATTATCTGCGTCTCACCGTCGACGACGAGGCGGGCGTGCTCGCCAAGATCGCGGCGGTCTTCGGAAGGCAGAATATCTCCATCCAGGAGATGGTGCAGAAGGAAAACGCCAAAGAAGGCAAGGCAACACTCGTGCTCGTCACGCATGAAACGAGAGAATTTTCGCTCCGCACGGCGGTTTCAAAGGTCGCCTCGCTCGGGATCGCTTCGGTCGATTCCGTGCTTCGCGTCGTCTCTTAAACTCAACATGAATTGCGGCCGCCTGCGGGCGGCCGTCTTACTTTCGGGAGGAATTATGTCCGCTTCTTCATTGAACATCAAACGGCGCGCCGTTGTCGTCATCAACGCCTATACGACACTGGAAAGCGAGCTCCATCAGCCATACGCGATCGCAAAAGCGCTCCATGCGCGCGGTGTGGAGACCGACGTCCTCAGAAACGGGTGCTTTCCCGCCTATTTGGGGCGAGAAAGCATTGCCGCAACTTGGGCGGAGCAATACGATTTTGCCGTCTATCTCGACAAAGACAAATACCTTTCCAAACTGCTCGAACGGGCGGGAATGCGGCTCTTTAACTCGTCGGACGCCGTCGAAGCGTGCGACGATAAACTGCTGACCGCCATTGCGCTTTCAAGCATTGCACCCATGCCCAAAACGCTCCCCGCGCCGCTCTGTTATACGCCGTCGGCGGCAGTGAACGAGGAAATGCTCAATAGGGCAGAGGAGCTTTTGGGCTATCCCATGGTCGTCAAGGAATGCTTCGGCTCGCTCGGCAAAGGCGTTCATTTGGCAAGAGACCGAGCGGAACTGAGAACGCTTTCGGCGCGGCTGAAGGGCGTTCCGCACCTCTTTCAGGAATTTATCCAAGAGAGCAAGGGGCGCGATCTCCGCGTCATCCTCATCGGCGGGAAAGTCGTCTCGGCGATGGAACGCCGCTCGGAACACGATTTCCGTTCCAATGCGGAACTCGGCGGAAAGGGGACGCCCTATACGCCCGACAGCGAGACGGTTGCGCTCTGCGAACGTGTCGCCGAGGCACTTCGGCTCGATTACTGCGGCGTCGACCTGCTGTTCGGGAAAGAGGGGATGCTGCTATCCGAAGTCAATTCCAACGCCTTCTTCGGCACGATCGAACGGGTGACGGGCGTGGATGTTGCCGCACGCTATGCAGAATATCTCGTTAAAACCGTCTACGGAGAGTGAATTTTTTACAACATTTCAGCGACGACATTTTGAATTTCACCTGTTAGCATAGTATTATGCCTGACATAATAATCGATCTATATTCTATAATAATGAAAAGCCGCCTCTTTTGAGGCGGTCATTTTATGCTTTTCCGATCATCCGCAGTTCATCGATCGCACCCCGCGCAAGCTCATCGCAGCGGTTGTTAAGCGCGTTGTCGGCGTGCCCTTTGACCTTATGGAAGGTGACCTCGTGTTCCCGCGTGAGGGCAAGGAGCTTCTTCCAAAGATCGTCGTTGAGGACGGGCTTTTTATCGGGTTTTATCCAGCCGCGCTTTTCCCAGGCATACACCCAGCCCTGCAAAAACCCGTTGACGGTATAGGCGGAATCGCTGTAAACGTCGACGCGGCAGGGGAATTTGAGGCGTTCCAGCCCTTCGATAACGGCGGTGAGCTCCATGCGATTATTGGTCGTCTGCGCCTCTCCGCCCGAAAGTTCGCGGCGGTGCTCCCCGAAGATGAGGATGGCGCCCCAGCCGCCTGCCCCCGGGTTTCCGGAGCAGGCGCCGTCCGTGTAGAGGGTCACCTGTTTGAGATCGCTCATCGGGAGAGCTCCTCCGCCCGCTGTTCTGCCGCCTGCATGGCGCGGACAACGCTTTCGGGAACTCCGTTACGCCGCAGTACTTCGAGCGCCGCGAGCGTCGTGCCGCCCTTGGAAGAAACGGCTCTGATGAGCTCTTCGAGCGGGGTATCGGCATGTGCCTCCGCCATAGCAGCTCCGCCTTTGAGCGTCTGGATGGCGAGAAGGCGCGCTTCTTCCTCCTCGAGCCCGCATCTCACGCCGCCGTCGATGAGCGCCTGCAAAAAGAGATAGACGTAGGCGGGCCCGCTCCCCGAAAGGGCGGTGACAGCGTTAAGTTTTGTTTCGGGAACGGGAAGAGTCAGGCTCGTTGCGTTGAAAAGCCCGAACACAAACTCGGCGTCTTCGGGAGCAAGGTCTTCCGCATCGATCGCGGCGGCGCCCATCCCCACGGAACAGGGGAGATTGGGCATCACGCGCGCGATGGGGGCATTGGTTTCGAGGGAAGCTTTGATATCCGCCTTTTTCATGCCCGCCATGATGGAAATGACAGGGGGGAGGACGACGTCTCTCAGATGGAGCGCGACCTCGGGGAAGGTCTGCGGCTTGACGGAGAGCAGCAGATAAGAGCTCCGCTCTGCCGCAACACGGTTCAGAAGCGTCGTTTCAACGCCCTGTGCCGCAAAAAAGTCGCGGCATTCGGCAGAGGGGTCGCTGACGATAACGTCGAAGGGGGAGATGAAATTTTGGCGGATGGCGCCGAGCACGATGGCACGCGCCATAAAACCGCCGCCGATGACTCCGAGTTTGCATTGTTTTTCCATAAAAATTGCCGTCCTTTTTTGTTTTTCCCGCAAAAATTTCTTGACGAAAAGGGGAAGATAAGCTATAATATCTAAGGTCACAGGGGAGTGGCTCAACGGTAGAGTAGCGGTCTCCAAAACCGTAGGTTGCGTGTTCGAATCGCGTCTCCCCTGCCAAAGCGGCTTGAGAAATCGAGCCGCTTTTTTGTTGCTTTGTGCGCGCCCGTGGGCGCGAGGTTGCGTGTGACGCGATCGGCCTCCCCAAAAGGGAGCCAACGATCGCTATTCCGTCGCTTCGCTCCTTACGCCTCGCGTCCCCCCTGCCAAGTCGTCCGAGTCAGAATGCTCGGGCGATTTTTCTTTGCGCGTGTTTTTACAAACAGGGAGGAAGAAGCGAACTCATTGCTCCCCAAATATCTTAGCAAATACCTTCGAAAAAGTCAAACGAATGAAATTACATCAAGGCTTTCAAATCGAGCATGCCGCGTTCCTGTTTTTATTTCATCCGCTTATCACATGAATGTGCTATCATCGATAAAAACCGATGATATTTTGCGCGGCGGTGCGATATACTGATATTATGGGGGATCCGCGCACAAGACCTGCTATGGCAATAAAAAAGAACCATCAACTGCACATCCATATCATTCTGCTCTTTATGGCGGGGATCGCGCTCGAGGTCTTCTGCGTTTTGCTCGCGTTCCTGCCGTCTGTCGCGGCAAAAGAGTGGCTCAAAGGGCTCATCCTGTACGGCGGGAGCCTTATCGTTCTCGTTCTGCTTCTGATCGGCGTCGTCGGCGCTCTTAGCGGAAAAGTAGTGCTCGCAAAGACTTGTTTCCTTGCCGAGATCCTTCTGCTGCTTGCCGCCGTCGTCTTCTATGTCATCATCAAGACGGGCTTTATCGGGATCGTCCGCGATGAAGAGGAATTCCGCGCTTTTTTGGAGCGGGCGGGCGTCTGGATGAGCATCGTGTTCATCGCCGTGCAGTTTTTGCAGGTCGTCATCCTGCCCATCCCGAGCACCGTCACCGTCGTTGCGGGGAGCGCGCTGTTCGGCCCGCTCCTCGGCAGCGTATATAGCCTCATCGGCATCCTGTTGGGCTCCTTTATCGCCTTTGCGGTGGGACGCTTTGCGGGATACCGCGTCGTTGCGTGGCTGGTCGGGAAGGAGACGCTTGACAAATGGCTCGATAAGATCAAAGGGAAAGATAAGATCTTTCTTTCCGCCATGTTTGTGCTGCCCGTCTTCCCCGACGACGTGCTGTGCTTCGTTGCGGGACTTTCGAGCATGAGCTTCGGCTTATTTGCCGTCGTCATCGTTCTTTCGCGTATCCTTGCGATCTTCACGACGAGTTACTCCGTCTCCCTCATTCCCTTCGATACCTGGTGGGGACTGCTCATCTGGGGGCTCATTGCGGCAGCCGTCGTTATCGTGTTCTTTCTTCTCTATAAAAAGTCGGACGCCATCTTGCAATTCATCCATAAGCTTTTTCACCGCGAAGTGCGCGTGAAGGAGAAACAAACGAAAGGGGAGCTGCACGTTAAGATCGTCTCGCCCGAAGGAACGCTCGTCGAAAAGGGCGTGGGGGAGACGGGCGAGCAGAAGAAAAACAGCGAAAAGCGGATGAACGGAAAGAAGGAAAAAAAGTAAAAATCGCCCTCGGGAGGCTATCTTCCCGAGGGATTTTTTGCGCTTTTTTTCTCAACGAGCTTGTGTTTTTGTTGTAAAATCCGAGAAAATGTATTAAAATAGGCGACGGTAATATTTTTAGAGGTTTTTTATGATCAGAGAAGATTTACGCAACATCGCGATCATCGCGCACGTCGACCACGGCAAGACGACCCTCGTCGACCAGCTCTTGAAGCAGAGCGGCACTTTCCGCGCCAATCAGGTGGTGGAAGAGCGCGTGATGGACAACGGCGATCTCGAACGGGAGCGTGGCATCACCATCCTTGCGAAGAACACGTCCGTTCACTACAACGGCGTCAAGATCAACATCGTCGATACCCCCGGACACGCTGACTTTTCGGGCGAAGTGGAACGCTCCTTGAAAATGGTCTCGGGCGTGCTGCTCCTCGTGGACGCCGCCGAAGGTCCCATGCCGCAGACGCGATTTGTCACGCAGAAAGCGCTCGAACTCGGGCTCAAACTCATCATCGTCGTCAACAAGGTCGACCGCCCCGATGCGCGCGTCAAAGAAGTCATTGATGAAGTTTTGGAACTTCTGATGGACCTCAACGCGACGGACGAACAACTCGAAAGCCCCTTCCTTTTCTGCTCGGGCAGAGAGGGCACCGCTTCTACCGATCCCGACGTCAAAGGCACCGACTTAAAGCCCCTGTATGAAGCCATCCTTTCCCACTTCCCGCCCCTTGAAATGGACACGGAAGGGCAACTGCAGATCCTCGTATCCTGCATCGACTACAACGAATATGTGGGCCGTATCGGCATCGGCCGCATCGAGCGCGGCGTCGCCAAGCCCAACATGGATGTGACGGTCTGCAACTACAATCATCCCGAAGTCAATACAAGGGGCAAGCTCGTTGCGCTCTATGAGATCGAAGGGCTCGACCGCGTTCCCTGCGAAAGCGCCATGGCGGGCGATATCGTCTGTTTTGCCGGCCTTGAAAAGATCAACATCGGCGATACGCTGTGCGCTTCCTCCTGCGTGGAGGCGGTGCCCTTCGTCAAGATCTCCGATCCGACGGTAGAGATGATCTTCTCCGTCAACGACTCTCCCTTCGCGGGGAAAGAGGGGAAGTTCGTCACGACGAGGCACCTCAGAGAGAGGCTGTACCGCGAACTTCTGCGCGACGTTTCCCTCCGCGTCGAGGATACTGATTCGACGGATGCCTTCCGCGTGAGCGGCAGAGGGGAGATGCATCTTTCCATCCTCATCGAAACCATGCGCCGCGAAGGCTACGAATTCCAGGTGAGCGCCCCCAAAGTGCTCTATAAAGAGATCGACGGCGTCAAGTACGAGCCCGTGGAACGCCTCATCGTGGACGTTCCCGAAACGGTCACGGGTCCCGTCTTCCAGAGCATGGGCGAGAGGAAGGGCGAACTTCTCCATATGAGCGCGATGGGTTCGCGCATGCGTCTTGAATTTTTGGTCCCTTCGCGCGGCTTGTTCGGCTACAAGAGCGAATTTCTGACGGATACCAAGGGCGAAGGCGTCATGAGCTCGGTGTTCTTCGAATATCAGCCCTACAAAGGCGAGATCAGCCGCAAGACGGTGGGCTCTCTCGTCGCCTTCGAAACGGGCGAAGCCGTCACCTACGGGCTCTTTAACGCACAGGGAAGAGGCGTACTCTTCATCACGCCGGGCACTCCCGTCTATGAAGGCATGGTTGTGGGGTATTCCCCCAAAGACGAGGACATCAACGTCAACGTCTGCAAAACGAAGCACCTCACGAACACGCGTTCCTCCTCTTCGGACGAAGCGCTCCGCCTCATCCCGCCGAAAAAGCTCAGCCTGGAAGAATCGCTTGAATTCATCGGCGACGACGAACTTTTGGAGATCACACCCAAGACGGTGCGCATCCGCAAGCGTATTCTCGACTCCGAACTGCGCGCAAAAGCACGCGCAAAGGCGAAAGCAGGACTTTAATATAGTACTATGTCAGACATAGTATTGCAATATCTTGTGAAACGCCGCTCCTTCGGGGGCGGTTTTTCATATTACTTCCGAACTGCGCATACAATGCCGTATGCAAGACGAAACAAACAGCCTTCTTACATTAGAGAACAGAAGCAAGCTCACGATGACGGGCGTTGAAAGCGTAGACGCCTTTTCCGATAAATGCATCCGATTGACGGTGAGCGGCGTAAAACTCGCCATTGAAGGGGAAAAACTTAAGATCTTATCCTTTTCGGAAGGGAGTGGAAATTTTGCGGCTTCGGGAGAGATCGCCGCTCTTCGGTACGGCAGAGGCGGAAAACGCTCCATCTTTTCCTGATGCAGCTGCGCGTCTTTTGTATTTTGCTTCTTTTCGGCAGCCTTGCGGGAGCTTTGTACGAGCCGCTTCGTCTTCTCGACGGGCTTCGGGGAAAACTTCGCCTCCTCAAAATTTGCCTCGATCTTCTCTTTTGCCTTATTATAGGGGCAGGATATCTTGCGCTTTCTCTTGCATTTTGCGGGAAGTTTCGCCTCTTTCATTTGTTCGGCATTGCGTCGGGCATTTTCCTCTACGAGAAAAGTTTCCACAAAACCGTTGCTTTTTTCGGGGAAATGGTGTATAATGCCATTGTAAGATTCATTCAAAAGCAAAAGGATAGGGCACCATGGAAGAAAAGAAACGACCCATCTCACCGGAAAAAGCCACGAGGATCGCCGTAGGGGCGACTGTCGGCGGCGTTTTGTTGGTGCTCTTCCTCGTCGTCGTGCTCATCATCCAGTTCGTCCAGATCGGCGTTCAGAAGCGCATGGAAGAAGAACTCAACGAGCAGATCGAGCATTATGAACAGATGATCTCCGACGGTGAGGATAAGATCGTCTATTATGAAGAAGGGAACGGGCTTTATTATCTTGCTCGTAAACATGGTTGGCAGTAATGAACAGGACGGCTGTCATTGATATCGGTTCCAATTCCGTTCGCCTTATGCTCTGGGCGGACGGAAAAGTTTTATATAAGACGCTGAAAACGACGCGCCTCGGCGAAGGCACGGCGTTTTCTCCCTGCCTGAAAGAGGACGCCATCGAACGCACGGCAAGTGCCGTTGCGGAATTTTGCATGCAAGCCCGAAAAGATGGCGCGGAGAATATCTTGGCGTATGCGACGGAGGCTGTGCGCTCGGCAGAGAACGGCGAAGCTTTCAATTCGCGCGTCAGACAGCTTTCGGGGCTCACCGTCGAAGTCCTTTCGGGCGAAACGGAAGCAAAGCTCGGTCTTTACGGCGCACTCGGGAAACACGCAGACGGGGGCATGATCGACGTCGGCGGAGCAAGCACGGAAGTATGCTTTCGTCAAAACGGAAAGCTCACCTTTTCCCAAAGCATCCCCTTAGGAGCAGTCCGTCTGTTCGATCTTTGCCGCGACGACGCAAAGAGTTTACAAGAGACGATCGCGCCCTATTCGAAAGCCTTAGAGGGCACTCCCAAAGCTCTTCCCGTCTTTGGCGTCGGCGGAACGGCGACGACGCTCGCTTCCGTTTTTCTCAAACTTGAAACTTATTCTTCTGCCGCCGTTCAGGGCTTTGGTATCAAGGCAGAAGAGCTCCATGCGCTTGCGGTGCGTCTTCTCTCCCTTTCGGCGGAAGAGAGAAAGCGGCTCCCCGGCATGGACGCAAGGCGCGCGGACATCATCGGCGGAGGCGCATTTTTGCTTGCTTCCGTCGTCAATACATTGGGAGCGTACGAGCTCATCGTCTCCGATTCCGATAATCTCGAGGGCTATCTTGCCTATAAGG
>DXAJ01000039.1 GCA_019117085.1 Candidatus Gallimonas gallistercoris
TACTTTGATGATATCTTGTTTGTAACGCTTGCATTATGCCAACGTAAAATAGCCTGGGGTAAAACCCAAAATAGAAGTAAAACTGCCACCAGAAACTATAAAAAGGCAAAAAATAACCGTGACAGAGATGCGCATTGTATCAATATCACGGTTTATTCTTGGTCGAGGAGGCGGCGGGACCCACGACCTCTTGGTCCCTGCGTCGGAACAAAGCCGTGGCGTCCGCCGCTGCGTTCCTCGCGGCTTGACCGGGCGGCTTGTTTGTCTCGCGCGGTAGTGTCCGCGCTCGGTCAGGAAATGGCACGTTCCATGTGCCATTTCCAAGTTCGCAGGCGGTCAAAGCCCCACCGGGGCTTTGGCAAAAAAGCGCCTGCTCACCCTTTTCCCACGCATCTGCTTTCGCATCTGCGCGGGAGCCCTTCCCGCGAGAGCGCGCTTGGCTTTGGACCAAGAGTCTGCACATCCAAACTCTGTTGCCGCAGCAAAAAATCGGAGACCCGCAAAAGCAGATCTCCGATTTTTGGTTGAGGTGACGGGACTTGCGCCTTTGGCGGCGCGCCCCGGTGAACAGCCCACCGGGCTGTTCAGTTTGCGCCCTACTTTTTTGTTTCCATACAATTTGTGCGCAAACCGTTTGCTCCCGCAAACGCCTCCACCCTCAAGTCCCGTCATGGTTCGGAATAACACAAAAAGGAGCTGACGCAAGTCAACTCCTTTTTGTGTGGTTGAGGTGACGGGACTTGAACCCACGACCTCTTGGTCCCTAACCAAGCGCGCTACCAAACTGCGCTACACCTCAATGAAAAGTACCTCTCTATTATATCGATTATTCGTCGTGTGTCAAGTAATTTTCTCCGCTTTCCGCCAAAAAATTTTTCTTTTGCGCCGTTTTTCTTCTTCCGCGCACGCTCCCGCCCGCGCTTCCCTGCACACCTTCTTTCGCTGTGTAATACAATGGACGGGGGGATACCATGCGCATTTGTTTTGTGACGAAGGGCGGGCTCGATGCGGTCGGGGAGGAGGCGGGGGCGGATATCGTGTGTCATCCTCTCTCCGCGCTGGGAGAAGTGAGCTATGAATGCGAACTCAAAGGGGAGACTTCCCTTTTCGAGACGGTCGCCATGCGCTCCAAGATGCTGCGCTGCACCGTCGTCGGCGGGTGTTACACGGACGCGCGCGGCATCCGTCGCAAGTCCGCCGTTGTCGCCGAGCGGGGGCGTCTTCTGGGCGTTTCCGACCTTGTGAACCGCATCGACGGCAGCGCGTTCGGCGCGGGCGCGGGCGTGAAGGTGTACGAGACGGCGGCGGGTCGCTTAGGGGTCGTCGTGGGGGAAGATCTCTACTTTCCCAAGGTCGTGGAAACGCTCTCACTTTCGGGCGCGGACGCCGTTTTGTGCCTCTTTGAGGAGCTTTCCGAGGGGCTGGAGCTCACCCTCATCCGCGCGCACGCCTTCTTTTACGGCCTTCCCGTCGCCTTGTGCGCCTTCGGATACGCCGCCGTCGCCGACCCCGAGGGCAGGCTTTTCTTCGCCTCTCCCGCGCCCGTAGGCCGTGTGACGCTGCCCAAAGAGCGGGAGTACCGCCTCATCGAGACGCGCCGTCGCCTCACGCTCCGCAAAAAAAGAGAATTTTAGGTCTTGTCAGCGGGCAAAAGTTGTGCTATACTCAAAGAAAGGGCAGCCCTTCGCGCTGCCCGAGGGAGAAAGCATGCCGCAAGACAACGCACTTGAATTTATTTCTGCCTATAACATCATCGACGCCCGCCTGCGCACGCTCTATCGCGGCAAGGGCAACCTCAACTTTTCCGATCTCGTCCGCCGCTGCGCCGATCACAATCCCGTCGTGCGCAAGTATGAGGACGACCTCGTCTTCTGCGCCAAGCTGCGCAACGTCATCGTGCATACGACGACGACCGACCGCGTCGTCGCGGAACCATGCGATGAGATCACGCAGCTCATGACGCATGTCGCGGAGCTGCTTTCCAGCCCGCCCCGCTTAAAACTTTTAAAAGACAAACAGGTGACGGGCATCTCCGCCAAAGAGACGGTGGAAGAAGCGCTCATCCGCATCGCCAAGAGCGACTATTCCAACCTTCCCGTCTACCGCGGGGAAAAGCCTGTGGGGATGCTCAATAACCGCCGCCTCGTGCGGGCGATCGGCTCGCTCCTTTCGCAGGGCGGTGCGCTCGAAGAGCTGCTGGCGCTTCCCTGCGAGGATATTTTAAGGGGAGAGGACATCATGCGCTATTACCGCGTGTTGGGCAAAGAGACGCCCATCCAGGACGCCGTAGACGCCTTTGCCGAGAACAGAAAGCTCCTTGCGGTCATCGTCACGCACCGCGGCAATTGGGGGGAGCCCATCTTAAACATTCTGACTTCTTCCGATATCCCCCGCCTTTTGAAATACCTCGAAGACTGAAAAAGGCCCGCCGTTTCGGCGGGTCTTTCCTATCGCCTATGTTTGCTCAAAATAAGCGCGGTTGTGGAGAACGGCGGGATGACGGGGAAAGAGCTCCTCCGTACGCCTGTGGAAGGCAAGGGCGCGCTCTTTTTCCCCGAGGGCGTCATAGCAGCACACAAGGCTTAAAAGGGGCGTGAGGGAGCGGGAATCGGGCGTTTCGAAGTCTCCTTCCTCCGAATGATCGCGGCAGGAGAGGGCGGCTTCATACCAAAATGCGGCATCGCGGATGCGGCCCTGCGACTGAAAGAGGCGGCCGAGTTCGCAGCAGACGGAAGCGCGCGGCTCTCCGTAGAGGAAGCTTTGAAAGAGTGCGGAAAGCGCCCGCTCGGGGAGATCTTGCGCTTCGAAGCAGAGGGCAAGCGCCTTGCACGCCTCGATCTTGTTGACATACCAGCCGTCGCCCTTCAGCATGCCCTCAAGGCGCACGGCAGCCTCCTCATAGCGGCGGTGATAATAAAGCTCCCGCCCGAAATAGAAGGCATCGCGCGGGGAGAGGGGCTCTTCTTTTTCCCATTTTTCGTAGATGCGGAGGTTTCTCTCTCCCCGCTGTTTCTCGCTCCCGAGATGGCGGACGGGAAGATCAAAAAAGCTTTGCTTTCCGAAGGGGACGATGCACTCGTGCACCCGCCCGACCCAACGCGCCATGGGGCAGCGGCGGAGGACGCGCTCGCGGCGGAAGACAAGAGAGGGCGCATCGTCCTGCCTCATGCACTCGTATGGAAGAAAGAGCGTGTCGGGCCGTTCCTCTTCGAGAAAGGCGCGGAGCGCGGGAAAGCGTTCGCGCGATGGGGGAGGGAGGACGTCGTCCGCGTCCATCCAGAAGAGATAGTCGCCCTTGGCTTTTGCAAAGGAAAAGTTGCGGGCGGCCGAAAAGTCGTCCCGCCAGGGGAAATCGTAGACGAAAGCGCCGAAGGAGAGTGCGATCTCCCGCGTGCGGTCAACAGAGCCCGTATCGATGACGACGATCTCGTCAAAAAGCTCCCGAACGCTTTCCAGACAGCGTTCAAGGACGGTTTCTTCGTCTTTTACGATCATGCAGAGGGAAAGGGTACTCATATGCCACCTCGCCCACATTTTATGCGCAAACACGCCATTTTTGCGACTATTTTGAGGAAAATCGCCGAATTATATCACGCATAGTACTATGTAAACACCTAAAAACCGCATTTCTATGTCAGGCATAGTATTTGTTTTTGGCCTTTCCGAACAAGATTGCTCCAAGATCTTCCCGCTTGACATTTTATGCTCGCTCTGCTATCATGGAGCCATGAAGTGTTATCTTACTCCTTCGGAACAAAGAGAATATGAACGTTGGCGCGATTTTTTGTATGAACGCGTTCCGTTCCTTCACGAGGATAGCGCATGCCACGCCAAAGATCATTGTGCGCGGGTGCTGCTGTTTACCCATCTCCTTGCAAAGAAAAGTGCGCTCACACGGCAGCAGCGGGAAGTGCTTTCGGCGGCCTCGGTCTTTCATGACTGCTGCCGCTTCGATGACGGCAGGGACGTCGGACACGGGCAGCGCGCTGCAGACAAGTACCGTTGTGTTTGCGGAGTGCTCGGGCTCAAATTCGATGAGCGCGTCTTCTTCATCATGGCATATCATGACCGTCACGATCGGGAAGGGGAGGCGGCGATCCGCAGCAACTTTCCCGATGCGGCGGAAAATGTCATCCGCCTCTATCGTATCTTTAAGGATGCCGATGCGCTCGACAGGTTTCGTTTCGGGCCCGAGGAGCTCGATGAAGCGTATCTTCGCACAAGGGAGGCGCGTGCGCTCATCCCGTTTGCAAAGCTGCTTAATGGAGAGGAGGCGGAAGAATGAAGCAAAGCCGTTTTGAAAGAGCCATTTGTTTTGCGGTGAATGCCCACGCCGGCATGACGCGCAAGGGTTCCCGGACGCCCTATATCGTACACCCGATGGAGGCCGCCGTCATCGCTTCGTCTTTGACCGAGGATGAGGATGTGCTTTGCGCCGCCGTTCTGCATGATACGGTGGAAGATACCCCCGTTACCGCCGGGGAGCTTCGGGAAGAGTTCGGCGAACGCGTCGCTTCTCTTGTGCTCTTTGACAGCGAGAATAAGCGGGAAGGGCTTCCTCCCGCCGATACCTGGGAACTGCGTAAGCAGGAGACGCTCGATGCGCTCTCTTCGGCGGGGCGAGAGGAACAGATCCTCGTGCTTTCCGATAAACTTTCCAATCTGCGTTCCATTTTCCGTTCTTTTCTCGAAAAAGGGGATGCCCTTTGGTTTGCGTTCCATCAAAAGGATAAGAACAAGCAGGAATGGTATTACCGCGGCATAGCCGAAAGGCTGACTCTGCTTCGGGATTCTTCGGCGTATCGGGAGTATCTCTCCCTTCTCGATCTTGTCTTTTGAGCTTCGGCGTACTAATTTTCCGCCTCCCCTTGACTTTTTGCGAAATGTCCGTATAATAAAGGGGAGGCGGTTTCGTGCCCTGCGGTGCGGACGGCTCTACGGATAAGGAGCAGGAATTTTATGAAGATCTGTGTTTTCGGGGCGGCGAGCGCCGCCATCGACCAATGTTATATCGATGAGGTGGAGCGCCTCACGGAAGAGATGGCGCGCCGCGGGCATTCGCTCGTCTT
>DXAJ01000040.1 GCA_019117085.1 Candidatus Gallimonas gallistercoris
CGTAGCGCAGGCAGACGATCTCGCACTCCCGCCCGTTCAAAAGCCCCCTCACCGCCGCAAGGAATTTTTCCTGCATGAGCGACTGCTCCACGCCCCGGAAGACGGCATCCTCCTTCTCATAGAGAAGGTCCATGAGGGTGAGTTCGTTCCCGTCCTTGTCGGTGCCGACGGGGTCGGAGAGCGAGAGCGTATTTTTGTGCTTTTTGCCCGCGCGGATGAGCATCAGGATCTCATTCTCCACGCAGCGGGCGGTGTACGTCGCAAGACGGGTGCCCCGCCCCGGTTCGTAGGTGTTGATGGCTTTGATGAGCCCGATGCTCCCCACAGAGATCATGTCGTCCGTCTCCGCTGCGCCCGTATATTTTTTGACGATATGCACGACGAGACGCATGTTGTGGCGGATGAGCTTCTCGCGCGCCGCCGCATCTCCAGCGCGGCTAAGCCGCAGGCAGCGCTCCTCCTCTTCGGAAGAGAGCGGCTTGGGGTAGCTCCCCTCCCCCACGGCGCCCGTAAAAAAGAACAGCTTGCAAAGGAC
Organism: Candidatus Gallimonas gallistercoris; assembly: GCA_019117085.1. Lineage (GTDB taxonomy): Bacteria > Bacillota > Clostridia > Christensenellales > Borkfalkiaceae > Gallimonas > Gallimonas gallistercoris. Next base: position 536 of record DXAJ01000040.1, read on the forward strand.
GGCATACAACAGCGAAAACATTTCCCCCTCCTTCCGCGGCATAGAGCCGCCTTGTTTAGCTTATGAAAAAGGGGCGTTGTCCTATCTCTCTTCTACGCAAAAACGGCGCCCAAAGCGCCGTTTTTGTCGGAATTTGCTTATTTCTTCTGTTCGACGATCTTGATATGCACGTCGTCGAGCTGCTTCTGCTCCACGGGCGAGGGCGCGTTCATGAGAAGATCGCGCGCCTTGGCGTTCATGGGGAAGGCGATGACTTCGCGGATGTTGACGGTATCCGAGATGAGCATGACCATGCGGTCGACGCCGGGCGCCACGCCCGCGTGGGGAGGCGCGCCGTACTCGAAGGCGTGGTAGAGCGCGGGGAACTTCTTGACGACGTCCTCCTTGCCCATGCCCACGAGCGAGAAGGCTTTGAGCATGATCTCGGGATCGTGATTTCTCACAGCGCCCGAGGAAAGCTCGACGCCGTTGCAGACGATGTCGTACTGATAGGCGAGCACTTCGAGAGGATCCTGCTCTTCGAGCGCCTTCATCCCGCCCTGCGGCATGGAGAAGGGATTGTGGCAGAATTCGAGCTCGCCGCTCTCCTCGCCGATCTCGTACATGGGGAAGTCGACGATCCAGCAGAAGCGGTAGACGTTCTTTTCGAGGAGATCGAGCCCCGTACCGAGCATGGTGCGAAGGATGCCCGCGCGCTTCTGGACGAGGGAGAGTTTGTCCTCCGCGACGAGGGCGACGAACGCGCCGTTTTGAAGGGAGAGCCGCTCCTTGAAGGCGTCGACGCGCTCCGCAACGAATTTTGCGATGCCGCCCGCCGCCGCGCCGTTCTCGTCCAGCTTGAACCAGAACATGGCGCCGCCCTCCGTCTTGACTTTGAACTCTTCGGCGGTCTTGTCGATCCACTTGCGGGCGACGGAAACGCCGTTGACGGCGATGGCTTTGACTTTCTTGCCTTCGAAGGCGGCGAACCCGCAGCCTTCCGTAAGGTCGGAGACGTCCTTGATGACAAGGGGATTGCGAAGGTCGGGCTTATCCGAGCCGTACGTTTCGAGCGCTTCGCGGTAGGCGACGCGGCGGAACGGGGGCTTATCGGCATCCCAGCCCGAATACTTGGCAAAGACGGGCGGGAGCACCCCCTCGAGCACTTCGAAGACGTCTTCCTGCGTCGCGAACGCCATCTCGATATCCAACTGATAGAACTCGCCGGGCGAACGGTCGGCGCGGGCGTCCTCGTCGCGGAAGCAGGGAGCGATCTGGAAGTACTTGTCGAACCCCGAGCACATCAGGAGCTGCTTGTACTGCTGAGGCGCCTGCGGGAGCGCATAGAACTCGCCGGGATAGATGCGGCTGGGAACGATGTAGTCGCGCGCGCCCTCGGGCGAAGAACTCGTCAGAATAGGCGTGTTGATCTCGTAAAAGCCGCGCTCGGTCATGAGCTTGCGAAGATCGGCGACGATCTGAGAGCGCAAAATGATCTTGTCGCGCACGGCGGGGTTGCGAAGGTCAAGGAAGCGGTATTTGAGGCGCGCGTCCTCGCCCGCTTCGGTGGAGTGCGAAACTTCGAAGGGAAGCGCCTGCACGGAGCGGCGGCCCAGCACTTCGATGCGCTCGGGGATGACCTCGATCAGGCCCGTAGGGAGCTTGTCGTTGGGGGAAGAGCGCAAAACGACGGTGCCTTCGACGCTGACCGTCGATTCGGTGGGAATGTCGCGCATCTGCGAAAGACAGGGCTCCTCCGCACAGACGACCTGCGTGGTGCCGTAAAAATCGCGCAGGACGGCAAAGAGCAGCCCGCCCTTATCGCGCTTGCTGTCGAGCCAGCCCGAGAGTTTGACGCGCTTGCCCGCGTCCGTTTCGCGCAGCTCGCCGCAGTTATGAGTTCTGAAATACATGGCTGTGTCCTTTTGTGGTTTTATTCCTGAAAAGCATAGCACATCCGCCCCTTTTCGTCAAGTATTTCGCGCATATGCAAAACTAGCCCGCCGCAAAATTAACGGGCGGCAGCCGCCGCCCGTCAAGATCGCAACAATCTTTCTTCGCGGAAAGATTTTTGCAAGGCAAAAAGATTTTCGCGAAATCTCCTCACGACTTTTTTGTGCTCGCACAAAAAGTCGTGAACTCAAATTCACTGAGCCGGGCAGGGTTTCCCTGCGCCCGCGCTCGCGCGGTAGAATCCGCGCTGCTCCTCATCCCGAAAAACTCGCTAGCGCGATTTTTTCGGGAACCCTTTCCCTGAAATCAACTCTGCAAGCAAAACCACGCTTTTGCGTAGCAGGACCCAATTTGTACCCTACGGGTACTTATTGTCCAATAAGGACAAAACAGTGCGCGGGCGGCAAAGTAAGTTAAAATCAACCGTCTCCACCCCTCGCGGAAAGATTTTTCCGAAGGAAAAAGATTTTCGCGAAATTATACTTGCGGTATCGTCGCAAACCCCTTCGCAAGGTCCTCATCGGTGGGGATGGTATCCGTCATGTTGCCGTCGTTGAAGTTCTTGTAGGCGGTCATGTCGAAATACCCCGTGCCCGTGAGCCCGAAGAGGATGACCTTCTTCTTGCCCTCCTCGCGGCACTTCACGGCCTCGTCCATCGCAACGGCGATGGCGTGCGAGCTCTCGGGAGCGGGCAGGATACCCTCGCAGCGGGCGAACTTGACCGCCGCCTCGAAGACTTTGGTCTGCTCGACGCTCGTCGCGCGCATATGTCCGTCGTGATAGAGCTTGGAGAGCACGGGGCTCATGCCGTGATAGCGCAGCCCGCCCGCGTGGTTGGGCGAGGGCATGAAGCCGCAGCCCAGCGTATACATCTTGGCAAGGGGGGTGATGCGCGCCGAATCGCAGAAGTCGTAAGCGTACTTGCCGCGCGTGAGAGAGGGGCAGCTTGCGGGCTCGACGGCGAGGAAGTCGATGTTGTTTTTGCCTTCGAGCTTCTCCCCCATGAAGGGCGAGATGAGGCCGCCCAAATTGGAGCCGCCGCCCGCGCAGCCGATGATGAGATCGGGCTGCACGCCGTATTTATCGAGCGCGATCTTGCACTCCTGCCCGATGATGGACTGATGCAGCAGGACGTGGTCGAGCACGGAGCCCAAGACATAGCGGCAGTTGGGCGTTTGCGTCGCCTTTTCGACGGCTTCGGAGATGGCGCAGCCCAGCGAGCCGCCCGTGCCGGGATGTTCTTCCAAGATCTTCCTGCCCGCCGCCGTCGTCATGGAAGGAGACGGAATGACGTTCGCGCCGTAGGTGCGGATGACCTCGCGGCGGAAGGGCTTCTGCTCGTAAGAGACCTTGACCATATATACATCGAGGTCGAGCCCGAAGTAGGCGCACGCCATCGCAAGGGCGGTGCCCCATTGGCCCGCGCCCGTCTCCGTCGTGACGGAGGTGAGCCCCTGCTTCTTCGCGTAGTACGCCTGCGCCGCCGCCGAGTTGAGCTTGTGCGAGCCTGACGTGTTGTTGCCCTCGAATTTATAGTAAATTTCGGCGGGCGTGTCGAGCAGCTTTTCAAGGCAGTACGCGCGCACGAGGGGGGACGGGCGGTACATCTTATAGAAGTTCCTGATCTCTTCGGGGATCTCGATGAGCTCGTCCTTGTCGTTGAGTTCCTGATCGACGCACTCTTCGCAGAATACGCCCGAGAGGTCTTCTTTCGTGCAGGGCTTGCCCGTCGCGGGGTTCATGAAGGGCTCGTGCCCCCCCTTCATGTGAGCTTTGACATTATACCAGGTACGGGGCATCTCGTCTTCCGAGAGATAGATCTTGTAAGGGATGTTGGTGTTCATGGTGTTTTCCTCCTGAATAAAAATTGTAACAAAAAACACGGAAGCCATCCGTTCGGGACGAATGTTCTCCGTGTTGCCACCCGATTTCGCGGCAGACGCCGCCTCATTGCAAGCACACTCTGATGCTCTCCCCCTGTAACGGGAGGGTCCCCGTCGGAAGCTACGCAGGGCTTTTGCCCCTTCACCCCCGCCCTCGGTGATCCATTCACGCGCCGCGGACCGCCTTCATCCCACCGCCGAAGGCTCTCTTGAGATCCGTGTAGCCGCACGCTACTCCTTCACCTCATCGGTTATGTGCTCATTTTACAGCTTTCGTCCGCATTTGTCAAACGTTTGCACGCACTTTTCGCCATTCAAAATATAATTATTGCTTATCCCCCCTATTTGTCCCGCCGATAAGAGGACGGTAAAATCGCTTGACTTCTTCCCCAAAAGCAAGCATAATCGAGCGGTACTTCCTCTGAGGTGAACGATGAAACTTTCCCGCCCCGCCAAAGACGCTTCCGTCCTCAGCGCCTTTTTTAAATATGTTGTGCCCTCCGTGCTCGCCTTCGCGCTTTCGGGCGTGTATGCCATCGTCGACGGCCTCTTCGTCGGGCAGAGCATCGGGGATAAGGGCCTTTCCGCCATCAACGTCGCCTTCCCCGTCGTCTCGCTCATCCAATCGCTCGGCACGGGCATCGGCATGGGCGGCGCGGTGCTGTGGTCGGTGCGGCGCGGCGAGCGCGATGATACCGCCGACAGCTATCTCCGCGCGACCATATGGATGCTGCTCTTTGCGAGCGCCTTCATGACCGCCTTCTTCTTTTTGAACGGCCCCGTCCTTCGCCTCTTCGGCGCGGAGGGCGACATCTACGCCTACGGGAAGGAGTATCTCGACGTCATCGTTCTGGGCTCCGTCTTTCAGATCTTCGCGACGGGGCTCGTGCCCGCCATCCGCAACAACGGCGGGGCGACCTTCGCCTTTGTTACCATGCTCTCGGGCTTCGGCTCCAACATCGTGCTCGACTATGTGTTCGTGTGGGTCTTAGAGGGCGGCACGGCGGGCGCCGCCGTTGCAACCATCCTCGGCCAGGCGGTCACGGCGATCGAAGCGCTCATATACTTTCTTGTCAAGAAGCTCCCCCTCTTCGGCTCCTTCCGAAGATTCGGCCGCTGCGCCGCTTCCATCGTGCGCGTGGGCGTCGCCCCCTTCGGGCTCACCCTTTCGCCCATGATCTCCCTCATGCTCATCAACAAGTTCTGTATGCTGCACGGCGGGGAGAGCGCCGTCGCGTGCTATGCGTGCATCGCGTATGCGATCACCATCGTGCAGATGCTCGTGCAGGGCGTGGGCGACGGGAGCCAGCCTCTCATCAGCACCTTCTACGGCGAAGGCCGCCCCGAAAAGAGCGCCAAAGTGCGCTTGTTTGCCTATCTTTCCGCCATTTTATTGGCGCTTTTGTGCGGCGTGCTGCTCTTTGCGCTCAGGAAGCTGATCGGGCCTTTGTTCGGCTCTTCCGAAGAAGTCGCGGGGAACGTTGCCGCCGTTCTGCCGATCTTTCTTGCAGGGCTCGTCTTTTACGCCTTCTCGCGCGTGGCGACGGCGGGATTCTACGCGACGGAACGCACCCTCTTTTCCTATCTTGCGGTGTATTCCGAGCCCGCGCTCATGCTCGTCCTGCTCTTCCTCCTCCCCGCGTTTTGGGGGCAGACGGGCGTATGGTGGAGCGCCGTTTCCGCGCAGGTCTTAACGGCGGGGCTGTGCCTTCTCCTCACCCTTCTCACCAGCAAAAAAGAGCGCCGCACCCAAAAAAGCACCGTCTGACGGGCAGGCTCGCTTTCGCCTCCGCCCGCCAAGCGCCTTTCGCCCCGCCCTTTCGCCCGCGAGCGTCCGCCATCGCCCGCCGCAATTACCCGACCCCTCGGGCGCCCGCTGTCCGCGAGCGTCCGCCGCACTCCGCCCTTTCCCCGCCCGAAAAACAGGGCGGGATTTTTTTCGGAAAACCGTTGACACCGTGTCAGAACCGTGCTATACTATATCCGCTGACAGCGTGTCAGCACAAACCTTAAATTATCGGGAGGAATATTTATGCTCGGAAACTTTACCTACTGCAACCCCACTAAGCTCTATTTCGGCGAAGGCTCCGTCAAATACTTGAAGGAGGAGCTCCCCAAATACGGCAAGAACGTCGTGCTCGTCTACGGCGGCGGCTCCATCAAGAAGAACGGCATCTATGATGCGGTCACCGCTATCCTCAAAGAGTGCGGAAAGGACGTCGCGGAGATTTCGGGCGTCATGCCCAACCCCACTTACGACAAGCTGTGCGAAGGCATGAAAATTGCCCGCGCGCACAAGGCAGACCTGCTCCTTGCCGTGGGCGGCGGTTCGGTGTGCGACTATACGAAGGCGCTCGCCGTCTCCGTCCATTGCACCGAAGACCCGTGGGAGAAATACTATCTCCGCTTCGAGGAGCCCGACTGTGAGATCGTTCCCGTCGGCTGCGTCCTGACGATGGTCGGCACGGGCAGCGAGATGAACGCGGGCGCCGTCATCACCAACACGGCGCAGAAACTCAAGATCGGGCATGTGTTCGCCGATGAAAGCGTGATGCCCCGCTTCTCGGTGCTCGACCCCGTCTACACGCTCACCCTGCCCCGCTATCAGATGGTCGCGGGCATCTACGACATTTTCAGCCACATCTGCGAGCAGTACTTCTCGGGCACGGACGACAACACGAGCGACTATCTCGCCGAAGGGCTCATGCACTCGCTCATTCATTCCTCGCGCATCGCCGTCCGCGATATGCAGAACTATGAGGCGCGCTCCAACATCATGTGGACGGCGACGTGGGCGCTCAACACCCGCATCGCCTGCGGCAAGGACACCGACTGGGAAGTGCACATGCTCGGGCAGGCGGTGGGCGCGCTCACCAACGCGACGCACGGCATGACGCTCGCCGCCGTCTCCCTTCCCTACTACCGCTATATCCTGCCCTACGGGCTTGCAAAATTCGTGCGCTTTGCCAAGAACGTGTGGGGCGTCGACCCCGCGGGCAAAAGCGACGAGGAGATCGCAAACGAGGGCCTTGCCTGCATGGAAGGGTGGATGAAGGAGCTCGGGCTCGTGATGAATATCACGGAGCTGGGCGCGAACGAGGGCATGATCGAAGACATCGCCAAGGCGACGCTCGTCATGGAAGGCGGCTATAAGGTGCTGACGCACGAGGAGATCGTCGATATCCTCAAAAAGAGTTTATGATGAAGCCGCCCGTGAGTGAAACAGGCAGGGAGCGGGAGAGCTCTGACGCCCTCGCCGCCGCCCGCCGCGAAGAGATCGTCGACGCCTGCGCGCAGCTGTATGAGGAGATGCCCTTCAAGGACATCACCATCTTGAAGATCGGGGAAAAGACCTCGTTCACGCGCACGTCCGTTTACAACTACTTCCGCACCAAAGAGGAGATCTTCCTCGCCCTGCTCGAACGGGAGTACCGCACCTGGACGAAGGAGCTTGACGCCCTCGCCGAAGCGGAGTTTGCGCCGAAAGAATTCCCCGCGCGGTTTGCTCAGCTTTTGGAGCGCCGCCGTTGCATGCTCAAACTGCTCTCCATGAATTTATACGATATGGAAGCGGGCAGCAGGATGGAAGAGCTCACCGCGTTCAAGCGGACGTACGGAAAGTCGATGCAGGCGGTCAGAAGGTGCTTAAAAGCGCACACGCGCGCCACGGACGAGGAGGCGGAGGAGTTCCTCTATGCCCTCTATCCCTTCCTCTTCGGGCTGTACCCCTATGCGGAGGTGACAAAGAAGCAGAAGGAGGCGATGGCGCTTGCCGAAGTCCCCTACCGCCGCTGCACGATCGCAGAGCTCGCGCGTTCGCTCGTCGAAAAACTCGTCTTCTCCTTCAAGGGAGAGTGAATCTTGCACAAATGGCAGAAGCCGCCGCCCGAGGAGCATTCGCCCCTCGGGCGGCGGCTGTAATGAATCATGCCACGATCTTGCCTCCCTCGGTGATGGAGGTGCCGCGCATGATACGCATCGCCACGGTGTGGCGTGCGCGCGCGGCGAACTAAGGTTTTTGCCATTGCGAGCAAAAACCGTGACCGAGGCGGCGTTTCCCTTGCGCCGCCGAGACGGTGGCGCGTTGTCCGAGGCTCGCCCTCGGCAACGTGGCGGAAGGAGTTTACCCGGTTGGTTCGCGGCATTCCCGGGCGGCGGCTGTGGTTCAAACCCTGTGCGCCAAAAAAAGACGAGGTGATTTCACCTCGTCTTTTTTTGGCGCAGAGACAGGGATTTGCGCCTTTGGCGGCGCGCCCTCGTCGGAGCAAGGCGAATTTCGCGGGCGTCCGCCTTTGGCAAACGCCACGCTTTCACCGCCTGCTCCTCCTCTTCCCACAAATCTTTTGCTATGCAAAATCTTTGCGGGAGCCCTGCCATCGGCCCACCGGGCTGTTCAGTTTGCGCCGAGCTGATTTGTCAACAAACAATTCGCGCGCAAACCGTTTGCTCTACTTCGGGCTACGCCCTCGTGCGTCACGGCTGCGGGATGCTTCCGCAAGCGGGCATCCCTTGCTCGTGGCGGGCGCAAACGCCTCCACCCTCAAATCCCTGTCATATTCGTGTAACGGAAAACGGAGCCGACCAAAGTCGACTCCGTTTTCCGTGGCGCAGAGACAGGGATTATCTTCGCCTCTTTCAACAAACAAAGAGACAAGGCTTTTTTGAGAGGCTCGATGGCTTCGCGGCCGCAAGCGTCCGCTCGCGTGAACCGACAGCCGAGAAAACCGCGCCGCACTTCCGAACAATTCGGCGGCTGTGGTTCAAACCCGCTCTGCCGCACGGAAAAGGGCTGCCAAAAGGCAGCCCTTTTCCGTGGCGCAGAGACAGGGATTTGAACCCTGGTAGACATCACTGCCTAACACGATTTCGAATCGTGCGCGTTCAGCCGCTCCGCCATCTCTGCATAGACGGGAGACGCGCTCCCGAAATGCAGACATCATTTTACAGGAAATCGGCGAAAAAAGCAACCGATTTTGCCCCCTCGCGGGAGATTTTTTGTTGGAGTATATTATGACATGCTGACCGTTATCTGACTTTTGCCTTTGATAGTGGTATTAAAATTCCAATTTCGATTAAAACTATTGCCCTCTCCATCTGTTATCGAACAACCATCGGGGAAGATCTGCCACAAATAATGCGTAACAGGACTCGATGTCCAAATAGCGCTTCCGCCTTCTTTGGTTATAAATGTTCCGCCCGTGATCTGATAAACGGAACTATTCATGCCCGAATCGAACCAAATCGCACAGCCATAATCACCCGCCGTTGTATCTTGTTCGGCGCCCGTAAACGTTCCTCCCGTAATGGATACGCATACGGCATCCTCCTCGCCACCCGCGTTGTTCACGTAAATCGCATCGCGCCCGCCGAACAATTGAGCTTCACCGCCGATATGGATCGCGTGTTTCTTAGGCTCAACGACGATATTTAAGGCATGACCGTTCTTATTATTGCCCGTCCCTCTGATTATGCCGCCAGTGATATTCAGCCCATATCCTTCGCCGCTGACCGACGCGCTGGCATTATAATAGATACCTTCCGTGCCGCCCTCGATCGTGCCGCCCGAAATGGTGATCCCGTTCTCTACGGGTGCGGAAGCGACCTGAAGCCCCGTAGGACCTTTTATCGTCGCATCGCCGGAAATGCTCAGCTTATCATATCCGCACGCATACCAAATGCCATACGCCGTTCCCGTAAACGTACCGCTTTGGATCTCGATCGTAGAGCCTCTATCCGATTCACCCGTATACAGCAGGTCGTTCTGCACGGAGAGAGAGGCAACGGCGCCATTCGAAATATTGGAAGAAATTTTAGAAGCGGTACCGTCAAAAGTGATGTCGATAAAGCGGAACACACTGATCGCATCGGCATTGTTCGCATTAAATGTGCCGCCATGTACCGCCACCTGCGGTCTGCTTCCGTCAGGCGTCCCGAAGAACGAAGCCGCACTGTTACCGACATCCCCTTCGTTATTACCGAACTCGCCGCCGTTGATCCTAACGTCGAGATCATGCCCCATCACATTGAGGCCGTAGGAAGCCGCAGGGCCGACCATGCGGTCGCCGCCCAACGGGGTTTGCCCATCATACTCAATATAATAGCCGCTGTTGTAGCCAACAAAGCTGCCATCTTCAATCGTGACAGTATTGGTTGTTTTGACATCAGCAGTGTTTCGGATCAGGATGCCGTTCCCCTGCTGCGAGGTATAATTTCCGCCATGCACAGTCAAGGAACCGCCGCTGACTTCCACCGCATGCCCGCCGCTTTTATTTAACATATATTTCCAGGAGCCCCCAACAACTTCCAGCCAACTCGTGTATAGCAACTTTCCCGTCGTCTGCACGGTGGGGCCCTTATTGCCGTTTTTAACGCCAAGCGTCACCGTGCCGCCGCCGACATATACGCCGCCGCCGACCGAATTGGAAATTGTGCCGCCTGCAATAGAAACTTCGGTTTCCCCGCCCGAGGCAGCTGCTTCCACGCGCACGGCATAGCTCTTGATCTGCTGGTCAAGATATGTTCCGCTGTTTTCATTCTCCACGCCCGTAAAGGTAACGTTGAGCGTGCCTTCCGACACGAGCGAGCCGCCGTTGACATAAACGCCGTTGTACTTGTTGAACGAAATGAGCGGATTCCCCTCGGCATTTACCCAATTCCAGCCTTTATCTGCGCCTTCTTCATTCCCCACAGAACTTGTGACCGTCACCGTGCCTTTGTTGGTAAGGTTACCGTTATTGACATAAATGCCCGTGGCGTTGGGCGTGTTGATGGTGACGTTACCAGAGTCTATATCGGAATAAGTCGTTCCGTCTGTGGTCGTTATCGTGTCTGTTGCGATCTCTAACAAACCCGACGTATCTTCTCCTTGGCGCACGGTGACGCCCAAAGAATGAGATGTGATCGCAAGGTTGCCCGCAAGATAAATTTCGCCCCCTTCCGTGCTCACCGCCGCCGAGGTGAGGAGACCATCACTCTTATTTTCCGCAAAAGTAACGTCGATCCTTCCGCCTTCGACAAGCGCCCTGCCGCCCGTCGTATAGACGCCGACCGCGTATTCGCCCGTCATTTTGATGGCGCAGTCCGATGCCCTCGTCGTACCGTTGGTGGAATGGATGCCGTAGTTGTTATTCCCGGGGATCGTAAAGTCACACCAATGGGCACGGCTTGTACCGCCGTCATTGTAAACGCCCTGATTGTTTTTGCCGTTTTCGAATGCAAAAGTAGCGTTCGCGATATTGACTTCGCCGCCCTTTGCATAAATGCCGTTGACGTAAGAGCCCGAAATGTGAAATTGGATGGGCTTGCTCGTATCTTCCGTATCCGACGAAGTGAGCGTACCCCCCGAGATGGAAATGGCCGAGCCGTTACTTGCCCCATCGCCCGAAGCGGCGCCCAAAACCGTCGCGTCCTTCGTAAACGAGCCTTTTTTGACTTCCATCTCGCCGCCCGACATTTTGATGGTATCGCCGATCTTAGACGAAAATTCGCCGTTCTCGATGGTGAGCGTCTGATCCGCGTTCCCGCTCGTTCCCGCCATGTTGATGCACACGCCCTTCCCGATCGCCTGAAATTTAGGAGGATCGGACTCGCCCGAAAGGCCGACGGTCATCGTGCCGCCCTCGGAATAGATGCTGTATGTGTTTTCTTCACCGAAGTAGGTATAGAACTCGCCGCCGCGGGCGTGCGTGTTGCCCGCCTCCGAGCGGATCGCCGCATACGGCCAGACGAGGTTGGTTTCGTTGCCCGAAGTGAGGTTTTCATTCTTCGTCTTTGCCAGCCCTTTGACCTCGTTGTAGCCATAGACGACGGCGTAGGTTTGGGGCGAATTTGCCGTACCCGCCGTGCCGACGGGATAGTAGTAGTAGAAATCGCAGGAGGCGACGTCGCAGATGGGCGAAAATTTATCCGCCGTGATCGTCGTCGTTTCGCCGCTCGAGGTCTCCTTCCTGTTCACATAGAGTTGGCCGTCTTCGAACTTACCGCTCCCGTTCCCATCCCCCACAAAGGCGTTCTTTTCCTCCGTATAGATAAGATAGGTGTCGGCTTTCAGATAATCACCCGTACCCGAGTAGTTTTCATCAAAATAGACATCGCCCGTCTTTTCCGTGAGCTTAGGGAACGTTTGATCTGTCTTCTGCACGGAATAGCTCGCCGCCTTACGGCCATCCCGCGAACAGACGGTCGCGGAAACGGTATACGAAAAATCAAGGCCGATACCCGTCCTTGGGCCACTCTCGTAGACGCCCTCGCCGACGGTGAGCGTGCCGCCGCTCGTCTGCAAGGCGCTGCCCACGGGGTTATAGAAGCCGCCCTCCGCCTTCTCGGACGAATCGTACACGAGCACGACGGAAACGCTCTGCCGCACGTTGAGCAGCGGGTTGCGGCTGTTGCGGACGATCTTATGCCCGTTGACGTCGAGCACGAGGTTGACGACGACGTCCGCCACGTTGTTGTTGACGACGAGCGTGGGATCGTCGCCGACGACTTTGATATAGGAATAGCCGTTGTTGATGGCGTTGACGAGCTCATCTGCCGTCGAAACTTCGAACGCCGTTTCGCCGACGAGGTCGAGGATATCTTCGTAAGCGCTGTTTTCATCGCGCCTGCCGCCCGAATAGCGGCCGTAAGTGAGCGCGGCAAAGGACGCCGCCATCAGCGAAACGATGAGCGCCGCCATCACGATCATGATGAAAATTTTGCGTGTTCTTTCCTTCATTGCCGCTCCTTAAATGTTGGGAACTTCGGAACTCTGCACGAACGTCGCCTTGAACGAAATGCCGAACGAGCGCTCGTGAACGGGGGCGTAGGTGGTGCTGGTGATGTCCCCTTCTTCGGCATCCTTCACTTCTTCCCATTTGATCAAGTTGATATCCTCATTGGTAAACGTTTTTGTAACATTCTCAACGTCGAAGTAAGTCGGGGAAGGGCCGCCGCATAAATAAATATACTTTTTCCCCTCCGCCAACTCCGCCGCATGCGGATAGGCGGAGTCCTGCCCCGCTTCGTCGAGGCTGGCGATATGGAAGTACTCGGTCGTAAGCGCGTCCGCCGTGTCGCCGAACGTATTTTTCACGCGGACGGTGGTCGTCTCGCCCGTAGCCGCGCCGCTTTTGTTCACCACGGGCACGCCCGATTGGTCGAAATGATAGCCGAGAATGGTGATATCCTTTCCGTTCTCGTCTTGGACCCCTGTGGGAGCCCTGCCTTCTGCGATCGCCTCCCAAAACTCGGAATTTGCCGCCTGCGAGTTGTTGGGGGCGTCGGTCGTCCAGGTGAGCCAGACAACAACTCTCTGCTCGGCTGCCGTCCTATTGCCGTCGGCGCTTTTCGCCGCGTCCACATTGAGCGCGGGCAGTTCGAGGTCGATGGAATAGATGTCCGTCTCCTTTTGGCAGTCGACATAGAAGGGCGGGAGGAATGCGTCTTCGCTCTGGCGCACGAACCCGACGGAATAGTCGATGTCGCCCGTCTTCTTCGTGATCGTCATCTTGTTTTCGACGCCCTCGTATGTCCAAGCCGCCGTGAGGCCACTGTCAATGCTTCCGCTCAACGAAAGCACAGGATCGCCGCCGCCCAAAGAGCCGTAATCTGTGGATGATGCCGTGTTGAAGCTGTCACCCGGTGCACCCGCAATATCGCCGATCACCAGCTGCGGCGTCAGCACCTTGCCCGCCGCGACATTGCGCGCCGTCGTCAGCTGCAGGGCGATGTGATCCCAATACTCTTTGGGGCCTTCGAAGTGCAGGGTAGGCTGCACCGAAGTATCGCCGTTGTTTTTCAGGGTGATGCCGACGGTGATCTCGGAACCCGCGCCCTGCGGGATATCATCGCCCGAAGTACCCGTTTCGATCCAATAGTTCTGATTGCCGAACGTCGTCGAATTGACGCGGTCAATGGAATACGTTGCGTCGAAGGCGGCGATGCCGACGGAAGCGTCGATCCGATCGTTGGAAAGATAGCGCGCGAAGGTGACGCCGGAAAAGAGGAGCGCCACGGCGAGCAGAAGGCTCAGATATTTCATCAGCGGATATGAAGTTTTCGTTGTGCCTGCGCTCTCCGCGGGAACGCCCGCACGCTCGGCGGGAACGCCCGCGCTTTGAGCGGCGCCCCGCGCCTTGTGCGGCACGCGGTCAGTTTGCTTCATTTCCTTTCTCCTTTTTCTTTTTGATGAAAGAGGGCAGTTCGGCAAGCACCCACAAAAGCGCCGCCGCGGCGACAATGCACATCATGCCCGCGGGGGTCTGGAAGAACGCCGCCGCCTTCCCGAACCCGCGCAGCACGAGCACCACTTCGCCCACGATATTTTCTTCCCGCGCCGTCCACGGATCGAGAGAACCTTCGTTGTTATCCCCCATCGTGCGGAAGCCGTCCTCCGTCTCCTCCACGATGCGGTGGGTGGTGTAGACGCCGCCTTCGAGGAACATGACGACCTCCCCCACCTCATAGTCATCCCGCTTCAAGGTGATGATGAAGTCCCCCGTGTTGATGGTCGGCTCCATGCTGCCCGAAACGACGGCGGCAGAGGCGAACCCGAAAAAGGTGGGCATCTGCTGCTTGAAGGCAAGCTTTGCGATCAGCATGTAGACGTTATAGACGAGCAGCACGCCCACAAGCACGCAGAGCACGATGCGGAGGACGACCGAACAGACGGAGAGCGCCTTTTTCATGCGTCCTCTCCGCGGTCGAGCCGCGCGGCTTCCACCGCAAACGTGAAGGTATATTCCGCGCCGTTTTCGCCCGCTTCGGTGTCGATGGGGTCGTCGTCCGCCCAATACCATTCGAGCACGAAGAACGCCGAAGAATTCGCCTCGATGGTGAGCTCTTCGAAATGAAGCGCCTCCGTCTCCTCATACCCCTCTTCGCCCGCGAGATGGTGCCCGTCGCGCATGAGGCGGTAGCGGATATCGATATCAAAATCGTTCTCCTCGGTGCAGGCGATCGCATAAGTGAGCGCGTAGTTGTTGCAGTTTTCGAGGATGAAGCGGTATTCCCCGCGCATGCCGGGCAGGATGGCTTCCCGGTCGAAGTAATCGTTTTCAAAGATGGGCAGGTTTTCGATATAGGTCCAGTCGGTGCCCTCGACGTCGGTGATGCGGATGACGGGCACGTCGTCCGCATCCGAACGCAGCAGGAAGAAGGTGCTCACAACGCCCGTGACGAGCGTTAAAAGCAGCAAAAAGACGAGCAAAAGCAGCAGCCACAGCCGATCGACGGTGCGGATGGTGGCAAGGTGCATGTGCTCGTTCGAGAAGACGTTTTTGTTGTGGTCGACATAGCCCAAAAGGCGCTCGCCCTCTTTGAAGAGGACGCGCTCTTCCTCTTTGACGAACTCGCCGAGGCGGTTGCCCGCTTCGTCGTACCACACACTTTTTTTGACTTTGCCCGCGCGGTTGCCGTCCTTATCGAACGCTCTGCCGCGCTTGGGGAGCTTTGCCCCGTAGGCGATATTTTGCGCGCGAGAAGCCGCCGTGGGGCTCCCCGCGTTGTTTTCGGAAGGTATTTCGCTGTTTTCGGACGGCTCGGCGCTTTCCGCCGTATCTGCTGCCGAAGTTTCGTCGGTGTTCTCCGCCGACGCATTTTCTGCGGTCGAATTTTCCGCTGCGGTGTTCTCTGCCGCGTTCTCCGCCGCCGTGGTTTCTGCGATCGAAGTTTCGGCGGTCGCATTTCCCGCCGCCGCGCTTTCTGCCGCCGTATGTTCTGCGGCGTTTTCGCCCGCCGTATCTTCTGCCGCCGCGTTTTCGCGGGGCTCGGCATCCGCCCTGCCCTCTTCGGGCAATTCGCGATCTTGCATATCGTCCCCCTTTCCGCGCCTTCACGCGGGTATGAACAAAGAGAGTGTGATGAATGAACTAATTTCCCTTGCCGCCCTCTCAGGGTTCCCAAAAAATGACGAAGTGATTTTTTGGGATGAGTTTGAGGGTGAGCAAGTGCTTTCTTGGCAAAGCCACGGTGTGGCTTTGACCACTTGCGAACTTGGAAATTTTCCATTGTGGGAAAATTTCCTGACCGAGCGCGGGTTCTACCGCGCGAGAAGGTGGCAGCTCAAAGAGCTGACTGAAGGAGTTCCCTTATCATATTCGGACCGAAAGAGGCTGCCGCACCGCCGCCATACCAGCGGCGCAGCCTTCCTCTTGATCGTATTCCGATGTATGGATCTTATAAAATAGAGTTAGGTGGTAGGAAGCTCGGAAGCCTGAACTGCGGTGAATTCAAGCTTTGCCCCAACAGACTCAACATTCTCACCAAGCCAAGTGTCAAGATCGTCCGCCACAGTTTCGCTTTCCGTATCATACGAAACCCAGATCGCACGAATGAATACATACACGCTTCCGCCCGTACCAACGTTTTTAACCGTAACCGACGTTCCGACATCTTTCCAATCCGAAGTAGGCAGGGCACCATCCTGATTATATGCAAATTGAAGCTTAATGACAGCTGCTGCCTCATCCTTAGTAGCTGTGGTACCGCCTTCGGTAATGGGCGTACTTCCCCAATTCGTAACCTCAGTTGAACCGGAAGAGTAAAACTTCAGCTCGGTCAAATTAATCGTAATGTCCGCCAACACTTCGCCATTGTTCTGAATCGTCGTGACCAATACCCCTTTGTGCTCATGAGTACGAGGGGCGTCCGAACCTTCATACGCATCCAAAGACGGCGAAAGATCACTGTAAGTAACTGCCGTCACTGTTCCGTTCGATGCATTCGAAACGTCGATATCCCACTTCGCAACGCCGACGGAAGCAGAGCCGTTTGCATTCGTGACGTATTTTGCAAAGGTGCTGCCGAGGAAGCAGCAGCTCAGGAGCGTCAGCGCCGCGATCACGATGAGAACTCTCGTCAGGATGCGCTTCTTATCTGATTTTTCCATAAAAAGATCTCCTTATTTTCTTTTTTCTATCTTGCATTTCGGCCAGGTATGGCATCAGGCCGTTTCTGCCTTGATTTGTTAAGAGGAAAAGCCCCTCACTCTTCGTCGGGCTCTTCCGCCGCTTCGGGCGCTTCGCCGACCATCGCTCTGAGGCGCGCGATCTCTTCGTCTTTTTCGCGGATCTTTTCGCCCTGCGCCGCCTTTGCGCGCTTATTGGAGAGCGCGATGCGGGAAATATCGTAAATGAGGTACGCGACGACGGGGATGCCCACGAACACCAGAACACCCACGGGCGTCTGCAAGAACATGGCGAACCCGCCGAGCCCCGCAACGCTCCCCGTGACGACGCCGATGACGTTTTCGGGCGAGATGGTGAGCGGCACGTTGACGCCCTCCTTCGCATCCCGATCGCCGATGGCGCGGAAGGAATGCACGCTCCCGTCCTCCCCGCGGACGACCTCCGTAATGCGGTAGGTGACAAAGAGCTCTTCCGAACGGAAGGTAATGACGTCGCCCTCTTTCAGCGTTTCCTTTTCGTCCTCTTCGAGGAGCTTCACGAAGATGAGCGCGCCGTCCGAAAAGCACCCCTCTTCTTCGCCCGCCATGGCGTCCGTCGTCACCGCGAGCGGCGCCGTGCCGAACAGATCGGGCGGCATATCGGGATTTAAGCTCCCCTTGATGATGAGCGTGAGATTGATGATGAGAAGGGGCAGCAGCACCACGATGAGCGCCACGATGACGCCGATCATGACGGCGTTTTTGACCTTCGCTTTCTTGGCTGCCGCCGCTTCGGGCGCAATGTCGGCGCTTTGAGGCGCGCTTTCCGCACTTTCGGGCGCGGCTTCTGCCTCGGCGGGCACAGCGTTGACCTCGGCGGGCGCTTCGCTTTGATCTTCTGCGGGCGCGGCGTCAAGAGCGTTCGACTCGGGCGCGGCTTCCGTGGGCTCCAAAGCTTCCGCGGGCTCTACGGGCGTATCTGCGGCAGCAAGTTCCGTCGTTTCGTCCTCTATGGGTCTTTCTTCCATCCCCCTCCTCCTTCTCCCCGTCCGCAGCGGGGAAATTCACGCATTTTGGCGCGGGCGGCGCATTTCCACACAAATACAGAATCCGCTCCCGCAGACGTCCCCCTTCGCGGGAACGCCGGCGAAAACGTGTCTTTCGGAAATACCTTATGAAAATACAGTATTTTCATAGGCAGATATAGTATAACACCCCCCCCCTGTCCTGTCAAGTCTTTTTGAAAAAAACTTGGCGCCGACCCGTAGATTTTTTTCATCGTATTGGAATATTTTACACTTTGTGAAAGGATTTTACAGATTCAGTTCTTAGCAAAATTCACGCCGTCCCCCGCTTATTTGCATATTTTCAGCAAAAATACAGCCCTATTTTATCAATAATATGAACATTTTTCGCGCCGAGACCCTTAAAATCGGCAAAAAAACAAGGCAGACGGAGAGCTTTCCGTCTGCCTGTATTGAAAGCGAGCGTTTGCATATTCGCAAGTTGTTTGTTCAGTCCTATGCGTTCAGTTTCTGCGGTAGATACTCGCCGTGAAGGGCGGGAGATAGATGTCGTTCAGGTTGCGCACCTGCCCCGTGAGAAGGTCGGTGCCTTCCGCCTCCTCGACGCGGATGGTGCAGTCGTGGTCTTCGATGTTGATGGCGACGATGACGCGCTCCCCGTCGCACTCGCGGATGAAGGAGAAGTTGCGGTTCATGATGGTCGCCTTTTGGTAGGTGCCGTAAGAGAGCGCGCGGCTGCTCTTGCGGATCGAAGCGAGCTTTTTGATATGCTCGACGAGCTCGGGATGCTTGGTTTTATCGATATCGCCGATGAAGGGACGGAGCTTGTAGTCAAGGTCGGACTTATCCCCTTCCGCACCGAATTCCGAGCCGTAATACACGCAGGGGATGCCGGGCATCGTGAAGAGAAGGGTATAGAGATTGAGAAGATCGCGCTTTTCTTTGAGGGCGGTATAGGCGCGGATGACGTCGTGATTATCGACGAAGTTGAGCATCCGCTTCCCCGTATAGAGCGCCCACGGCTGCGAGGAGAAGAGGCGGGTCAGGGAAGATTCGATCTCGAAGAGGTTATCGGAATTGAAGGCGGAGATCATGCCCTTGAAGCACTCGTAGTTGGTGATGGAGTTGAGGCGTTCGGGGCAGATGTTCTGCTGAAAGTTGCCGCAGTGGATGACTTCGCCCACGAGGAAGAAGTCGTTCTTTTCGGCATTCACCGTGCGGCGCAGAAGCTCCATGAACAACGGGGGCAGAAGATAGCACACATCCAGCCTGAGCCCGTCGATCTTGAATTCGCGGATCCAGAAGCGCACGGCGTCCATGAGATAGTTTTGAAGGTCCTGATTTTCAAGGCGGAGTTTGACGAGCTCGGGATGGCCTTCCCAATTTTCATAGTCGAGCCCGTCGTTGTAGCGCGAATTGCCCCAAAAGTTGATGTTGAACCAGAAGCGGTAATCGGTGCCCTCGCGCTTTTCGAGCACTTCCTTGAAGGGCGGGAAGGCGCGGCCGACGTGATTGAACACGCCGTCTAAAACGACGCGGATGCCCGCCTCGTGGAATTTTTCGACGAGCGCCTTGAATTCCTCGTTGGTGCCGAGGCGGCGGTCGATGCGGTAAAAATCGACGGTGTCGTAGCCGTGACGCTCGCTCTCGAAGAGCGGGTTGAAGAGCACCGCCCCCACCCCGAGCTCTTTGAGACGGGGGATCTCCGCTTCGATGAGGGGGAGGCGGTGGCGCACTTCGCCGAAGTCGTTCTCCCGCTCCGCCCCGCAGAACCCGAGCGGATAAATCTGATAAAACATGCTTTCGTCAAACCACATATGGTGTCTCCTTGAGAAGTTTCGGCGTTCATTATAGCATATCTTGCGCCCGTTTTCAAGGGGATAAGCAAAAAAAGCGGTGAAAATCGAGATCGGGGGCGCCGCCGCGGCAAAGCCGCGGCGGCGCCGAAAAGCTGCGGGCGGCGCGGCAAATGCCGCGCCGCCCGCACAAAGCGGTCATTCCAATTCAAATTCCGCGGTGACGGTGCCTTCCGCGCGCACGTCGTCGGGGGTAAGATCGAACTTCGCTGCCCGCACGGCAAGCGCCGCCGCCCCGCCGAAGTTCATCGCCCGCGCGCCGCCGACGGAAAGCGAAACTTCCCTTACGGCGCCCACCCTTCTCCCGCTCGCTTCCGCAAAGAGCGCTGCCTGCGACAGGGCGTCTTCCCAAGCGGAACGGACGATCTCCCGCCGCACCGCCTCGGTATCCTCCACCGAGAAGGCGATCGAGAGCTCTTCCGCGCCCTCCGAGAGCGCGTCGGCAGCCGCAGAGAGCCCTTCGGGCGTGAAGGGGAGCGCAAACCGCAGCGCAATGCGGCAGGCATAGCCCGTCTGCACGCGGCGGCGCATGCCGCCCTCCGCCTCTTCATATTCGGGCGAGACAGAAAAGTCCGTCGTTTTGAGCCCGCTCTCGTCGAACCCGCGTTCGCGAAGGCGCGCGCACAGCGTTTTCACCGCCTCCTGCGCCCCTTCCGAGGCGGCAGCGCACGTCTTTTCCACGCGGCGCACGAGCAAATGCAGTTCCGCCCGATCGGCAGGCCGCGCGCAAACGCCCCTGCCCGTGATGCGTAATGTACTCATGATCTCTGCTCCTCTTTGACCTCCGCAGAAGAGTGCAGCACAAAATCCAGCACCTCCTCCGCGTTGCGGCGAAGCTCCGCCATCGTGAGGCCGTCCTTCTTCATGGCGGCACGCACGGTGCCGTCGGGCTTGCGCTTCCCGAAGTAGTCGCCGCCCGGCATCAGCACGTTGACGCCCGCGCGAATGCGGTAGGCGTTGTCTTTGAGTTTGGGGTACTCGGGGCAGCGCGCGCGCTTCATCCACCAATCGGTCATGACGCACCCGCCGAACCCCCACTCGCCGCGTAAAATGCCGCGCACGAGCTCAAAGTGATAATGCGCCCACACGCCGTTGATCTTGTTGTACGAGGTCATGATGCAGTGCGGGTTCGCCTCGCGCACGCAGATC
>DXAJ01000041.1 GCA_019117085.1 Candidatus Gallimonas gallistercoris
TCATCGACCCCAAGAAGATCGAATTTACTCCCTACGACGGCCTGCCGCACCTCATGATCAACGAGATCATCACCGATACGCAGAAGGCCATCATGTCGCTCAATTGGGCGATCAAAGAGATGGAGCGCCGCTACGAGCTCTTCGAACAGAAGACGCGCTCGGGCACGGCGGTGCGCAACATCAACGAATATAATGCGAACCTTTCGGAGGACGAGGAAAAACTTCCCAAGATCGTCATCGTCGTCGATGAGCTTGCCGACCTCATGTCCGTTGCAAAGAAGGACATCGAAGAGCGCATCCAGCGCCTGACGCAGAAGGCGCGCGCGGCGGGCATCCACCTCGTCATCGCCACCCAGCGCCCCTCGGTCGACGTCATCACTGGCGTCATCAAGGGCAACCTTCCCACGCGAATGGCGTTCCGCGTCATCCAGGAAGTGGACTCGCGCACCATCCTCGACGAATCGGGCGCGGAAAAGCTGCTCGGCAACGGTGATATGCTCTACAAGACGGGCGGCATGTTCAACTGTCTGCGCGTGCAGGGCGCATTTTTGAGCTCTGCCGAAGTCGCGGCTGTCGTCGCGAACATCAAAGAAAACAACGAAGCTTACTTCGATCCCGAAGTTTCCGACTACATCAACCGCACCGCGCCCGAAGAGGGCGGCGATGACGACGATGCGGACGGCGACGGCGGCACGGTGGGGCCGGAGTACATCAAGGCGCTTGCCATCGTGGTGAAGCTCGGGTCCGCGTCCATCTCGCTCATCCAGCGCAAGTGCGCCGTGGGCTACAACCACGCGGGCAAGATCATCGAATGGATGGAGCTCATGGGCTACATCTCTCCCTTCGACGGCAAAGCGAAGGCGCGCACCGTGCTGCTCACCAAGGAAGAATTTGAGAGCAAGTACGGAGATCTCGGCTGACTTTCATGCAAACACAGATGCTTAACAAAACATTCGCGCTCATTTCGCTCGGGTGCGATAAGAACCGCGTGGACGGCGAACGGCTTTTGGGCGAGATCGCCTCTCACGGCTGCCCCATTACGACCGATCTATACAAGGCGCAGGTGCTCATCGTCAATACCTGCGCGTTCCTCACGGCGGCGCGCGAGGAGGCCATTTTGTCCGTCCTCGAAGGCAGCCGCCTCAAAGAGGAGGGGAAGCTCGAAAAGCTCGTCGTCACGGGGTGCCTGCCGCAGGGGTATGAGGAGGAAGTCTTCCCCGCCCTGACGGAAGCGGACGTCTTTCTCGGCACGGCGGATGCAAAGGAGCTCTTTCCCGCCCTCGAACGCGCCTATGCGGGCGAACGGGTGAGCGCCGTGGGAACGGCGACCCGTCTTCCCGCAGAACAGGGGAAACTTCTGCCGCGCGTCCTTTCGACGCCCGATCACTACAAGTACCTCAAAATTTCCGAAGGCTGTTCCAACCACTGCACCTATTGCCTCATCCCTTCCATCCGCGGGAAGTATCTCTCCTACCCGATGGAGGCGCTCCTCGAAGAGGCGAAGGGGATGGGGGAGACGGAAGAGCTCATCCTCGTCGCGCAGGACATCACCCGCTACGGCGAAGATAGGGGCGAAAATCAGCTCGTGCCCCTTTTGCAGGCGCTTGCCGCACTCGAAAACATCCGCCACATCCGCCTTCTCTATTGCTATCCCGAAAAGATCGGGGAAGAACTCATCGCTCTCATCCGGGACGAGCCAAAAATTTTGAAGTATCTCGATATCCCGCTTCAACATTCGGAAGACCGCGTCTTAAAGCTCATGGGGCGCCGCGGCACAAGGGCGGAATACCTCAACCTGTTCGCGCGGCTTCGGGCGGAGATCCCGGGGATCGCTCTCCGTACCACCTTCATTTCGGGCTTTCCTACCGAGACGGAGGAAGAACATCGGGCGCTCCTCGCCTTTCTGAAGGAGGCGAATTTCATGAACTGCGGCTGTTTTGCCTACTCGCGCGAGCCCAACACGCCCGCCTACAAGCTCAAAGGGCAGGTGCATCACGCCACCAAGCAGCGGCGGGTGAAGGAATTTTACGCCGCGCAGAAGGAGATCGCCCGCGCCAACATGCAGGCGTTCGTCGGGAAGACGTTGAACGTTCTCTGTGACGGCATCGATATGGAGCGCTCCTGCTTTGTGGGAAGGGCGTACTTCCAGGCGCCCGACATTGACGGCGTCGTCTACTTCACGGCGAGCGAGGCGAAGGAAGGGCAAATTTACTCCGTTCGCATCGATCGTGCGGAGGAATACGACCTCTTCGGCCATGTTGAATAATTTTGCTGCCGCAGGGCGAAAATAAGAAACTTTTCTCTTCATAAGAAGGTCAAACAATGAATTTACCCAACAAGATCACGCTGGCGCGCATCTTCATGATCCCGCTCTTTGTCGTCATCTTTTATCTTCCCGTCATCCCTTATCACTATCTGATCGCCGCCGTCGTCTTCGTGCTGGCGGCGCTCACCGACGCCCTCGACGGCCATATCGCACGCTCGCGGGGCCTCGTCACCAATCTCGGCAAATTCCTTGACCCCATTGCGGATAAAGTGCTCGTTTCGACGGCGTTCATCCTGCTCCTTACGGAGCCTTCTGTCTTTTCCGCGCCCTTTCTTCTCTTTAACGGGGCGATCTCTGCCGAGACCGCCATGCGCATCACGGCGGGGGTGTGCGTCGCCGTCATTTTGGCGCGCGAGCTCATCGTGAGCGGCTTCCGCATGGTGGCGGCAGAGCGCAAGCTCGTCATCGCGGCGGATAAGCTCGGCAAGATCAAGACGACCTGCCAGGACGTCTCGATCGCGGTCCTGCTTGCAAGCATGAGCTTCCTCGAAACGAAAGTGGGGCAGATCGCGGCGCTCATCGGGCTTATCTTCTTCTTCCTCTGCACCTTCTTCACGGTGCTTTCGGGCGTCAACTATATCGTCAAAAATAAGCAAGTGCTCAAAGAGAGCGATTAAACCGGCGGGCTGTAAGCGATGAAATACGCGGCGATCGTACTCAGAAATACGAATAATCCCATCTCCACCGTGCGTTACGGGGAGGTCGTGGATGCCTTTTTGTCGGGCGGGGTTCCGCTCGACGAAGTCGCCGTGCTCTCTTATGCCGATAGAAACGCCGTCACCGTGACGCTTTCCCGCCTCGCTTCGGAGTGCGACGGCGTCTTCTTCATCTGCGACCGCGTGATCATGCCCTTTGCAAAGGATGCTGTCTCGGGGCTCGCGGGGCAAAATTTTTCGGGCGAATGCCTGTTGGAGACGGAAAACACCCTCTTCGGCGTGCTGCCCGCTTCCCCCAACGGGTGCGCGCTCGTGAAGGAGGAGTGCATCCCCGCCGTCGATAAGCGCCGAGGCGTGACCTACTATAAGCTGGTGCTGCGCACGGTGGCTGCCCCCGCAGAGCGCGTCTTTTCCGCCATCGCTTCCGCACGCGAAGTGAGCCGCGACCGCGTTTCCATCCATACCTTTGAAGAATTCGGCGCAGGGCGCATCGAGCTCGTGTACGATCAGGATACCCCCAAGACCGCCGTCGACGAAGCGGTGCGCATCCTTTCGACCGAGCTCAACGACTATGTCTATTCCCATGAGGACGAGAGCGTCGCCCATCGCCTCTACACCGTCTTGAAGCTCCACCGCATGAAGCTTGCGACGGCGGAATCTTTCACGGGCGGCGGCGTTGGGCATGCCGTCGTGGAGATTCCGGGCGCGAGCAAGGTCTTTTACGAGGGCATCAACGCTTACAGCAACGAGGCAAAGATGGCGCGGCTCGGCGTTACAGATTATACCTTGAAGAAGTTCGGCGCCGTCTCCAACGAGACCGCTTACGAGATGGCGGCGGGGCTTCTGAAAGAGGGCAAGTGCGATCTTGCCGTTGCGACGACGGGCATCGCGGGCCCCGATGCGGACGGCACCGATAAGCCCGTGGGGCTGTGCTATATCGCCGTCGGCACGATGGACAGAGTGCGCGTCTTTCGCTTTCTTCTCGACGGCGACAGGGAAGCCGTCACCAAGCGGGCGACCAATCTGGCGCTCTTTCTTGCCTATAAGGAAGTCAACGGCTGAGCCTTCCGCTCTGCCGAAATAATAGGAAAATATCCCCGATAAGGAGAAACAACATATGAACGAAGAAAAACGCAAGGCGCTGGACGCCGTCCTCACGCAGATCGAAAAGGCGTACGGCAAGGGCGCCATCATGAAGCTTGGCGACGAGGCGGGCAATACCGATATCGAAGTCATCCCCACGGGGTGCCTTTCTCTGGATCTCGCCCTCGGCATCGGCGGGCTCCCCCGCGGCAGGATGATCGAAATTTACGGTCCCGAATCTTCGGGTAAGACGACGGTCGCGCTGCACGCCGTCGCCGAAGCGCAGAAGCTGGGCGGCATCGCGGCGTTCATCGACGCGGAGCACGCGCTCGACCCCGTCTATGCGAAGGCGTTGGGCGTCAATTTGGACGATCTCTACGTCTCCCAGCCCGATACGGGCGAGCAGGCGCTCGACATCGTCGATCATCTCGTGCGCTCCTCGGCGGTGGATATCATCGTCGTCGACTCGGTCGCGGCGCTCACCCCCAAGGCGGAGATCGAGGGCGATATGGGCGATTCCCACGTCGGCCTTCAAGCGCGCCTCATGAGCCAGGCGCTCCGCAAACTCACCGCCATCGTCAACAAGAGCAAGACGTGCGTCGTCTTCATCAACCAGCTGCGCGAGAAGGTGGGCGTCATGTTCGGCAACCCCGAAGTCACCCCG
>DXAJ01000042.1 GCA_019117085.1 Candidatus Gallimonas gallistercoris
AAGATGACGCCGCCCGCTTCCGACTTCAAGCCGACTTTCTCGGAAAGCGCCTGCATGATGGCAAGCTTCCTCTCTCGCGTCGAAAGGATAAAGAGCAGTTCCTGCTCGTGCATGAGGGAAATGCCGATGAACTGTTCGGCTTTTTCGTTGTTTGCGGAGCGCCCGCGCACGATGGTGCCGCCCGCCGCTCCCGCCGCCCGCGCCGCTTCCATGGCGTCGTCGACATAGTTTGCAGCGACTGCCGCGATGATAAGGTCGTATTGCCGTTGTTCGTCCTTCATGATCTTGCTCCCGTCGATAGTCTTTTCTGCCGCCGCGCTTTCGAGCCCGTTTGAAACGATTTGCGAAACGGAGCTTAATGGTATAGTGAAAGAGATGCCCCGCCCCACGAGATAGAGCGACATGCGCACCCTCAGCTCCCGCATGATGGCTTCCTCATCGCTTTCGGGGATGAGGGAGAGGATGACTGACTTTTCCGTGCCGCCGATGCCGAGATAGTCGAGGACGGCAGAACGCGCCGTGCCCGTGCCCGCGAACATGAAGCTGAGGGCGACGGACGTTTCGTCCAAGATCTCTTTGAGGCGCTTTTCGTCGTCATGATTGACGATGCTCACGAGCACCTTGGTGCGGTTGGGAAGTTTTTGTTTTTCCGCCGTCTTGGGGTTGACACCGATGACGCTTCCGACGCCTTTGACGAGCTTTTCGACGGCGCCCGCCGCAGCCGCTGCGGGATTTTTGCGTTCGTTTCGTTTTTCAGCCATCAGAACACCTCGTATTCGACGATCTTATC
This sequence comes from Candidatus Gallimonas gallistercoris, assembly GCA_019117085.1. Lineage (GTDB taxonomy): Bacteria > Bacillota > Clostridia > Christensenellales > Borkfalkiaceae > Gallimonas > Gallimonas gallistercoris. The sequence continues at coordinate 791 of DXAJ01000042.1, forward strand.
TTCCACGGAAAGGAAGTTGCGCTTGATTTTATGCGTTTTACTCTTATAGACGATGCCGAGGATCTGGATGGAGATGAGCGGCGCGAGCGCCACGAAGGAGACGCACCCGAAGGCGAGCGTCATGACAGAACCCGAACCCCAGACTGTGCTGCATGCGCCGATCGCCATGGGCAGTACGAAGGAAGAGACCATCGCACCGCTCGCAACGCCGCCCGAGTCAAAACCGATACCCGTGAACATGGGAGGCGTGAAGAAGGTGAGCCCCAATGCGATGACATACCCCGGGATAAGGAAATACATGATGTTGACATTCAGAAGGATGCGCAGCATGGCAAGCCCGATGGCGCAGCACACGCCGATGCACAGCCCCTTCTTCATCGCCGACGAACTGATGGCGCCCGCAGAGACCCGTTCCACCTGTTTGTTGAGGACGTGCACGGCGGGCTCTGCCGCGACGACGAAGTAGCCGATGATCATCCCGACGGGGATGAGCAGCCAGCCGCCCCAAAGGGAAGCGAGCGTCCGCCCGATCTCGCTGCCGACGGGCATGAAACCGACGTTTGCGCCCGTTAAAAAGAGCACGAGCCCCACAAAGGTGTAGAGAAAACCCATGAAGATACGGATGATCTGCTTCTTGTGGAAGGAGCGCGAAACGAGCTGAAACAGAAGGAAAAAAGCCAAAATGGGCGAAAGCGCAACGAGCACTTCGAGCGCGTAGTCCGCGAACCCGTGGAGATAGAGGAAAAGGACGTCGCGCGTGCTTTCGGCAACGGCGGGCGATGTGACTTCGTACTCGACGCCCGAGATATCGAAGACGACGCCGAGCACGAGTACGGCGACAATGGGCCCGACGCTTGAAAGCGCGACAAGACCGAAGGAGTCGTCCTGCCCGTTCTTATCGCTTCGGATGGAGGCGACGCCGACGCCAAGCGACATGATGAAGGGCACGGTCATGGGCCCCGTCGTCACGCCGCCCGAATCAAAGGAGACCGCCCAGAAATCTTCCGAAACGAAGATGCTCAGAATGAATGCCGCGACATAAAAGATAATGAGGAGCACGGAGAGCCTGATCCTGAGCACGATACGCAGCATCGCGATCGTGAGGAAGATGCCCACCCCCACCGCGACTGTGATGATGAGAAGATAGTTGCCGAGCTGAGGCACCTTCTCTGCGACGGCGGGGACTTGCTCCGCGAGGATCTGCAGATCGGGCTCCGCGATCGTCACGATGATACCGATGACGAACGAGAGGAGCGCGATGAGCCAGATCTTGCGCGAATGCGTCATGGCGGAACCGATCTTTTCGCCGATGACGAGCATGGACATATCCGCCCCCAACGTGAAGCAGCCGAGCCCGAGGATGAGAAGCACCACTCCCACCATGAAGAGGACGAACGTCCCCGAATTCAAGGGCGTGAACGTCATCGAAAGTACGATGACGATGAGCGCGATGGGCAGGATGGAAGTGAGTGATTCTATGATCTTATCTTTGAGCGCCTGCGTCATATACGGCCCTCCTTTCGCCGTTTACGGCGGTTTACTTGCAGTATTTTTGTTCGATCGCCGCAATCTTGTCGATACGGCGCTGATGTTTTGCCTCACCCGAGAAGGGCGTTGTAAGGAAGGTCTCCACAATGTCGAGCCCCAGATTGACGCCCACCATGCCGCCGCCGAGCGCCAAAATGTTGGCGTCGTTGTGAAGACGGGTCATCTTCGCGGAGAGCGGCTCCGAGCAGAGCGCGCAGCGGATGCCGGGCACTTTGTTGGCGGCGATGGAGATTCCGATGCCCGTCGTGCAGACAAAGACCCCCTTTTGGCATTCGCCCGAAGCGACGGCCTCCGCCGCCTTCAAGGCAAAATCGGGATAATCGCACGAATCGAAGGTGTCCGTTCCGAAATTGACGACTTCGTACCCTTTTTCGTTGAGGTACTTGACCACCGCCTGTTTGAGAGTCAGGCCGCCGTGGTCACAGCAAACTGCGATCTTCATAATATTCCTCCTTGCGTTCCTTTTGCGGGAACGTTGTTATTTGTTTTTCCCGCCGCGGCGTTCGCTGCGGGGGGCGAAAGCTGTTCGATGACTTCGATGACGCGCGGGATGCACTCGCGGATACGCCTGAGCGTGACGCGGTAGGCGTCGATATCGAGCCCGTAAGGGTCGGGGATCTCTCTGCCGCAGAGCTCGTAAAAGCTCGTCACGTTGGGATAGCGGGAAAGTTTCTCGCGGTGGCGTTCCGTCATGCATACGACGAGAATAGACTCTTTCACCATCTTTTCGGTGAGCTGTTTGGGGCGGAAGGACTTTAAAACGGGGATCTTTGCCTCTTTCAGCGCCTGTGCGCTGTTGGGGCTCAGCGTGCTCCCCTCTTCGACATGCAGCCCCGCCGAGCGCACGGAAATGCCCGTGAGCTTCCTGCGTTTGAGTTCACGCCGAAGCGCCGCCTCCGCCATGGGCGAGCGGCAGGTGTTGCCCGTACAGACAAAGAGTACCTTTTGCGTGGGCATACGTCCCCTCCTTGGTGTTGCTTTTGTCGAAAAACGCGGTCTTTATCCGCCGAAAGCGCGCGTGAGACGGTTGAGCACTCCTTCAAAGACGCCTCCCCTCTCCTTGGGGCAGATGCCGATGAGAAGGGTCGCCTCCTCCTCCCCGCGGTGAAGAAGTTCGTAAAGGCGGTTCGCCATCTCTTCGCCCGTGCTTCCCAAGTTCAGGACGCGGCAGTCGGGAAGGAGACGCGCAAGCGAGCCTTCGCAGAAGAAACAGGGCGTGCCGCCCTTTTGCTCTTCTTTCGAATAGAGCGCCTTGGCTTTTTCAAGCTCTTCGGGAGCAAAGAACGCCGTGCGGCACTTGGGAGCATAGTGCTTATACGCCATGCCGGGGCTCTTGGGCTGTTCGCCTTTTTTAGGAACATACACGCCGCAACTGCCCGCAACGGAGGCGATCATCTCCTGCGTCACGAGCCCTGCGCGCAAAATTTGCGGCGTTTCGCCTGTGCAGTCAAGGACAGTGCTTTCGATGCCGCCCTCGCATCTGCCCCCGTCCAAAATGAGCGGGATATGCCCTTCGAAGTCTTCAAAGACGTGCCGTGCGGTGACGGGCGAGATGTGCTTGGAGACATTGGCGCTGGGCGCGGCGATCGGAACATCGACGGCGCGAAGGAACGCCTGCGCCGTGGGCGATGAGGGCACGCGGACGGCGAGCGTTCTGAGTCCGCACGAGACGAGCGGGCTCACCTTGTCCGTCGAGGGATAGACCATCGTGAGCGGCCCCGGGAGAAAGGCTTTTGCAAGCTTCTTGGCATACGCGGGGATGTCGTCCACAAGCGTGGAAATATCATAGTCTTTATGGATGTGCGCGATGAGCGGGTTGTTCTGCGGCCTGCCTTTGAGCTCGAAGATATGGCGGACGGCTTTATCGCTCCTTGCGTCTGCGCCGAGGCCGTACACCGTCTCCGTATGAAAGGCGACGACTTCCCCTTCCGAGATCAGTTGTTTTGCAAGGCGGAGCGATTGTTCGCTCACGCCTAAAATTTGGGTGGTCATGGTTTAATCGAAGGGAAGCTCCCCTTCCTCGGGCGGGGCGCTGTCGGGACCTAAGGGCGGTTCTTCGTCGGGGAAGTCCTGCGGGGCAGACCTGCCGTACTGCGGCTCCTCGTCGGGCGCGCCCTGTGCGTCCACATCGACGAACTTGGTGCATTCGCCGATGAAGCGGAGCTGCACCCTGCCCGTCGAGCCGTTTCTGTGCTTGGCGATGATGAGTTCCGCCGCCCCCTTGACGACCTCGTTTTTGGCAAGCTCTTCGGCGGTCGCCGTGACGTCGGGGCGGTTGATGAAGATGACGATATCGGCATCCTGCTCG
>DXAJ01000043.1 GCA_019117085.1 Candidatus Gallimonas gallistercoris
ACGAAGACGCCGCCCATGGTTTTGCCTCAGCTCCCGATTGCCTGATTTTGCCCCTCAAACGGGGCTTTTTTTGTACCGATTTGATTTACATGCCGAATTTTCTCGTGTATAATGGACGAGTTGTTGAAAAATCAACAATGGAGAAAGTCATGCAGCAAGATGTCTTCGAGCAGTTTTCCCTGCTCATCCTCAAAATGAGTAAGATCGTGCAAAAAATCAAGGCGCTCGAAATGGTTCCGTTCGATCTCAAAGCCGTGCACGTCATGATCTTATATTTGCTTCGCATGCACCGCGAAGGGCTTTCCGTCAGCGAGCTCTGCCGCCAGACGATGGACGACAAGGCGGCCGTTTCCCGCGCCGTCTCTGTGCTTCGGGAGCGGGGCTATGTCGAGCCGGAGGATACCCGCCTTTCCCCCGTGCGGCTCACGAAAGAGGGAGAAGAGCTCGCCGCTTACATCTCGGGGCGCGCCGCCTGTGCGGTGAGCGAAGGAGGCGTGGGGTTGGGCGATGAAGAACGCGCCCGATTTCTTTTGGTGATGGAGACCATCTGCAACAATCTCGAAAAATATCAGAAGAAGCTGCTGAAAGAGAGCAGCATCCGGGAGGAGATATGATCAAATTATTGGCAGATTCCGCCTGCGACCTCGAAGCCGAGGAAGCCAAGGCGCGCGGCATTGCACTTATGCCGCTCTATATCCGCTTCGGCGACGAAGAATTTCAGGACGGCGTCACGCTTTCCCACCGCGCTTTTTTTGAAAAGCTTATCGAAACGGACGACATTCCCAAGACGAGCCAGATCAGCGAATACCGCTTTACGGAGGCGTTCGAAGAACTCACAAAGGACGGTAGCGAAGTTATTGCCGTCGTCCTTTCTTCCAAGCTTTCGGGCACCTGCCAAAGCGCCGTGAAGGCCTCCAAGAAGTTCGAAGGCAAGGTGTTTGTCGTCGACAGCATGAATGCCTGCCTCGGGGAACGCATCCTCGTCGAGTATGCGGCGCGCCTCATCGAAGAAGGCAAGCTCTCCGCGCGCGAGATCGCAGCGGAACTTGAAAATAAGAAGGGGAAGATCAAACTTCTCGCACTTCTCGATACTTTGAAATACCTTCGTAAAGGCGGGCGCATTTCTTCCGTCACGGCGATCGCAGGCGAAATGCTCTCCATCAAGCCTGTCATCACCGTAACGGACGGCGAACCCAAGCTCATCGGCAAGGCGATGGGTTCCAAGAAGGGGAACAACCTTCTCAACCGCCTGGTGGAGGAGTGCGGCGGCATCGATTTTTCCATGCCCTATACGCTCGCCTATTCGGGGCTTTCCGAGGAATTTCTTTTAAAATACCTGCACGACAGCGAACACCTTTGGAAGGAGCACACCGATCATATCCCGTACTATCTCATCGGAAGCACGATCGGCACCCACATCGGGCCGAACGCCATCGCAGTCGCCTTTTTCTCCAAATGAGGCGCGCATAAAACGCACACAAAAGGGAAAGAGTAAGGTGGCGGACCATCCGCACTTTGCGTATATTTTCCGCTGCATTGCAGATACTCCCGCGTGGATACATAGGAGGTGGGTATGCTGCAAAAAGTCAACATCTGCGGAGTGGATACGTCGGGACTTCCGAAATTGAGCGCGGAGGAGAGCGACTTTCTCATGCATGCGCTGAAAAACGGGGATGAACGGGCGAGAGAGCAGTTCATCGTCGGCAATATGCGGCTCGTCCTTTCCCTCGTCAAGCGCTTTTGGGCAAAGAACGCGAATGCCGACGACGTGTTTCAGGCGGGCTGCGTGGGGCTCATCAAGGCGATCGATCATTTCGATCTCAAATTCAACGTTAAATTTTCGACGTACGCCGTCCCTATGATCTTAGGAGAGATCAAACGGTACCTTCGCGACGGGAATTCACTTCGCGTCTCGCGCTCCATCCGCGATACCGCGTACCGCATCTTAAAAGCGCGCGAAAAGATCGAAGCACGCGACGAAGAGGCGACCGTCTCCCGCATCGCCGAGGAACTATCTTTGAAAGAGCGCGAAGTCGTTTACGCGCTCGACGCCATCTCCGATCCCGTTTCGCTGTACGATCCCGTCTACAATAAGTCGGGGGATGCGGTGGAGCTTTTGGATCAGCTCTGCGACGAAAAGCAGAGCGACGAAATTTGGACGGAGCACGTCGCGCTTCGTGAAGCACTCGAACGGCTCGGCGAACGGGAAAGGAAGATTTTGCTCCTTCGATACTACGAAGGGAAGACACAGACGGAGATCTCAAAAGAGGTGGGTATCTCGCAGGCGCAGGTCTCCCGCCTCGAAAAGAACGCGATCGGGTGCATCCGCAAAGAAATCGTATAAAAATTTGTCAAGATTTGACGAAAGGCAGCATACACTGATAGCGTGGATACGAGCTTTCAGGAACTCAGACAAAAGCAGGTCGTCAACGTGTGCGACGGAAAACAGCTCGGGAAGGTCTCGGACGTCGTCTTTACCTATCCCGAAGGGCGCGTAAAAGGCATTGTGGCGCCCGGCGGAAGGGGCTTCCGCTGGGGCAAGCAGGACGTCTATATCGACCTCAAATGCGTGACGAAAGTGGGAGTCGACGTCGTGCTTGTCGAGCTCAAAAGCGCCCCGCGCATCGAGCGGAAGAAGGGCATCCTGTCGCGGGGAGACGGCTATTCGCCGCCGCCTAACTGTCCTCAACCGCGCCGCGATTACTCCGATTATGAGTAATATCATGCGATTTTTGCCGTTTTGCATAGTACTATGTCAGACATAATCGATAAGAATGTCATAAATTTAGCCCGCAGGCGACCCTGCGGGCTGATTTTTTATTTGTTTGCGGGGTAGCAGTCGCAGGCTCTGCCGTCCGGGAGAAAGCCCGTGTCCGAACACTTCTGGCAGGCGTAGCGGGGCTGTAAGTCTGCATCCGAAAGGGAGAGCCTTGCAAGCGCTTTTTCTCTTGCATGTCTTGCCGCAGAGAGCTTTTGACGGATGCCTTCCGCCTCTTTGGGGGAGAACACTTCCGCCTTTGCAAGTTCGATCTCGCCTCGTTTTACGGTGGCATCCCAAGAGGCGAACTCTCCGTCGTTTTCCGCCCTTTTACGGTTTGCCTCCGCCCGCTCCTGCGCCCGTTGGCGAAGCACTGCGTAGTAGTGTTCGCGCTCTCCGCGCATGTCTGCGGCGAGCTGCGCTTCGCTCTTGAATTCGGGTCTTCTGAACGTCGCGCCTCCCTGCGCGGCGGTCGCGTCCTTTTCGGGGATCTCCTTAACATCCTTCACTCCCGCTCGCTTCCATTCGGAGAGCAGTTTGTTCATGTACGGGAGAGGGGAGCTTGCCCCTTGGCTGCGCTTTGCTGCTTCCATGATGACGGCGTCCGGCATCTCCCAGCTCTTCCACGCGGCGATCATATCGAGGGCAGAGAGCGTCTTTTTGAGCACGCCGCACACCGATTGCAGCGACTGTAAAAGCTTTAATTGCTTCTCTCGCGCCGCAAGATATGCCGCAACTCCCTCGACGGTCAAAATACCGTTTTCATAGAGAGAATGGACAACGCTGTCCATCCCCTGAAAATCATATCCGAGTTTGAAGCAGAACGCGGCGATCTTCACAAGACTATCAGCTTCAAAGCCTCGTTCCAGCCATTTTTCCGCGTATTCGTCGATGTATGCGCGCGGGTTCTGCACTTTGACGCCCAATTTTTTTGCGACCGCAAAGACAAGTTCCGCCTTTTGGGTCCGCTCCCGAAGATATTCCGATGCCGCGCCCGCCGAATAGATACCTTTTTCCAAGAGTTCGGAAACGAGCGCGTCGAGCGTTGCCATCGAGCCCTTTTTTAAGTAAGAAGCGCACGCTTCTGCGGCGCCCGCCTCCAAACCCGCGTCGCGCCACCTCGTAAGATAGGCGTAATCGCTCTCCTGCGGCTTTTTGTAGATGCCGAGCAGGCGATACAGCTTGGAAAGCTCGCGTTCATGCTCGTTGAAGTCGGAAAATTCGCGCTCTACCTGTTCATAGGTGTATTTGTGTTCTTCGCACAGCTTTTTTGCCTTGTTGAGGATGTGCTGCGAAGAAAGCTTTTCGCCGTCCTTTTTCATGCAGTACTCGGAAACGAGCAAAAACGCCTGCTGCTCCATGGGGTAGTTTTCGAGGAACTCCAAGATGCGCTGATGTTCGTAGGGCTTAAAGTCTTTGCCTGCTTTTTGGAGCTGCTTCAAAAGCTCTCGGTTGAATTCCGAATATTTTTCCGCGCGGATGGGCTTGGGCTTTCCGACGAGGGAATTTACGGGAAGATATTCTATAAAGAGGGGATCTTTGGAAAGGACGCGCACAAGATCGCACTCCTCCCAAAACCCGAAGATCTCTTGAAGGCGATGATATTCGATCTTTAAAAGCTTGGAGATCGCTCTTCCGTCAAAATCGTCCTTACAGCCGCAAAGATACAGCCCGTATAGATATGCCTTGACGGCGTCGCCGTCCGCCTGCGGAAGATACTTCGTGATGAACTGATTTTCCACGGTCGTATACATATTTGCGGTGAATTCTTTGGAATAGACGCTGAAAGCCATACAAAATCTCCGAACTTTCTCTCATCCGCTTGCTTTTTCGGGGCAGGCGATGTATAATAGTGAAGTATAAGGGGCAGTTTTGACCCTATTCACAGTATATCATATCTTGCCCGCAAAAGCAAGACGTTTTTGTCAGGGCATAAGGACGCATTTTTCAGGGTGAACATTCTCCAGACATCGGATTGGCATATCGGCAAGCGGCTCATGGACAGAGACCGTCTGCCCGAACAGATCGAAGCGCTTCACGAGCTTTCGCGCATCGCAAAGGAGAAAGACGTCTCCGTCGTGCTCGTTGCGGGAGACGTATTCGATACTTATCTCCCGCCCGCCGAAGCGGAGGAAGTTTTTTTTCATGCCGTCAAGGAGCTCGCGGGGGAAGATCGCGCCGTCGTCGTCATTCCGGGAAATCATGACGACGGCGTCCGCCTCGCTGCCGCTGCGCCCATTGCGGAGCAGCACGGCGTCTATCTCTTCGGGAGCAGAGGGGGGCATTTTACGCTCGGGGGCGACCGCCCTGTCCGCGCCGTCATGGTGGGGGAGAATTTTCTTATCCTTGAAGATAAGAACGGAGAACGCCTTTACATCAACGCGCTGCCCTATCCCAACGAAGCGCGGCTCAAAGAGGAGAAGACGGAGGAGAGCTATTCGGAAAAAGTTTCCCGTTGGATCGCAGCGGGGGAAGAGGGGTTCCGGGGCGGCATGCCGCATATCCTCTTGTCGCACCTCTTCGCGGCGGGCGGCAAAATGAGCGAGAGCGAACGCGACATCGACCTCGGCGGCGCACGCGCCATTCCGCTCTCCGTCTTCGAAAAGTTCGAACACGTCGCTTTGGGGCATCTCCATAAGCCGCAAAAGATGAAGAACGTCTATTACAGCGGTTCGCTTCTTCAATATTCCTTCGATGAAGCGGGCGCGCAAAAGAGCGTGCTCTTGCTGGAAAGCAAGGGGGAGCATGTTAAAGTCAAGGAAACCATCCCGCTTACGTCGGGCAAACAGCTCGTCCGCCTCGAATGCACAGGCTCGGATCGGGCGGTGGAACTTCTTCGAAAGTACGAGGATGCTTTTATCGAACTTACCCTGCATCTCACTGCGCCGCTCTCTTCCGAGGAAACGCGCTCTCTCCGTGCCGCAAACGAAGGGCTCGTTTCCCTCATCACGCGGGTAGAAGGGGCAGTCTTAACGCCCTTCCAAAGCCGTTCCAAACTCACTTCTTCCGAGTTGTTTACGCAGTATTATAAGAGCATTTACGATTTTGAGCCCGACGAGGCGCTTTTAACTTCCTTCCTCGAGCTCTTGAAGGAGGATGCATGAAGCCGCTCACCCTGGAATTTTGCGGCATCAACTCCTTTTCGGAGCCCGCATCCATCGATTTTTCCAAGCTCCTCGAATACGGCATCTTCGGCATCTTCGGCGATACCGGTTCGGGCAAGAGCACCATTTTAGACTGCATCGGCTTTGCCCTTTACGGCAATGTCGCACGGTCGCGCTCGGGCAGCATCGGCGACGTCATCAACTTCGCCTTAGAAAAGGCGTATGTGCATTTTTCTTTTGAGATCACGTTTGAGGGAAAGCGCCGCGTCTTCCGCGTCGAGCGCGAGCTCAAACGCAAGAACGCCGCTCAATCCGTCAAAGTATATGAGAAAGAGGACGAGAAATTTGTCGTCGTTTCCGACGGGGTGAGGGAGAGCAACGCGCTTTTGGAGCGTATCATCGGGCTCGAACAGCGCGATTTCGAAAAATGCATCGCCCTCCCGCAGGGGGAATTTGCACAGTTCGTCCGCTCCACGCGGGCGGATAGATTGAAGCTCGTCTCTCGCCTGTTCGACCTCGAAGAATACGGCGACAGGCTCATCAAGCGCGCCAACGCCCGTTATGCCGCGGCGGAGGGGGAACGCAAGCTCGCTCAGGCGCGGCTGGAACCATACGAGGAAGTCACGGAAGAGAACAACGCGGCGATAAGAGCACGCCTCGAAGTTCTCGAAACGCAGGAAAAGGCGGCATCCAGCGCCCTCGATACCGCCATCGCTCGGGAAAAACGCATTGCCGCCCTCTATGAGAAGGCGAACGAGCGCGCTTCTCTTTCCGAACGGGCGCAGCGGCTCCAAGAACTTCGCCCCCGGATGGCCTCTCTCGAAGGGGAGATCGGACGCATCGAAAAGGCGGCGATCGCCGTCACGGCGGAGCGCGACCGCCTGCGTGCTTTCAATGAGCTTACCCTTTCTAAGGAAGCTTTCCGCATGGCAGAAGCGCGGCTCAATGCCGCAAGGGCACATTCTAAGGAGCTGTCCGCCTGGGACGAAAAGGCCGCCGATGAAGCGCTTTCTTCCTTGACGGAACGGTGCGTTATCGCAGAACAGGCAGAAAAACAGCAAAAACGGCGCTGCGAATTGGAAAAAAACCTGGCGTCAGCCCGCAGCGAATACGCGGAAGAGGCGAAGCTCTTCAAAGGGTTCTCCTATGAGGAAGAACGCGCCGCGCTGGAAGCAAAAGCGGCGGAGCTCGGCTCGGGCAACTACCTTGCCTTCCTGGAAGAGAAGGGGAAACGCGCCCTCCTGAAAGAGGAGTATGCGACCTTTTCAAGGGAGCTTCAAACGGTCTATTCTTTGCGTCCGGAGGCGGAAGAACTGCTTCCCCTCATCCAAAAATACACCGCGCTTTCCAAGGACGGCGGCGATCTAAACGATCTGAGAGAGGAGTTTTCTGCCCGAGAAAAGGAGCGCGAGCGCCTTTCCAAACAACTCGTGGAGCTCGAAAAGAAAGGGGGGCTCTTCCGCGCTCATCTCGAACGCCTCTCCCATTTGCAGGAAACGGGGCTTCGCATCAAGCAGGAGCTTGCGGCCATTCCCACGCCCGAAACGGGCGCGGAAAGCGCGCAGGAACTTCAAAAGCTCGTCTCGGAAAAAAAGCGCGATCGGCAGGAAAAACTTGCTTCCCGCGAGCGCGCCGTTCGGGAACTAAGCGCCTCGGAGGCGGCATTGAACGCTGCGCGCGATAAACTTTCGGAAAGCGAAACTTCTCTCCGCCGTGCGGAAGAGCGCGCAAAAGAGTCGCTTCTTGCGGCTTCCTTCGCGGACGCAAAGGAAGCGGAAGCGCTCATCGAAAAATACGGCGACGGCAAAGCCGCCCGCGAAAAACTCGAAACCTTCAAATCGGAGGATGCCGCCGTTTCATCCCGTCTTGCGGCGCTTTCCGAAGAAGACTTGACGGACGGGACAAAGGAAAACGCGGCGGCGGCGCGCGAGGAACTTCTTGCCGCGCAGCAGGCGCATGCGGAGGCGGCGAGAGCTTCGGCGCTTGCGCGCGACGAGCTCAAACGCGGAGAAGAAGCGCTCGACAAAAAGCGTGCGCTCGAAGGGGAAGCCAAGAAGGCCGCTAAAAAGGCGGAGCTTTCGGAACGGCTGAAAAAGCTCCTCGAAGGCAACAAATTCATGGATTTCGTGGCGGAGGAGTACCTGCAAAACGTTGCGCAAAACGCCTCCTCGCGGCTTTTGTCTTTGACGGACGGCAGATATTTCCTCCGTTACGAAGGGAGCGGCGGCGGTTTTATGGTCGGCGACAACTTGAACGGCGGCAAGACGCGCGGCGTCTATACGCTTTCGGGCGGCGAGACTTTCCTTGTCTCTCTTTCGCTCGCGCTCTCGCTCTCGCAGGAGATCTGTCTGCGCTCTCTCCGTCCCATCGAGTTTTTCTTCCTCGACGAAGGGTTCGGAACGCTGGACGAGCACCTCGTCGATACCGTGATGGACAGTTTGGAACGCCTCAAAAGCGAACACTTCTCCATCGGGATCATCTCTCACGTCGAAGAATTGAAACACCGCATCGAAAAAAAACTGTATGTCAAAAAAGCGACCGAAACGCACGGTTCGCAGATCATAGCGGAATGAGGAATTTGATTTGGCAAATACGATCTTAACACCCATCACACTTTGGAAGGATTTTGACGACACCCTGCCCTTCAACGAGGAATTTCTCTCCGAGGAGCCGCGCGAGGGGGCCGTCATGCGCGACGTGTATATCCTCGGCCGTCAGACCGAATTCGGCCGCGTCAAGATCTACGGGAGATATTATACGCCCGAAGGGCAGGAAACGTTTCCCGCCGTCCTCATCATGTTCGAGGCGGGCTTCCCGTGCGACGAGAAGCTCGTCATGCGCTTTTTGAAGAAGGGCTACGCAGTCTTCGGCGTCGATTACAGCGGGGAGCTCGGCGACGGCCGCCACACCATCTATCCCCGCGACGTCGACTATGCGAATTTTGCCCGCGTCGGCCGCAGGATGGATTACGTCGACGATACCGCCCGCGAGACGAGCTGGTACGAATGGGCGGCTGTCGCGCGGTATGCCGTCCGTTGGCTTAAAGAGCGGCCCGAAGTCACCGCCGCGGGCGCCGTGGGACTGAGAACGGGCGGTGAGATCTTGTGGAAGATCGCGCCCTATGCGCCCATCGACTGCTTCATCTCCATCGGCGCGGCGGGATGGCTCGCTTACCGCGACATCGAAAAATTCTCCGAATCGGGGAGCGGCATCTTCTCGGAAGAGCGTCACCGCTTTATCGCGGGGCTGGATTCGCAGAGCTATGCTCCGCACGTCAAATGCCCCGTCATGATGCTGTGCGCCATCAACGACAAAAAATGCAATTACGACCGCGTCTACGATACCTTCCAACAGATCAACCCCGAAGTGGAAAAAGCCATCCTGTATTCGGCGCACGGGAATGGGCTCATCGGCCGCCATTCCTTCGTCAATATCGATCTTTTCCTCGATAAGTTTTTAAAGCATCACTCCGTCTTTTTGAGCCGTCCCGTGAGCTTTACCGCATCCAACGAAAACGGAGACTTTAAAGTGCGCGCCGCGTACGATCCCATGGGCGAAGTTGCGGAATGCGGTATCTTTTATACGGAGAACACCGCGACGTTCAAGGCGCGCGATTGGACAAGACGGCTCGGCGACATCCGCCAGATGGGGAAGGATAATACGTATACATTCCCGCTCGACGTCTATCAGGGCAGCGAAAGAGCGCTCGTTTATACTTTCGTCCGTTATTCGAACGGCTTTTCCGTCACGTCCAAGATCCAGGAGATCGTTCTCGGCGAAAAGCACAACGGCTGCCGCAAGAGCCGCATCCTCTATACGAGCGAGACGGGAACCATCGGGTTTGCCGCCTTCCGCCGCCGTACCGCAAGCATTGCCGACTGTTTTTCCGATTCCGAACACGTCGATCTCGAACTGCTTCCGGGCTATGGCGGCATCCCGGGCGTTACGACGCGTACGGGCATCATCACCTACCGCGTGAGCGAACCCAGGTTCGAACCTTCGGAAGGCGCGTCTTTCCGCTTTGACGCCTGGTCCGAGCACGATGCAAATTTAAAGGTGACTTTCTATTCCGACGTCGAAGAGGAAGCGGGCTATACGGAAAACTTTTTCGTCCAAGGCGGCGGAAAATGGAAGAGCTTCCTTGCCGACCCTTCCGATTTTAAGTCGGAACACGGCGCTCCGCTCGCTTCATTTTCGGGCACCGTCTCCATCGTCTTCCAAGGGGAAGGAGACGTCCTCATCAACAATCTCATATGGCTTTGATGTATTCTCTCGGCGATATCGTCGAAACAAAAAAAACGCATCCCTGCGGCGGAAACAAGTGGGAGGTGGTACGCACGGGCGCCGACTATAAGTTAAAGTGCCTGACCTGCGGAAGGCTCGTCATGCTTACCCCCGACGAACTAAAAAAACGGGTGAAGCGGGTGCTCTCCAAGGAGGAATGAATGGCAAAGCGTCCGGAATTTCTGAACGAGCGCGAACGCAGAGAGAGCCGCGTGCTCTCCGCCGTGCTCACCGCTGCATGCATCCTCCTTGTTCTCATCTTTGCAGCCGATCTTTATATCACAAACAACTTTCTGCTCGTCATCGTGGACGGCTCCTCGATGGAAAACACGCTCCATGACGGCGACGCGCTCTATATCGACGTTCATGATACGCCCGAACGCGGCGACATCATCGTTTTGGACGTGACGGACTATCCCGAATACCCTCACGACGGGAACGGAGTTCACTATATCATCAAACGCGTCATCGCCCTCGGAGGGGACGAAGCGTATGCGGAGGACGGCGTCGTCTATCTGAAAAAGGCGGGTGATGAGGAGTTTTCCGCACTCGAAGAACCTTACGCAAATGACGCGACGGAGAGCTTTTCGCTCGTGAAGGTGCAGGAAGAGGAAGTCTTCTTCCTCGGCGACAACCGCGGCAATAGCCTGGATGCGCGCACGAACGGCTGCCTTCCGCTTTCCGACGTCGTGGGCGTCGTCACAAGTTTTTCGCTTGCGCATAAAGACTTTATTGCGGGCTGGGTGCGGTTCTGGCACCCCGGGCTCGCCTAAACGGTATACGAAGAATACGGAGGGAAACACTATGAACATTCAGATCACGGCAGACAGCACCTGCGACCTCGGCGAAAGCGTTGCAAAACGCAATATCGGCATCGCGCCGCTGTGCGTCATCTTGGGCGATACGACCTATCACGACGGCGTCGATATCACCCCGCAGGATATTTTCGCTTACGTCGAGAAGACGGGGGAGCTCCCCAAGACTCGACACCCAGCATTGCGGACTATGAAGATTTCTTCAGGAGCTATGTCGATGAGGGGAAGACGGTCATCCACTACAATATCTCCGTCAAAGCTTCGTCCGCGCACCGCTATGCCGTCGAAGCCGCCAAAGCCTTCCCGGGGAAAGTTTTTGTCGTCGACTCGATGGGGCTTTCGACGGGTCAGGGGCTCGTCGTCATGAAGGCGTGCGACCTGCGCGACGAAGGAAAGAGCGCCGAAGAGATCGTCGAAGAAACAAAGCGCATCGCGCCCATGGTCAACACGTCCTTCGTGCCCGACAGGCTCGATTATCTCTATAAGGGCGGCCGCTGTTCGCGCATGACGATGTACGGCGCCAATCTTTTGAAGATCCATCCCATGATCGAGATGAAGGAAGGTCAGCTCGTCGCCGACAAAAAGCTCCGTGGCAGTATGGAAAAGTGCATCGCAAGCTATATCGACGACCTTGCCAAAATGTATCCCAACTACGATCAAACGCGTTGCTTCATCACGCACAGCTATGCGGATGAGAGCGTCATCGAAGTCGCCCGCAAGAAAGTGAAGGAGCTTTTTACCTTCGACGAAGTGTTGGAGACCGTCGCAGGTTCCGTCATCACGGGGCACTGCGGCAGGAACACCCTCGGTGTGTTGTTTATTACGGAGTGATATGATCAAGTTATATTCCGACCGCGACCTTTTGGACGCGCTCAAACAAAAGAAAAAGCTCTTTCTCATCTTTTGGATCGTCACGGCGTTTGTCGCCGCAGGGTTTGTTGCCTGCGTCGTCTGCTATCTGCGCCTTCCCTATCACGACGAGCGCGGCAATATCATCGTCGCCGTCACGAGCGTCCTTCTCGCGCTCTATCTCATCTTCTGTTTCCCGTACGGCGGCATCTGTTTAAAGCGCATCCGCAGCTATTGCAAGATGCTCTCTTTCCTGTCTGTCGGGCTCAAAGAGAGCGCCGTGCTTCCCTTCGAAGATATCGAAGACTGGACGACGCGCGACGGCGTTGACGTCAACGTCGCCGTCTTCGGCGTCAAAAATATCAAGCGCGACGAAGTGATGCACCGCCACATCTATGTGGACGGCGAAAAGGATTTTCCGCCCTTCGAAGTCGGCGATCGCGTGCGCCTCGTCACGCAGGGCAATCTTCTCATCGAATACGAGATCCTAACGCCCCATACGAAGGATCATCCCACTTTTACAGAAACTTTACAATAAGGAGTACCATATATGCGTGCAGTTGTCACGGTCACGGGGACGGACCGCCGCGGCATCATCGCCAAGGTGAGCGGCTTCCTCTACGAACACAACATCAACATCGAAGACATTTCTCAGACCATCTTGGGCGAACAGTTCGCCATGATCATGATGGTCGACACCTCGGAGTCGAAGGAAAACTTCGTTTCTCTTGCATCTCAGCTCGAAGAGCTGGGCAAAGAGATCGGCATGAGCGTCCGCATCCAGCACGAAGACATCTTCAACGCCATGCACAACATCTGAGGAGACGCCATGTTCAGCAAATTCGACGTCATTGAAACCATCGACATGGTCGAAAAGGAGCACCTCGACATCCGAACGGTGACGATGGGTATCTCTCTTCTCTCCTGCATCCGCGGGAGCGCGGAAGAAACCGCAAACGCCGTTTACGACCGCGTCATGAAGAAGGCGGAGCGCCTCGTTCCGACTGCCGAAGAACTCTCCCTCGAATACGGCATCCCCATCGTCAACAAGCGCGTCTCGGTAACGCCCGTCTCGCTCATCACGGCGGCGTTCCCCGAACAAAGCGCCCTCGTCGGCAAAGCACTCGATCGTGCCGCGAAAGAGCTCGGCATCGACTTTTTGGGCGGATATTCCGCGCTCGTGCAGAAGGGCACGGCGGACTATGAGGAAGTCTTTTTAAAGAGCATCCCCGAAGTGCTTGCAACGACGGGGCGGCTCTGCTCTTCCGTCAACGTCGGCTCGTCGCGCTCGGGCATCAACATGGACGCCGTCCGCACAATGGGGCAGATCTTCCTCGATACCGCTTTCATCACCAAAGACAACGACTCTTTGGGCTGCGCGAAGCTCGTCGTCTTCTGCAACGCGGTAGAGGACAACCCCTTCATGGCGGGCGCCTTCCACGGCACGGGGGAGGCGGATACCGTCATCAACGTGGGCATTTCCGGCCCCGGCGTCGTCCAGCACGCGTTGAAGTTCGTGCCGGATGCCGACCTCACGGACGCCGCGGAGACCATCAAACGCACTGCATTCAAAATAACGCGCGCGGGTCAGCTCATCGCAAGTGAAGCGTCGAAGCGCCTCGGGGCGCGGTTCGGCATCGTCGATCTCTCGCTCGCACCCACTCCCGCAAGGGGAGATTCCGTCGCGCATATCTTGGAAGAGCTCGGGCTCGAAGTTGTCGGCGGCCACGGCACGACGGCGGCGCTCGCTATGCTCAACGATGCCGTCAAGAAGGGCGGCGTCATGGCGTCCTCGCGCGTGGGCGGGCTCTCGGGCGCGTTCATTCCCGTTTCCGAAGACATCGGCATGATTGAGTCGGCGCAGGCGGGAAAAATTTCGCTCGATAAGCTGGAAGCAATGACCTGCGTCTGCTCGGTCGGGCTCGACATGATCGCCATCCCCGGCGATACGCCCGCTTCGACCATTTCCGCCATCATTGCGGACGAAGCCGCCATCGGTATGATCAACAACAAGACGACGGCGGTGCGCATCATTCCCGCCTACGGCAAGAAGGTGGGGGACGAGGTGAGCTTCGGCGGGCTTTTGGGGCGCGCTCCCGTCATGCCCGTGCATACGGGTTCGGCGGAAAAGTTCATCTCGCGCGGCGGGCTCATTCCCGCTCCCATCCACAGCTTCAAGAACTAAATTTATAAAGCATTGATTTTGAGACCATCTTCGGAGGAAATTTATGAAAAGAACGGAAGTAGAACAAAAATACAAGTGGGCGGTGGAAGACGTTTTCCCGTCCGATGAGGCATGGGAGGTCGCATTCGAAGCGCTCGCTCCCAAGATCGACTTTGCAAAATATCGCGGCACGCTCAACACTGCGGAACATCTTCTTTCCTACTTCAAAGAGGAAGAAGCGCTAGCCATCGATGTGATGCGCGTCTATCTCTATGCCTTTTTGAAGCACGACGAAGACGTCGGCAACACCAAATATATGGGTTATATGGGCAAGATGATGGGGCTCATGACCAAGTATTCGATGGAAACTTCCTTCGTGACGCCCGAACTCACCGCGCTCCCCGAAGAGACGCTCAAAGCCTTCGCCGCAGACGAACGCCTCCAAGACTACGACTATATGCTCACTCGCATCCTTGCCGAGAAGAAGTATATCCTCTCCGAAGCGGAGGAGCGCATCCTCGCGCAGACGGCGGAGCCCATGTCCGTTGCCAACGACGTGTTCGGCATGCTCGACAACGCCGAGCTCAACGCGCCCGAGATCGAGTACGAGGGCAAGAAGCAGACGATCACGAACGGGCTGTATTCCATGATCATGAGCGGGAAAGACCGTGCAAAGCGCGAAGAGGCGTTCCGTCTCTTCTATTCCGCTTACGGAAAAATTTTGGGGACGCTCGCAACGACCTATTACGGCAGCATCAAGAAGGACATCTTCTATAAAAACGTCCGCGGGTATACAAGCTGTCTTCAAAAGTCGCTCATGGGCGAGGACGTCGACGAGAGCGTCTATCGCAACCTCATCAAGGCGGTCAACGACGCGACGCCGCTCATGCACCGCTATATGCATGTTCGTAAGCGCGTCTTGGGCTACGACGAGATGCACATGTACGACATCTATCCTTCCCTCGTGGAGGACGCCGAGCTGCGTCTTTCCTATGAAGAGGCGTTCGAACTCGTCTTGAAAGGGCTTGCGCCTCTCGGGGAGGAGTATATCTCCCTCCTCAAAAAGGGGCGCGACGAGCATTGGATCGACGTCTGCGAGACGGAAGGCAAGCGTAGCGGCGCCTATTCCATCGGCATCTACGGCTGCCATCCTTATGTTCTTTTGAATTATCAGCCCACGACGCACGACGTCTTCACGATCGCGCACGAGATGGGGCACGCGCTCCACAGCTATTTTTCCAACAGCCGCCAGCCCTATGCGAAGGCGGACTACACGCTCTTCGTCGCCGAAGTCGCAAGCACCGTCAACGAAGTGCTGCTCTTAAAATATCTTCTCAAGACGACGGAAGACAAGGCGCTCAAAAAGTACCTTCTCAACTACTTCATGGACATGATCAGGACGACGCTCTTCCGTCAGACGCAGTTCGCGGAATTCGAAGAGAAGGCACACGAGATGGCGGAAGCGGGCGAACCGCTCAATAAAGACAATCTCTCCGCGCTCTACGACGGGCTCAACAAGAAGTATTACGGCGACGCCGTGACGTACGATCCCGAGATCGCCACCGAATGGGCGCGCATCCCGCACTTTTATCGTGCGTTCTACGTCTATAAGTATGCGACGGGCATCACGGCGGCGATCTGCATCGCCAATAAGATCTTGTCGGAGGGCGCTCCCGCCATCGAGAAGTATTTTAGCTTCCTCTCGGGCGGCGGCAGCACCGATCCTGTGTCGCTTCTGAAAGGTGCGGGCGCAGACCTTACCAAGGAAGAGACCTTCCTTGCCGCCATGAAGGAGTTCGAGGATACCCTCAACGCCTTCGAGGCGATGATCTGACGGCGGGAACGATATGGCGATCAATCAGATGCCGCATAATCTCGACGCGGAAGCCGCGCTCCTCGGCTGTATCCTCATCGATGAGGAGATCCAGTCCGAACTTTTGGAGCAGCTCCGCGAAGAGGATTTCTATCAGGAATCGCACCGCGAAATTTTGAATGCGATGCGCGCCGTCTACGGCAGCCGCGTTCCCGTCGACGTCGTCACGTTGACCGACCGGCTGGACCGCGACGGCAAGCTCGAACGTGCGGGCGGGCTCCAATACATCACGGAGCTTGCCCAGATCACGCCCTCCGCCGCAAATTATAAGCAATACCTCACCATCGTGCGCCGCGATGCCGTCAACCGCGCGCTCATCCGCGCCGCGAAGGACATCATCGAGAACAGCATGAAGGGAGAGGAGGAGCGCGACGCCATTTCCTTTGCGGAAAAGGCGGTCTACGATATCTCCAAGCGGGAAGACAACAACGCCCTCATGGGCATGGAAGACGGCGAAACCATCCAGGAAGTCTTGGGCAAGTTCGAAAACATCCAGTCCGACCCCAACGCCTTCCGCGGCGTCGAGACGGGCTTCAAGCACTTCGACCGCATCACGAACGGCCTGCAAAAGTCCGACCTCATCGTGCTAGCCGCCCGCCCCGGCATGGGGAAGACCTCGCTTTCCATGAACATCGTCGAAAACGCCTGCCTGCACAAGAACGGCGTTGCCGCGGTCTTTTCGCTCGAAATGCCGCGCATCCAGATCGTGCAGCGCCTCATGTGCGCCTACGCGAACGTGAGCATGGAAAAGGCGCTCTCGGGGAAATTGCAGCAGTCCGATTGGAAAAAGCTCATGCTCGCTTCCGATCGAATGCAGAAGAGCAAGATCTTCATCGACGACTCTTCCCGCGTCACGCCTGCGGAGATCCTCTCCAAATGCCGCCGCTTGAAGAGCAGCGAAGGCA
>DXAJ01000044.1 GCA_019117085.1 Candidatus Gallimonas gallistercoris
TCAGATCGAAGGCGAAGTGTTCCGAAAGCCCGTCCTCCGAATAATAGTAGGTCTTTCCTCCTTCCCGGATGCGAAAGACATAGACAAGGCGCACGTCGGAAAGCTCCAGCTCCGCCGTATAATAGTTGAAAAGGCGGTCGGAACAGCAAAGGCGCATGGCTTTTTCGCGGCGCTTTCGGGCAAAATCATACTTTCCGCCGTAGAGTACCGAAACTTCCGGGGTATCCTCCTTTGCCGTCCTCAGCCGCAGCGCCACGCTGTTTTCGGAGAGGGCATATGCGTACTGCGTCTCCGGTTTGTGATACATTGCCTGTTCTTGCATACGTTTGCTCCACGATATTGACAAAATACAAAATTCCGATTATAATGAGAACTATGAACAAAAAAGTTACGATCAAGGATGTCGCCGAGGCGGCGGGCGTGTGCAAGGCGACCGTCTCTTACGTCCTCAACGACCGAAAGGATCAGAAGATCAGCGAAGAGACAAAAAAGAAGGTGTGGCAGGTCGTCAATATGCTCGGCTACCGCCCCAACGCCTTTGCGCAGAATATGCGCACCGCCGTCGCGCGGCAGATGTTCGGCGTCTATCTTCCTTCCGATCTCAACGCCCTCGAACGGGCGATGTGCCTTGATTTTTTGGAGGAACTCATCGCCGTCGCGCGCGAAGAGGACGCAAATATCGTGCTTTTGCCGTCCGTTCCCGAGCGCGTCAACACGGCGGACGCCATCGTCACATTTTTTTTGACGAGAGAGCAGTTCTTCGCGCTCGGCGAAAGCAATTTTATCCCCATCCTTTCGGTGGACTGCCGCATCGACGATGCGCTCTTCTTTGAGATCGCGCCCGACTATGCGGCGCTCAGAGCGCAGGCGGACGCGCATTTTCAAGCTCCTTACCGCTATGTCTGCATCCCGCCCCGCGACGAAACGCTGAAAAGGGAAATCGAAGGGGCGTTTGAAAACGTCACCTTTGTGCGCGGGCTTTCCGACCTTGCCTCCATTCCCGAAGGAAATTGTTTCATCACGCAGACGGTGCTTATTGAAGCGCTCTCGGGCCGAAAAGACGTGTTCTGCCCCGATGGATTGGAGAGGAGGACCGCCGAACGCGCTGCCGCGTGTATCCGCCTTGCGCTTTCGCACGAACCCTGTAAGCAGCACATCTTCAGAGTTTCTTAAAAATCCGATCGGACGGCTTAAAAGCCGTCCGATCTTTGTGTCCGTTAAGCCGTTACTTTGTAAATAATCAATTTGCCCGTATTGAGGTCATACACAAAGCGGTATGTCCCTGCCGTCGTCGAAGTGAGGTTGTTGCCCGTTTCGGGGCGGAAGAGCGCGTTGGCATTGTCTGCCGCGTCATCGCCCAGCGCACCTGCGCCGAGGAACGTGCCGTCGTTGCCCGTCGTCGTATCGAGCTGCAGCCCTGCCTGCCACGTCGCGCCATCCGCTACCATCTCGTCTGTGATGGTCATCGTGATCTCAAACACGCCGTCCGAAGTTTCTTCGAGCTTATAATCGTCGATGAGTTCACCGTTTTCGTCGGTGATCTTCCAGCCTTCGACGAAACTGCCCTTGATATACACCGTGTGCTGCATATCGGCGGGCACGATGGTGATGATCTTGGCATAAGCGTCAAATTCGATATTGTACGTTCCCGCCGTCACGACGGCAATGTTGTAGTTGTTATTGCCCGCGTCCGCCGCCTCGAAGGCGCCGTCCGTGCCGCGGTAGTAACGGAAGTTGTAGGCAGCAAGCTTCTCGCCGCTCTCTTCCGTCGCGCCCTGTGTGAACGATTGGATGACGATCTCGTCGCCGGCGGCAAGTTCGATGCCGTCAAGGGTATAGACGTCGTTCCCCGCAGCGGCAAACTTGTAGTCGGGATCGTAGAACGATTGGTTCCAGGAAAGCCCGCCGAAGCTGCCGTCGAGATAATAGTCCGCCTCTACAAGCGTCGCATCCTCATCGAGCGCCGCGCTGAGTGTTTTGCTGTCTGCATCGTAGGTGAAGGTGTATTCGCCCGACGTGTTGACGGTCATGTTGTTGCCCGCCGCCGTAAAGAGCGAAGCGCTCTCTTCGTCGAGGTTGGTCACATTGATGTACGTCGTGCCGACTGTGCTTTCCCCCGTCTCACGGTCAACGTTCAGGCTCGTGAACATGACCTGGTCGCCCGCTTTCAGATAGACGGTGAGCGTATAGGTGGAGCCGACGCGCGTCATCTGCGTAGCGGGATTATACATATCGCCCCACTGTGTGATATCCTGCCCCTTGATGTAGAACTCAGTCACGGTGGAGGAAAGCTCTGCGGCAGGTCCGTTGTATTCGTAAGTAATGGTATCGAAATTGCTGATGGAGACCTGCCCATTATTGACGTTGTCGTCATAGTAGTCCTCGTCGGGATAGGTCGTCAGCGTAAAGGTGTAGTTCCCGGGGTATTCGACGGTGATGTTGCTCTGCTTGTCGGCAGTCTCGCCGATCCCGCCGCCGCCCGAGAAGGGTGTCACTTCCTCGCCGTCCACCGTCATGGTGCGGTCGGCAAGGGGGATATAGCCGAAGCCGCGCTGGTTCATCCAGCTCGTATCCGTCGCAAACTGGAACTGATCGTCCTCATAGAGATCGAGCGTGATCGTAAACTCGTTTTCACCCTCCGTCTTTTCCAGCGCATGGACGTCGGTGATGACCGTTCCCCAGGCGCTCGACGAGAGGATGTCTCCCTGCCCGCTGCCCACGATCGCCCAAGTGCGCGTATCGTCGGTACCGACTGCAACATAGCCTGCATACAGGCTCCTGTCGGCAGTGATGGACTCTCCCTCGAAGTCAAAGACGCGGTTGAGCCCCGCATCGACATACCAATCGGAGAACTCCATGCCCTCTTTGGCTTCGGGTTCCCAATAGGTCGCGTGACCGCCCTTTTCCACTTCTTCCGTCTTCAAGACGGTCGTGCCGTCATAATAAGTGACGGTAAAGACGGGCGTTTCGGGCTCATCCTGCTTACAAGCCGCAAATGCAGCCATGCCCAGCACTAGAACAAGTGCCATAACGATCCACTTCAGCTTTTTCACCTCAATTCCCTCCGAAAATAGTGTTACTGAACTGTTTCAGTACGACTTGATTATAGCACATATTTTCATTCTGTCAAGACCTTTTTTGAAATTTCCGAAAATTTTTTGTGATGTTTGTTCTTATCGGGCTTATCTCTGCATGAAGATGGGAGAGAGTCAATGCAGGCTTTTGCTGAATTTCCTTATTTGGACTTGACAAAGGGACATTGCAATGATATAATATCCGTACAGGAGACGAATCATATGGCTGAAGTAACGTTATATCACGGCTCTGTTTCCGTGATCGAACAGCCCGTATTCGGGAAAGGCAAACCGCACAACGATTACGGACGCGGCTTTTATTGCACGCAGTCTCTCGCGCTTGCCAAAGAATGGGCGGTAGAAGAAGATCGCGACGGGTATGCAAATCGGTATTTGCTGGATCTGCAAGGGTTGAAAATACTTGACCTTTCGCAAAAGGGCTTTACTACGTTGCATTGGATCACCCTGCTTTTACAAAACCGTGTTT
The DNA here is from genome assembly GCA_019117085.1 of Candidatus Gallimonas gallistercoris. Classification (GTDB taxonomy): domain Bacteria; phylum Bacillota; class Clostridia; order Christensenellales; family Borkfalkiaceae; genus Gallimonas; species Gallimonas gallistercoris. The sequence continues at coordinate 3,562 of DXAJ01000044.1, forward strand.
TTACGCTCAAAAATGATATTATAAAGGCGGGGAAGCGGTATCTCGTCGAACATTTCGCTCTCCCAGTCCATGCGTATGACGTGATCAAAGGATACCGCGCCGATGATTCCTATTTTGCCTACGCAGAGAGCTTTCTGAACAATACGATTTCCGTTCAGCGGCTTTCGGAAGCATTGAAATTGGGAAATTTGGGCGAGCAGGTCGTTTTGATGTCGCAAAAGTCGTTTGGACAGCTACGGTTTTTGGGATATGAAGCTGCCGATGCCGCTACCTATTACCCCCTGCGGAAAGCCCGGAACGAACAGGCGCGCATGGAATTTTTGAGCAACCGGAGAGGGGTGCTCTCGCCGGATGACCTTTATCTTGCCGATATTATCCGAGGAGGTATCAAGCCCGATGATCCACGCCTACAATGAACAGTTCCTCGATATCATCCAAAGAAAGGTGTCTGCCATGTTTGAACTTGCCGTCTTGGAAGAGCATATCGAGATCGATGCCTTTGCGCAAAACTTCCTGTCGTCTCCCGTCTGCCGCGCACTCGAGACTGCCGATCCCGTCTATGCGCTGGGGAAATCGGCAAATGAACTTTTGGCACTGATATTGGACAATGAACCGCTGAATATAGAAACAAGCAGCTATGCATCGCCCGAGTATTGGGTGGGCTGGGTGCTTGCCTATGCGCAGTGGTACTTCAATAAGCCATATGCAGCTATCATAGCCGCAATGCCGTGCAGTACGATCCTGGGGCATTACTTCCCCTATCACGAAATGGACATCATGCACAGCATGGATTTGATCGCAAAATATCTTAAACCGATCTGTCCTTTGAAATCGATCAGGCAAAAACGCAAACTCAGCCAAACGCAGCTTGCCAACCTTTCCAACGTGCCTCTGCGCACGATAAAGGCATACGAACAGGGCACCGTCGATATCGCAAAAGCGCAGGCAGAAACATTATATTCCCTTGCGCAGACGCTGCACTGCACGATAGAAGAACTGATCCGATAACGAGGCGAATTTCAGAGTTGCAGATCATAATTTCTATTTGCCCAAAAGTGATCACTGTGGTGTTTATCGTGCGGGAATGGTTTTCCTCTTGAACGGCATGAAAAAAGGCTGTCCGATCGAAGGACAGCCTTTTTGTGTAAAACGGTTTTGGCGGCGCGAAGGCGGGGAACCGCCAAAGCGCGCCTGCCGTAGGAAATTTGCACGCGGCGGAGCGAAGGGGGAGGGCGCCCCGCTGCGTGCGGAGCGAACGGGGGAGGGAACGTTCCGCCGCGTGCGGAGGGAGGGGTCATTCTTTGACGGCGCCTGCCGAGCCGCCCTCGATGAGGTACTTGGAGAGCGCCACATACAGCGCGATGATGGGCACCGCCACGAACATGGAGCCCGCCGCAAAGACGGAAAATTCGCTGTCGTCGAGCGAATTGAGCCCGACGGCGACCGTCCAGGAGGACTTATCGACGAGCAGCATGCTCGGGAGCATGAAGTCCGCCCACGGCCACACGAAGGCGGTGAGCGCCGTGTAGACGATCATCGGCTTGGAAAGGGGCAGCGTGATGGAGACGAAGACGCGGAAATCGCTCGCGCCGTCCAGCGTGGCGGCGTCGTAGATGGTGCCGGGGATGGTATCGAAGAAGCCTTTCTGCACCAAAAATCCCATCGCCGAGCCGCTGCTGTATAAAAGGACGAGCCCCCATAAATTGTTGATGAGGTGCAGCTGCGTCATGATAACGAAGAGCGCCGTCATGTTCATGAAGTTGGGAAAGATGCCCAAAATGAGCGTCGCCTTCATGAGCGCCTTCCTGCTCTTGAAGCGGTAGCGAGAGATGGTATAGGCGACCGCGATGACGAGGAAGGTCGAAATGACGCAGCTCACCGCCGCCACGAAGAAGGTGTTGCCGAACCAGCGCGGATAGTCGTACTTGTTGGTCTCGGTGAAGAGGCGGCGGAAGGTATCGAAGCTGTAACGTTCAGGGAAGAAGCCCTCGAGCGTCAGAAGATCTCCTTCCGCGTTGAACGCCGAAAGCACCAGCCACACGCAGGGGAAGGCGAAGAGAAAGCTCACAAGAAGGACGAGGAGGTAGACGAGCGCCGTTTTCAAAGCCCGCTCGGGGCGGAATAATGTGCGTTTCATCGGTAGGTGTCCTCCTTTTTGTAGGCGGGTGAGGTGACGTACGCGACGAGCGAGAAGAGCGCCATGAACGCGAACAGGATGAGGCTCAAAGCCGATCCCAGCGAATACAGCCCGTTTTCCACCGTCAGGTTATACATCCAGTTGATGAGAAGATCGGAACTGTTGGCGTTGAAGTAGCCGGGCGCGTACACCGTTTCGGGCCGCAGGAAGTAGAAGATGGAGAAGTTGTTGAACTGGTTGATGAAGGTGCTGATGATGACGGGCGTCGTCGCGAACAGCACGAAGGGGAGCGTCAGATAGAGGAACTGCTGGAACGCGTTCGCGCCGTCCAGCCGCGCCGCCTCGTACATATCCTTGCTCGCGTTGGAGAGGATGCCCGTCGCAAGGAACATGACGGAGGGGACGCCGATCCACGCGCAGCAGAAGAAGCCGAGAAGGCGGAGCGACCATTTGGAGTCGTACGAGATGATGGTGAACGTCTCTTTGACCCAGCCGAGCGCTTTGAGCTGCCACACGATGGGCCCGCTGTCACAGAACATGAAGCAGAAGCCCGTCAAGGTGATGAAGCTTGGGATGGCGTAGGCGAGCATGGGGAAGACGCGCCAGAACCGCTTGAATTTGAGGCACTTCGCGTTGTATAAAAGTGCCAGCCCCAGCCCGCCGAAGTAGACGAGGAAGGTCGAACCGAACGCCCACAGCACGTTCCAGACGAGGATCTTGCCCATCGTGCCGATGTATTCGCTCATCGTGAAGATGACGCGGAAGCTCTGAAAGCCCGTCCAGCTCACGAGTTTGGGCGGTACGATCTCGCCGCCGTAGTTGGTGAAGGCGACGAGCGCCGTGAACACGATGGGCATCACGTTGAAGATGCACACGAAAGCGAGGGGCAGGGCGAGCGTCAGCACATAGAACTTCTGATTGAGGAGCGTCCTGCAGCTCTCGCGGAAATTGCGCACGCGGCTGCCCCGCCCGATCTCCCGCACGGTGAAGATGACGTCCTTGATATTCGCATGATAGGCGAGCACAAAGAAGGCGATGAGAAAGAGCGTCGTGATGCCCCATGCGAGCATGGAGACGGAGTTGTCGCCCTCGATGCCCATGATGGGAACGCCCTCCGTCGTGCCGAGCGTGAAGAGCCCGATGATGTTTTCGACGCCCTGAAAGACGAGGAAGAGGATAAAGCCGATCTCAAAGAGCAGTAAAAGCGTGCCTTTGATGAACTGGTGGCAGAAGAGCTGCCCCAGCCCCATGAAGATGCAGCTCAGCCTGACGCGGTAGTCGGAGTACGGGCTCCCCCGTGCAAACGATTGGTGTTTTGCCTGCATGGTGCGCCTCCTTTACGAGATGTCGCCGACCGCCATCGCCGAACGGATGTCGGAAACGAGCTTTTCGAGCGCGCCTTTGAGCGCTTCCTTCGTCGTATAGACGGGCGTCTCGCGCGTCGTGTTGTCCGTCGCCACGTCGTTGAAGAGCGACGAGAGGGGATCCCAGATATACTGCGTATCGCGCGTCGAGGGCATCATATAGACGAGTCCCGAAGAGACGCGCCCGCTCAGCACTTCGGAAACGCCGCCGAGCTCTTCGGCAAGGTCGGTGCGGGCGGGAACGGCGCCCAGGGCTTCGCTGCGCCATCTGAGGTTTTCATATTCCGAGACGAACTTCACAAAGGCAAGGCTCGCTTTGGGGTACTTCGTGTAGGAGCTGATGCCGAAGGCGTTGACGCCGCCCATCGTCGTGGGAGCAAACGTCTCTTCCTCGATGTCCGTGAGCTCCTTTGTGATGTTGCCGTCCTTGGGAAGGCGCGGGGGCGCCACAACGACAAGGTTTTCCTTTGCGGCAGCCGCTGCTTCTTCTTCCGTCATGCCGTCGCGCATATAGGTTTGGGTCAGATTTTCCTGGAAGGTCGTCAGCCAGTCGGGCGTGCCGATGGTGCAAAACGCCGTGCCCGCCGCGTTGGTGAGATAGGTCGCGACCTGCGTCGTCGCGTTCTGCGAGATGCAGGTGGAGCCCAGAACGCCCGCAAGATCGCGGAACAAGTTGAGGCCGGTTTCCGCGCCTTCTGCGGCAAGGCCGATGTCGTCGTGCGTTTCGCCGAACACATACGCCCCGTAGGAGAGCAGGTATCCCGTATTGAAGTACTGGTCGACGAGCGACATATACAGGCCGTATTTCGCCCCCGAGGAGCTCTCTTTCACCTGTTTGCTGTATGCGTAGAGCCCGTTCATCGTCTCCACCATATCGGGGATGCCGTTTTGGTCGTCGTCCCATTCTTCCTCCCAATTTGCGGGGAGCAGGTCTTTGCGGTAGGTGAGGACGGTGGACTGCTGCGCCACGGGCATGCCGTAGTAAAGGTCGAGCCCGTACGTTTCAAGCTTGTAAACGTCCATCACCGTTTGAGGGATCGCATCAATGTCGAGCTGCTCGGTGGGGAGGGGCAGGATATGCCCGCCCTCCGCATAGCGCATGAGCATATCGTTCGCCTGATATAAAACGTCGGGTCCGTACCCGTCGGGGCCGTTCTGTTCGAGGTCGACGTACTGATCCATGTTGGCGTCCACCGCCTGCACGTTGTATTCTGCGTACCGCTCGTTGAAGGCGTCCAGAACTTCCTGAAGATGCCCCGTCTCCACCGCCATCTGATTGTCGAGGACACGGATGACGGCATTTTGTTCGATGTCGCCTTCAAACTTTGCCATGAGTTCTTCGTAGGTGAACGTGCCGCCGCTCGTGCGTTCCCCGCAGGCGGTAAGCGCTGCGGCGGAGAGCGCCGCGGCAAGGCACAGTGCAAATACTTTTCCGCGTTTCATACTGTTTCCTCCAGATCGAGAATGAGATAGGAACGAGCCCCGATGATATGATAGCAGTTCTGCCCCTCAAACGTCAAGGGGCCCGCCGTCGCATTGACGGCTAGCGTGAGTTTTTCCCGCTCGATGACGACGAGCTCTCCCTGTGCATAGATGCGCGCCCTTCCGCTTATCCTGGGGCGGAGCGCCGTCAGAGAGCGGACGGCCGAAAAGATGGTTTTATCCCAATGCGTTTCGTCCCAGTCGAAGGTGCGGCGGGAGTCGGGCTCGTATTCCCCCTCCATGCCGATCTCCGTGCCGTAGCAGATGCAGGGCATCCCCGGGAAGAAGAAGAGGACGGCGAGCGCCAGGATGAGCGCGTCGCGGTCGCCGCCCGTCAGCGTCAAAAAGCGTTCGGTATCGTGGCTGTCGAGAAGATCGAGCATCATCTCGTTGACCTGATCGGTGTTGCGCATCAGAAGTTCGTTGAGCCGCGCCGTAAAACTTTCGGCAGTCCGCGTCCTGTTGGCGAAAAAGTCGATGCACGCTTTGGTGAACGAGTAGTTCATGATGCCGTCGAATTCATCGCCTCTCAGCCAGGGCGCGGCGTCGTGCCAGCTCTCGCCGATGAGGATGGCGTCCTCGTTCTCCGCTTTCACCGCCTTGCGGAAGCGCCGCCAGAAATCGTGCGAAACTTCGTCCGCAACGTCCAGCCGCCAGCCGTCGATGTGGCACTCTCTCATCCAATGCAGTGCCACGCCGATGAGGAAGTTCTGCACTTCCTTATTGCTCGTGTTCCATTTGGGCATATAGCGGCAGGCGGCAAAGCACTCGTAGTTGCCCTCTTCGGGGTCGGGCTTTTCGCCGCGGATCAAAAACCAATCGAAATACCGCGATGCCCGCCCCTTTTCGAGCACGTCCCGGAATTCGGCGCAGTGCATGCTGCAATGGTTGAACACGGCGTCCAATACGATGCGGATGCCCCTTGCGTGCGCCTCTTCAACGAGCGCTTTTAAGTCCTCGTCCGAGCCGAACATCTTATCGACACGGAAGTAGTCGACGGTGTCGTACTTATGGTTGCTCGGCGAGGAAAAGACGGGCGTCAAGTAGACGGCGTTGACGCCGAGTTCTTCGAGATAGCCGAGCTTTTCGCGGATGCCCCGAAGGTCGCCGCCGTAAAAGCTCTTGGGGTCGGGGATCTCGCCCCATTGTTTGTTGATGTAGCTCGTATCCTTCTTGGTGTCGCCCATGCGGAAGCGGTCGATAAAGATCTGATAAAAGACTGCATGATCGCACCAGCCGACTTTGCGGTGGACGTCCGCCTCGTTGATATAGGGATGCTGAAAGAAGTTGTAATAGCTCTTTTCGTGGTCGTAATCGACGGTGAGCCCCTCTTCGGAATAGTAGTAGGCCTCTTTCCCGCTTTCGAGATAGAACACATATCCGATGCGCGAGTCGGGGACGATGAGCTCGGCGGTGTAGTAGTCAAAGAGCTCGTCCGTATAGCTTTTCTGCATGGAGACGGTTTTTCTCTCTTTCAGCCAGTCGTATTTGACCGCATAGATGAGGGTGACGCGGTCGAGATCGCCCTTTTCCGCCCGCAGGCGGATGCGCAGTTCCTGTTCGCCGTATGCAAAGGAATATTGGGATCCGGGGATATGGCAGATCGCCGTTTTGTTCATGTCGGCTTCCTCCCTTTTAGGAGCATCGGGGCGGTATGCACCGCCCCGATACCGCGTTTTATTATGCTTTTTCTACCGTCAGCGCGAGCGTGCCGTCCGCCGCAACAGAGACCGTGAAGGTGTAGCTACCCGCCTCGGTGCAGAGCAGGTTGCCGCCCCATGCCCAGTCGGAAACGACGCCATCGGGCAGTTCCTCCGCCACCGCCAGTTTGGAGGTGTAGGCGGGGGTATAATAGGTATCTTCGCGGTAGGGCGCGTGGACCGCCATGGGGATGCAGAAGTAGAAGTAATCGCCTTCGACGAGTTCGAGTGTCACCGCATACTCTCTTGCCATGCCCTCGGCGGGATCGATCGCTTCAAGCTGCTGCACGGTGCCGCCCACGCCGAAGTTGTTGTCCGCAAACACCGAAGTCTTGCCGTTGTAGGTCGCTTCGTCGATGGTGAGGTTGCCCGTCGCGGGGTCGACGGCCTGCGCATAGGAGAGCCTGCCGCCCAGCACCTTCCATTCCTGCTCGGACGTCAGAAGATCTGCCGTCTTGTCCACTTCGATGGAGCCTTCGAGGGAATTTGTCTCCGCATTGAGCGTCACGGTGAGGGTGAAGGTGTACGTTCCGCCTTCCACGACGACGATGTTGCTGCCCATGCCGTCCGCCTTCTTGAACGCGGCGTCTTCGCCGTTGAATTCGTCGATGTCGGGGTAGTAGAACATCGTGCCGTCCTGCGCCGCGATGCCGCCCTCTTCCTTGAGGAGGCAGTACGCAAGCAGGAACTCGTCGCCCTCCGCAAGCTTCCACGTCTGCGTCCAGGTGCCCGTGCCGTCCGCCTCGTTGTCGGAGATCTTGAACATCTCATAGGCGGAATATTGCAGCGATTCGACGTTCGCGCCCCAGTTGGTGCCCGCGAGCACGGACTCTGCGCTCGTCTCTGCCGACGAATTGCCGTAGATATACCAGGTGTAATCGGAGCGGTCGACGGTCACTTCGGGCGCGTCGCCGTTGCGCACCACCGTGATGGAGCCCACGTTTTTGTCCTCGGCGTCCGTGGTGAGCGTCAGCGTATAGTTGCCGCTTACGGAGACGGTGATGTTCACCTGCCCGTCGCCGAGCCCCGTGCCGGGCGCGCTCATGTATTCGTTTTCTTCGAGGTACTGCCCGCCGCGCGCACCGCCGCCGCTTGCGTCGTCTGTGTTCCAGACGCCTTCCTCATCCATGATGCAGAATTGGAACTGATCGCCCACATACAGGTCGATGGTGATGGTAAACTCGTTCTTGCCTTCCGTCTTTTTGAGGATATTGCCGTTCTCCCCTGCGATGGGGCCGCCGTTCCAGCCGATCGTAGCGAGCGGCCCGCCTGCGGAAGAACTGCCCGCGATGAGCCATTGCCGCGTATCTTCCTTGGAGGACGACCACATCGAATAGACGTTGGTGTCCTTTTCGATGACGGTATCAAAGCTCCAGTCATGCGTGAAGTCCGCCGTCGCATACCAGCCTTCAAAGACGAAGCCCTCCTTTTCGTAGCCCTCGTCTTCGGGCGTGAAGGAAGCGACGGTGCCGCCCTCTTCCACTTCCCGCTCGGCAATGACGCTCTCCCCGTCGAGGAAGGTCACCGTAAAGCGGGGCGTCTCCTCCGTGTCCATGCAGGCAGCCAGGACGCCGAAGGCGAGCACGAATGCAAACACCAGCCCCGTGAGAAGGCTCATCGTTTTGCGCAGCTTGTTGGTCATTTGTGTTTTCCTCCTTACCATTCGCCCGAAGGCGATTTATTTAATCGGTTAAGTAAATTATAGCACACATTTTCATTCTGTCAATAGTTTCGGGAAAAATAGTTTCTAAAAATTTATTTAAGCGGTTCGATCAAGAAACCCCGTTGACTTTTGCACCCGTTTCGGGTACAATAGCCGTATGGAACGCGAAGAAAGGCAAAAAAACGTGACGATCGCAGAGGTCGCAAGGGCGGCGGGGGTGTCCTCGGCGACGGTCTCCTATGTGCTGAGCGGCAGGACGGACATCAAGGTCGCCGAAGCGACGCGCGAAAGGGTGCTTTCTGTCTGCCGCGAGCTCGGCTACCGGAAGGGCGCCGGGCGCGGGCGCACGGCAAAGGGGGTCACCATCGACGACATCGCGCGCGAGGCGGGCGTCTCGACGGCGACGGTCTCCTATATCGTCAACGGGCGGACGGACGTCAAGATCGGCGAAGAGACGCGAAGAAAGGTGTTGCAGATCTGCAATCTGCGCCAATATACGCCCTCTTCCGTCGCGCGGCAGCTTGCGGGCAAAAAGAGCGGGCTGGTCGGCATCTGCGTGCCCGAGAGCGACTGCGCTCTTCAAAACGCGCACTACTTTTCCCTCCTCCATGCGCTCCAAAATGCCCTTCGCGAGGCGGGGTACGGCGTTCTCCTTTTCCCCGCGGGCGAAGAAGGATGCCCCAAAGAGATGCCCGAGGGCATCCTCTGCATCGATCTGACGCAGGAGGAATTTTACTCTCTCAAAGAGAGCTGCTTTGTTCCCATTGTCGCCGTCGGGATGATCGTGGACGATCCGCTCTTTTTTAAGGCGTTCGTCGACCACGCGGCGCTCATCGCCGCTGCAAAAGAGCGGCTCCGTTGCAAAACGCTCACCTATGCCGCCTATCCTTACCGCAATGCGCCCTATCTCGACGATCTGCGCGCGGCAATGAACGGGGATACGCTCTTTCTCGTTCATTCCCTTTCCGCGCTTCAAGAATACGTCAAGGCGCACCCCGAAGAACATTATCTCTTTGCCGATCGGGCGCTCGCCGAAACTTGTGCGCCGCTTTTGGATGCGAAGCAGTACTGTGCGGCAGTTTACGGTGAAGGGGCGGGGGAGCTCTGCCTTTCCTTGCGCGAAATGGCGGAGCATGCCGTCAAGATGCTGGAAAGCGCGATCTTCCGCGAAGAGGACGCGCCGCACACCTTCCGCCTTGCGCCGAACCTCTGACACACGGCTCCTTCCCTATGTCAAGTGGGCGGGAGAAGGGGCGGAGATCTCCGGAAGAACAAAATCGGGCGGCATCGGAAAATGCCGCCCGTTTTGTGTGAAAAGTTTTGGGAAGAAGCGGGAAGACAACAAATCGCAGAAGGATCGGTGCAGACGGAAATGGTCTTGTCTCGGGCAGATTTTGCCTTGTTTTGGCGCATGACTGCCCTGTCGATCGCATGGCGGTGAGCAGGGGCGGAACATGATCTGTAAATCTGAAAGAACGTACTTGAATTTATGCCGATCATATGATAAAATAAACTAGGAGCTTCATTTTACGGCTTGCAAACACAAGGAGTATATGCTGATAAAAATAGGTGATTTTGACTGCACAGAAGTTTGGGACGGCGTGTTTTATAAAAAACTCTCCAATTATCCGAAGGTTTCCGATTGGGAGATCAAAACGATCATTGAGTTCATAGAATATGAAGAGAAACATGGCAGAACTTGCAGCATCGAATGTGAAGACAAAGACGCATTGCGGACAGTGTTGGATGGCATCAAGCGAAAAGAAGCTTATCTTTCCGTACCTCGCCCGAAACTGCTGACGGAGTGCACTGCTTGTCCGTACAGAAAAGGCTGCGTTACCGATCATGTATGCCACACCACATCTGCCGACAACGCGATCAAGATCTTTGCATGCGGCAAGTTGCTCTCTGCGGTAAATGTGCGGCAAGTTCCCGTCGAAGTCTTGATCAGTGAGGACAGAAATGCGGCAACCGATCCTGCGGACTATTTTGAATACATCATGTTTGCGTGGGGGAACTGCCAAGCGGGGGATCGGTTGGTCATGGAGCGGGCGTTGGGGCATTTCCCGAATGAAGAGGAGCTGAGCACTCGTTTTGAGTCCGGCGTGAGATTTTACTTTCAATACGATCGGCTGTTAAAGCATCCGAATGCCGTGTGTGACGGTGTGCTGCCGATCAAGGTCAAGGATGAGATCGTTCTGAAAGATTGGGTATATAAGATCGTAATTCCCATGAAATTAAAAGAGAAATTGCGATCGCATATCCCTTGTGAATTAAAAGACAGGATCATTTATATTGAGAATGATTGCAAAGATATATGGGATTGGTCTGAAAAAGTTTATCGGATGATAGAAAATAAGAGCGCTTGAAAAATATAGTTTGTCAAAGCGACAAATCTAAATTTTTAAATAAGAGGCGGCGCGGCGGAATGTTCCGCCGCGCCGCAACTGTTCTTGTGAGGGAGCAGCCTGAGCGCGCTTGTCATATAAAATTTGCACGCGGCGGAGCGAAGAGGGGAGCTCCGCCTTTTTTGGACGCATTCAGGGTGGGGGCGCTTGGCTGAAAATGACCTTTACAAAAAAGTAAGCGGTGCATCGGATGATGCACCGCTATTTGACGAATATTTGATCTTTTGTCCGACCGTTGATTCCGAAAAGTATTCCTCTTGGATCGAACTTACAGGCTTTTCCCTACTTTTTTCTTTCGGTCAAATTCACGATCCGGAAAAATTTTTCTTTCCCTTTTACGATCTTCTTGCTCTTTTCTTCCCATCCATTCCGTGTCGTTTCTTATTTTTCAGGCCCCGAACAAATTTCCGATCTTCAGATCTTCCAAGTTTTCATCTTATCCGTTCTGAATATTGTTCCTTTGCTCTTTCCTGAAATCTTTCTTTGACCCGATCCAAAAAGTTCTTTCAAAATTTTCGTTTTGAAAAATTCTTTTCAAATTGCCAAAGACTTTGTTCCTTCTGAATGCGATTTGAAGGGTTTCGAGCTTCAGATAAAATATCCGTCCAACAATTGGTAACGTTCCACTGCGTTTCCCGTTTTATTCCTGCGCTTGAAATAAACCGTCTGTGGAAGGAATTCCTTTTTCTTGATCGAAAGCAGTTCCGAATTTTTTCTTACCGATTGGGGGGAGGCATTTCTTCAAGAGAAATTCTTGTTCCAAAAGAACTTTGGTTTCGATCCCGTTTCGGGATCGTCCACAGATCAAACTGATATTCTTTTGTTCAAAGAAATTTCCTTTTGGAAACTTTCCTTTGATCGGGAAGGTAAAACTTGGCTTTCTTGGGATCCGATCGAGGTCCGCCGTGTTGGTTACTTCCTTGTTGTGCCTACATTATAGCACACATTTTGTTTTTGTCAAGCGTTTTGGTGAAAAATTTTTGCCTTTTCTGCAACTTTTTTTCGGAAAAGTTTTTCGCATTTTCAAATCGTGCCGCATAAGCCCGCATAGGCACGCCGAAGGGCTTAAAACGGCTTGGCGTTGTAGTTTTCGAGGAAGCGGTTGATGCGGGGGAAGTCGGAGGGGGTGATGATGGAGAGCGCCTTTTCGCCGAACACGCCGTTTTCGGTGACGATGACGGCGGTGAGGTCGCGCTTTTCTTCGAAGGCGACAAAGACGTCGAAGACGGTCGCCTCCTGGCTCACGATGAGATAGCGCTTCATCTCCTCCTCGTCCACGAGCTCGCGGCAGGGGGTCGTGAGCAAAAAATCGGTGACGCTCTTGCCCGAAGCCGCGCACTGCAAGATCTTGGAGTAGAGAAGATAGGTGTTGACCGCGCCGATCATGGTGCCGTGGTCGTAGACGAGCAGCGTCTTTTGACGGTAGGCGGCAAACGTCTCCACGGCGGAGATAGCGGGCTTATCGGCAAAGACGGAGGTGACCTTCTTCACCTTGATGGCGTCCATCAGGCGGGGCGGGTGGCACAAGAGCTTTTCGATGAACTCGATGTGCCGCACGACCTCGTCGCAGGGAACGGCGATGACCGTCTCGCCCGCGCCCCCGTCCGAGCGGTGGACGATGGCGTTCCTCAGCTTGCCGTAGTCGATGAGCTCGGCTTCATAGCGGCGGACGGTGATGTCGAGGTCGGAACACCGCTTGACGAGATCGGTAAAATTCTGCGTCGCCTTGGCGTTATACACGAGTTTTAGCTGCGCTTCGATGCGGTTGTAGCTGTTGATGAACCGCGATGCGTTGGATATGTCCATGATCTCCTCCTTACCTAACTTATCCACAGTATAGCATATCGGCGGGCAGATTTCAAGAGGGGAATTTGTTGAACGGAAGCAGGGGCGGAGAAGGACAAAAAGGCAGCCCGCAAAAAGAGGCGCCGCCGCGCGGGCAGTTGCCCGCGCGGCGGCGCCGAAGTGTTATCACAGGTGCGTTCAGGCGCGCTTTTTGTTCTTTTTGAGCGCCTTGTCGCGCTCGAGGATGCGCTCCATCGTGGCAAGGCTGCCTTCGGTACGGGTGCGCGCCTCGTGCAGGCGCCAGGCTTCCGTGCCGCCCCCGTTGCGGAAGGCGGAGAGCTCTTCCCGCGCGCCTTCGAGGAGGGTGCACACGCCGTCCATATCGCTGTCGCGCTCCTTCTGAGCGATGGCGCTCGTTGCGTAGATGAGCTTGTCGCAGTCGCCGAGGAGCTTATTGGCGCGGTTGAGCCGCTCTACAAGGTGCTCGGGCGCGCTCTCGTCCGCGGCGGCAAGGGCGGCGGAGAAGGCGGCGATCTTTTCCTTGACTTCCGCATGAGAAGGCAGGCGGGAAGCCCTTCTCAGGAGCAGCAGGATGAGGATGCCGACGACGATGATGACGGCGTAGATGAGATAGTTGAGGAGCAGTTCGCCCGAAGTTCCGGCGGTTTCGGCGACGGGTTCGGCAGCATCGGTCAACAGCAGAAAGACGTTCATTTTTCGTCACCTCCGTAGGAAGCATTGGGGCGCATCGTGACTTCAAGGCGGTCGTAGGGGATCTCGAGCCCGTTCTCGTTGAGCACTTTCAGCACGGTGTCGCGGATGGCGGCGTGCGTCGTCCAGTAAAATTCGTTGGGCGTCCACACGCGCACGGAATAGCCGACGGCGCTCGCCTGATAGTCGGTGATGACGACGGAGGGCGCGGGCGTATCCACGACGTTGGGGATGGCCTTCACCCCCTCGAGCACGACGCGCTTGACCGTCTCGGGGTCTTCGCCGTAGGCAACGGAGAAGTTGAAGGCGATGCGCCGCATGGGCATGGTGCTGTAATTGACGAGCTCGCTCCCCAAAACGTCGCTGTTGGGGATGATGACGGTGTCGTTGTCGGGCGTTAAAATTTTGGTGTTGAAGAGGCGGATCTCCTGCACGCTGCCCGTGTAGTCGCCGATCTTGACGCTGTCTCCCTTCTTGAAGGGCTTCGTGAAGATGATGATGACGCCGTTCGCAAGGCTGCCGAGGCTGTCCTTCAAGGCGAGGGCGACGGCGAGGGCGACGGCGGAAAACGCCGCGATGATGCCTGCCGTAGAGAAGCCCAGAGAGCTGACGAGCACGATGACGAGCGCGATATACAGCACCACCGTGAGGATGGAGAGCACGAAGGTGGAGGCGGCGCGGTCGAGCCGCCTGCTTTTGAGCGAGGCGGAGCGGGCGATGATCTGCACGATGCGGATGACGACGAGCCCCAAAACGAGAAAGGCGAGCGTGCGGACGATGGTGAGCCCCGTGTTGTTCACGAACTGCTCCCAGAAGGCGCCGACGCCGCTTACGATCTTTTCCCAAAAAGTCATAGTAACACTCCTTGCGATTGATCTGGGCGTATGGTACGCCCGAGTGGTATTGTAGCACGTCCGAATGGTATTGTCAACATCTTGCCAAAAAATATTCGCGGAGAGCGGCGGGAGACAGGGCGCGAATGTCCTGCTGGTTTTGCATTCGGATAAGCAAACAAAAAGAGAGGCGGCCCTTCGGGGCCGTCCCTCTCGTAAGTTTTGCGGTTTCAGACCGCGCGGGTGCTTATTCCTTTGCCGCGAGGTGCTTGTAGCCTGCAAGGCGCTCCTTGGAAGCCTCTTCAGTCTCCTTGAAGAGCTCCTCTGCAACGGCGGGCTGCGTCTTCTTGAGGGAAGCGTAGCGCGTCTCGCCGAGGATGAACGCCTGATAATCGCCCGTGGGATCCTTGGAATCGAGGACGAAGGGGTTCTTGCCTTCCTTGGCAAGTTCGGGGTTGTAGCGGAAGAGCTGCCAGTAACCGCAGTCGACTGCCGCCTTCTCCTCTGCCTGCGACTTCGTCATGTTGATGCCGTGGTTGATGCAGGGCGCGTAGCAGATGATGAGCGAAGGGCCGTGGTAAGCTTCCGCTTCCTTGAGGGCCTTGACAAGCTGTGCCTTATCCGAGCCCATCGCGCACTGAGCGACATACACATAGCCGTAGGTCGCAGCGATCATGCCGAGGTCCTTCTTCTTCACGCGCTTGCAGCTCGAAGCGAACTTCGCGACCGCGCCGATGGGGGTGGACTTACTTGCCTGACCGCCCGTGTTGGAGTAGACTTCGGTATCGAGGACGAGCACGTTGACGTCTTCGCCGGAGGCAAGGACGTGGTCGAGACCGCCGTAACCGATATCGTAAGCCCAGCCGTCGCCGCCGATGATCCAGAAGGACTTCTTGACGAGGCAGTCCTTATCCGCGAGCACTTCCTTGACGAGCGCATCCGCTTCACAGCCGCAGTCCTTGCAGCCTTCGCATGCCTTGACGAGCGCCGCTGCCGCCTTCTTGCTGCCCTCGGCGTCGTTCATGTTCTCGATCCACGCCTCGCAGGCAGCCTTGCCCTCTTCATAGCCCGCCCAAGCTTCTGCAAGCTTTGCGACCTTTTCTTTGAGGGTCTCTCTTCTTGCCTTGTAAGCGAGGTTCATGCCGTAGCCGAACTCTGCGTTGTCTTCGAAGAGGGAGTTTGCCCATGCGGGGCCGTGGCCCTGCTTGTTGACGGTGTAAGGGCAGGTAGGGGAGGAGCCGCCGTAGATGGACGAGCAGCCCGTCGCGTTCGCGATGATCATCCTGTCGCCGAAGAGCTGGGTGACGACCTTGACATAAGGCGTCTCGCCGCAGCCTGCGCACGCGCCGGAGAACTCGAAGAGCGAAGGGGTGAACTGGCTCTTCTTGACGTCTGCCATCTTGACTTCGGAGAGGTCGACTTCGGGCAGATCGACGGCATATTCCCAATTTGCGGCTTCCTTGACTTCGAGCTCTGCAAACGGGGTCATGACGAGCGCCTTGTTGCCCTTCATGCCGGGGCAGACCTCTGCGCACACGCCGCAGCCCATGCAGTCGAGCGGGGAGACCTGCATACGGAACTCATAGCCCTTGATGCCGGTCGCGGGCTTGGTGTCGAAGTCTGCGGGCTTCTCTGCGCCTTCCGCAACGAGGGCGGGACGGATGCAGGCGTGCGGGCAGACGAAGGAGCACTGGTTGCACTGCACGCAGTTTTCCTTGACCCACTTGGGCACCATGACGGCGACGCCGCGCTTTTCGAACTTGGTCGTGCCGGTGGGGACGGAACCGTCCGCATTGAAGGCGGAGGAAGGCAGCTTATCGCCTTCGAGCGCGAGGATGGGCGCGATGACGTTCTTGAAGTAGTCGTTGTCCGCGAGCTTGATCATCTCCGCGCCTTCCGTCGTCGTTGCCCAAGATGCGGGGATGTCGATCTTGACGAGGTGTTCTTTCGCGGAGTCGATCGCGTTGTAGTTCATCTGCACGACGGCGTCGCCCTTTCTTGCGAAGGACTTATACGCCATCTTCTTCATGAGGTCGACCGCTTCGGTGTAGGGCATGATCTGCTCGTTGATGAGGAAGAACGCCGACTGCAAAATGGTGTTCGTCCTGCCGCGGAGGCCGAGCTTCGCCGCAATGGAGATCGCGTCGATGACATACAGCTTCGCGTGCTTCTTTGCGAGGGTGTTCTTGACCTTGGCAGGCAGGTTGACTTCGAGCTCTTCAACGGTCGTCCAAGGAGCGTTGAGGAGGAAGGAACCGCCGTCTTTGAGGTCGCTGACCATGTCGTAGCGGATGATGTAGGAGGGGTTGTGGCAGGCGATGAAGTCCGCCGCGTCGATGAGGTATTCGCTCTGGATGGGCGTCTTGCCGAAACGGAGGTGGGAGACGGTGATGCCGCCCGACTTCTTGGAATCATAGAAGAAGTATGCCTGCGCGTACATATCGGTGTGGTCGCCGATGATCTTGATGGAGTTCTTGTTCGCGCCGACCGTGCCGTCCGAGCCGAGACCGTAGAACTTGCACGAGGTGGAGCCTGCGGGCGCCTCGTCGAACTTTTCGGAGAAGTCGAGCGAGGTGTTCGTCACATCCTCGTAGATACCGACGGTGAAGTGGTTCTTAGGCGTTTCCTTTTCGAGGTTCTTGTAGACGGAGAGCACCATCGAGGGGTTGAACTCCTTGGAGCCGAGGCCGTATCTGCCGCCGACGACGGTGATGTCCTTCATGCCGTGCTCGAGGAGCGCGGTGCAGACGTCAAGATAGAGGGGCTCGCCGAGGGAGCCGGGCTCCTTGGTGCGGTCGAGGACAGCCATCTTCTTGCAGCTTGCGGGGATGGCCTTCACGAAGGCTTCGGAGACGAAGGGGCGATACAGGCGGACCTTGATGAGGCCGTACTTCTTGCCCGTCGCGTTGAGCTTGTTGATGGACTCTTCCACCGTCTCAGCGCCCGAACCCATGATGACGATGACCTCTTCCGCATCGGGCGCGCCGACGTAGTCGAAGAGGTGGTAGCTCCTGCCCGTGAGCGCGGAGACTTCGTCCATCATCTCCTGCACGATGGCGGGAGCGGCGAGATAGTAGCTGTTCGCGGTCTCGCGGTTCTGGAAGTAGGTGTCGCCGTTCTGCGCGGTACCCTTCTGGATGGGGTGCTCGGGGTTGAGCGCCCTTGCGCGGAAGTCGGCAATGTCCTTTTCAAGGCCCTTCTTGTCGACGATCGCCTTCATTTCCTCATAGGAGATGACGTCGATCTTACTTACCTCGTGCGAGGTGCGGAAGCCGTCGAAGAAGGAGATGAAGGGAACGCGCGCACGGAGGGTGGAAAGGTGCGCGACGAGGGCGAGGTCCATGACTTCCTGCACCGAGCAGGAGGAGATCATGGCAAAGCCCGTCTGGCGGCACGCCATGACGTCGGCATGGTCGCCGAAGATGTTCAGAGAGTGTGCGGCGAGCGCGCGCGCCGAAACGTGCATGACCATAGGCAGAAGTTCGCCCGAGATCTTGTACATATTGGGGATCATGAGAAGGAGCCCCTGAGAAGCGGTGTAAGTGGTCGTCAGCGCGCCTGCGGAGAGCGAGCCGTGCACGGCGCCCGCGGCGCCGCCTTCCGACTGCATCTCTGCAATGCGGAGCTTCTGCCCCCACATGTTCACTCTGCCTTGGGTCGCCCACTCATCCGCAGACTCCGCCATGGGCGAAGAGGGCGTGATGGGGTAGATGGCCGCCACTTCCGAGAAGGCGTAAGCGACGTGTGAGGCGGCGGTATTGCCGTCGATTGTCATTTTAGTCATCCTAAAACCTCCATAAATATTAAAGAATTCAGCGATTTGGGCACGCGAAAAGCAAAGCACCTTTTCGCCGCCGTCTTTATTATACCTTCTTTCCCGCCCGAAGTCAAGGCACATTTTCAAAAAAAGGGCAGTAAACCACAGATTTCTTTGTTCTTTTCCCTCATCGGGCGGGATTTTTCGTTTCGCGCGCGCTTTCGGTTGTGTAATCTCGCCGCCTATGGTATAATGTGGGAAAACACGGGCAAGAGGTAAGAGTATGTTACAGGTCACGGGCGTCAGCCTGCAATACGGCAGCAAGAAGCTGTTCGAGGACGTCAACCTCAAATTCACGAGCGGCAATTGCTACGGCATCATCGGCGCCAACGGCGCGGGCAAGTCCACCTTTTTGAAGGTGCTCTCGGGCGAGATCGAGCCCAACAAGGGCGAAGTGACTTTGGGCAAGAACGAGCGCATGTCCGTCCTTGCGCAGGATCAGAACAAGTACGATTTCGAGACGGTGCTGCGCACGGTCATGCTGGGGCACAAGCGCCTCGTCGAAGTGATGGACGAAAAGGACGCGCTCTACGCGCACGCCGAGTTCACCGAAGAGGACGGCGTCAGGGCGGCGGAGCTCGAGAGCGAGTTTGCCGAGCTCGGCGGCTGGGAGGCGGAGAGCGAGGCGGAAACGCTTTTGAACGAGCTCGACATCCCCTCCGAATATCACTACTTGCAGATGGGCGAGCTGGACGCCAAGCAGAAGGTGAGGGTGCTGCTTGCGCAGGCGCTCTTCGGCAATCCCGACGTTTTGCTTTTGGACGAGCCCACCAACAATCTCGACTTAAAGACGGTGCGCTGGCTGGAAAACTATCTTCTCGATTTCGAGAACACCATCATCATCGTCTCGCACAACCGTCACTTCCTCAATAAGGTCTGCACGCACATCTGCGACGTCGACTACGGCAAGATCAACCTCTTTTTGGGCAACTACGATTTCTGGTATCAGACTTCCCAGCTCATGGCGCGCCAGCAGAAGGACGCCAACAAGAAGGCGGAGCAGCGCGCCGCCGAACTCAAAGAGTTCATCGCCCGCTTTGCGGCGAACGCGAGCAAGTCCCGCCAGGCGACTTCCAGAAAGAAGGAGCTCGAAAAGCTCACCATCTCCGACTTCAAGCCCTCCCTCCGCAAGTATCCCTTCATCGATTTCAAGTACGAGCGCGAGATCGGCAACGACATCCTCACCGTCGAAGGGCTCACCAAGAAGGGGTATTTCGAGAACGTTTCCTTCAACGTGCAGAAGGGGGATAAGATCGGCATTTTGTGTGATAAGTCCACCTCCGTCACCATGCTCTACGACATTCTGACGGGCAAGGAAGAGCCCGACGAGGGCACCGTCAAATGGGGCAAGACCATCTCTTACTCCTACTTCCCGCAGAACAATTCCGAATACTTCGACGGCTGCTCTCTAACGCTCGTGCAGTGGCTCTCGCAGTTCTCCAAAGATCATTACGAGGAGTACCTGCGCGGCTGGCTAGGGCGCATGCTCTTCTCGGGCGAGGAAGCCTTGAAAGAAGCAAAGGTGCTCTCGGGCGGCGAGAAGGTGCGCTGCATGCTCGCCAAAATGATGCTCGAAGGGGGCAACTTCCTCATCTTCGACGAGCCGACCAACCACCTCGACCTCGAATCCATCACCTCGCTCAACAACGGGCTCACCGCCTTCAAGGGCTGCATGCTTTTAACGTCGCACGACCAGGAGCTCATGAATACCGTCGCGAACCGTATCATCGTTTTGGACGGCACCAAGGTATACGATAAGAGCATCACCTTCGACGAATACCTCGACGCCGCGGAAGAAAGAGCATAAAATTCGCCTTGTTTTACGCCGCGCGGCTGCATTTTTGTAGCCGCGCGGCGATTTATTCACGAAAAATACACCCCCGTGAAAGAGCCGATTTGCCTCAAAAATCGGACTTGCCGCCATTTTTTCCGATTTATTTACAGAATTCGACGATTTTTGTAAATAAATCAATGACTTTTTTACAAAAATAGCTTTACAGCGGCAAAAAGTTGAATTATAATACAGGTATCAACTATTTCAGGGGGCGCAGAGATGAAGACGGTACGGGTCTTGATCCTGGAGAGCAACGAATCATTTGCAAACGAACTCAAAGAACAGATCGCCTCGCGCGCGGGCTGGGAAGTGTGCGGCGCGACGGCAAGCGGCGAAGAGGGCATCGCCCTTTTGAAGAGCGAAGAACCCGATATCGTCATTTTGAGCCTGTTTTTGAAGAATCTCGACGGGTTCACGGTGATGGAAGAGGCAAAGCGGAGCGAAAAGAAGTGCGCGTTCATCGTCATGGGCAATTTTTCGGACGATAAGATCATCAACCGCGCCATCGCATTGGGCGCGCGGTATTACCTCATGAAGCCCGTCGAAGCTTCCGTCGTCGCAGACAGGGCGGCGGAGGTCGCGGGCGAAGGGGTGCCCGCCCGCCGCGAAAGCTTGGAGCGCCGCCGCGCGAATTCTTTGGACGAGCGCATCAGCAACATCTTCATCTCCATCGGTATCCCGCCGCACATCAAGGGGTACGGATACCTGCGCGAGGGCATCAAGATGGCGGTCGAAGATCCACACGTCATCAACAACGTCACGAAGGGGCTGTATCCCGTCATCGGCGAAAAATTCCAAACGACGGCGAGCAAGGTGGAGCGCGCCATCCGTCATGCCATCGAGGTCG
Organism: Candidatus Gallimonas gallistercoris; assembly: GCA_019117085.1. GTDB lineage: Bacteria > Bacillota > Clostridia > Christensenellales > Borkfalkiaceae > Gallimonas > Gallimonas gallistercoris. The sequence continues at coordinate 24,143 of DXAJ01000044.1, forward strand.
CGTGGAACCGCGGCCGCATCGAAGCCGTCAACGCCATCTTCGGCGCGCGCGTCTACATCGGCACCGAAAAGCCGACCAACAGCGAATTCATCGCCCTCGTCGCCGATAAACTCATCTTAGAGAACATGGGTTGAAAGTTCTGTCCTGTTTTTGCACGCAAAGCCGTCCTTTTGGGGCGGCTGTTTGCTTTTCGGGCGTGTGAAAAAAATTTCATATGTAAGAACTTGCCAATCGCGCGCGGAGGGTGTAAAATAAAGGGGTATATATGGGAAAAGGAGGCGCACTATGTTCCATGTCGTGCTCGTCGAACCCGAGATCCCGCAGAACGCGGGCAATATCGCGCGCACCTGCGCCGCCACGGGGTGCGTTCTGCTCCTTATAAAGCCCCTCGGCTTTGAAATTTCCGATAAATACTTAAAGCGCGCGGGGCTCGACTATTGGCACCTCGTCCAAGTTGAAGTGCACGAAAGTGTGGAAGAAGCGCTCTTCGGCGTGCCCGAAGAAAAACTGCACTTTTTCACGACCAAATCTCCCCGCGTCTATTCCGAGGCGCGCTTTCGCGAGGGCGACTATCTCGTCTTCGGCAAGGAGACGAAGGGGCTCCCCGACGATCTTCTGCTCGCGCATCCCGCGGCATGCGTGCGTATCCCCATGCGGGAGGAGGCGCGCTCGCTCAATTTAAGCAATTCTGTCGCCGTCGCCGTCTACGAAGGGCTCAGGCAGAACGGCTTCGGCGCGCTCTCGACAGAAGACGCCGAGCACCGCCTCGACCTCTCGTGAACGCCTCCTCGCGGGCGCGGCTTATAAAAGGGCTGCTTGCGGGCGCTTTGGCGCTCGTCCTTCTGGCGGCGGCGGTCATCCTGCTGCTCCCCCGCCCGAAGCAGAAGGGCAGGGCGGAGCGCTTTTCCTGCCTTTGGGCGGACGGCGCAAAGAGCGAAGAGACGTTTTCTTCCGCCCTTACTTGCCTTGCGGGCGTGTCGCAGGAGGGCGTCCTTCTGGAACGGGAGGAGAACACGGGCACGGTGCCCGCCTCCGAGGCATTGAGAACGGTCGTTTCCGTGCTGGAAGGCGGCACGCTTGCGGAGCTTTTATCGCTCGACGGGAGCGCGCTCACGCCCCTCGAATCGTACGCCGTGCAGACTTTTTACGGCGATCGGGCATACTACGACGGAGAGCCCTTCGCCTGGGACGGCACGCGCGTGCGGCGCACGGAAAAGGACAGCTTTTCCGAAGCCGTGTTGCTGGGCGGGAGCCTTGAAGGCGGTTTTTTGCTCGAAAGCGGCGTGAAGACGCTCTACCTCCGCGCCGAGGGCGAAGTGGAAGCGGACGGGCTCTTATACACCGCGCTCTCCCATGTCGTTGCCGAAGCGCCCTACTTTTTCCGCGGCGGCGCGCTGTGGGAAGAACGGTACGGCATAGAACGCTACGTCTCCGCCCTTCCCCCGGGATGCACGTTTGAAGAAGCGGCCGCTTCCGAATAAACTTCCGCGAGGAGGGTTGCTCCTCAAAGTTCTGAAACGAAAACCAAAACGGACAAGAAATTCAAATGAAGAGAAGACTGCGCATTTTACTCAGCCGCTTTACGTTGGTGGCACTCACGATCATCGCCCTGTTCCTTGCAGGGTTTTTGGTCGTGGCGGGCGCGTTCTATCTTTTAAAACTCATTTTAGAGGCGGTCTTCGTGAGCGGTGCGGAGTGGATCGACCTCATCTTCCGCGCCGTGGGGTGGATCGTCGTCGTGGCGACCGCCATCCACATCATCAACCGCAACATGATGCCCGAAGCAAAAGTCCTGTGGCTCCTGTGCATCGTCGCCTTCAACGCCTTCGGCGTCGCCATCTACGCCGTCTTTTCCTACAACCGCCCCTCGCGCAGGCAGCGGAAGAAGTTCTTGGCGCTCAAAGAGGAAGCGCACAAGTTCACCCGCCCGACGCTCTCCAAAGAGGAACTCGTCTCGGGCATGGGGCGCTGGGCGGCGGTGTCGCGCGCGCTCTATACGAAGAACGAGCACGCCGTCGTCTACCGCGGCACCGATACAAAGTACTACCCCACGGGCGAAGACTTCTTCCGCCACTTCCTCTTCGACTTGCAGCGCGCGAAGAAGTACATCTTCCTCGAATACTTCATCATCGAATACGGCGTCATGTGGGGCACGGTCCTCGATATCCTCAAAGCCAAGGCGGCGGAGGGCGTCGAGGTGCGCGTTCTCTACGACGACATCGGCAGCATGGGCTATGTGCGCGCGGGGTACTATAAGTACTTGCGCAAACAGGGCATCAAGTGCTATAAATTCAACCCCTTCGTGCCCGTCGTCTCCAACTTCCACAACAACCGCGATCACCGCAAGATCGCCGTCATCGACGGGCAGGTCGCCTACACGGGCGGCATCAACCTCGCCGACGAGTACATCAACGTCAAACAGCCCTACGGCAATTGGAAGGATACGGCGGTGCGCCTCGAAGGCGAGGGCGCCAAGAGTTTGCTCTTCATGTTCCTGCGCTTTTGGGACCTTTGCAGCGGCAAGACGGAGGACTTCTCCCGCTTCCTGCCCGAAGAGAGCGGCGTGCGGGGCGAAGGCTTCGTGCAGCCGTACAGCGACGGACCCATCCCCCTCTACGGGCGGCATTTGGGCGAAGACCTCTACATCAACATTTTAAGCGTCGCCGAAAAGTATGTGTGGATCATGACGCCCTATCTCATCCTGGACTACCGCATGCGCTAGGCGCTCGTCTCGGCGGCGGCGCGCGGGGTGGACGTGCGCATCGTCGTGCCGCACATCCCCGATAAGAAGACGGCGTTCGCGCTCACCCGCTCCAACTATATGGCGCTCATCAAGGGCGGCGTGAAAATTTACGAATATCTCCCCGGCTTCGTCCATGCCAAGAGCTTTCTCTCCGATGACGAGGCGAGCGTCGTGGGCACCATCAACCTCGACTACCGCTCGCTCATGCACCACTACGAAAACGCCGTCTTCATGTATCGCACGGCGGCGAACGCGGAGCTCAAAGCGGACTACGAGGCGACCTTCAAAAAGTGTGCTCTTCAAACGGAAGAGGACGCGAAAAAGAGCGTCGTGTGGCGGGGGATGTGCGAGATATTGAAGGCTTTTGCACCCTTATTCTGAGCCGCGGAGGATCTGCGTCGCATCTCTTTGTCGCGCTTGCGGTTTTTCTCGGTCACTTACCTCTTAGTAAGCTCCCTTCGAAAAATCCGCGCGCTCCTCGATCTGCTCGCATCTTTTTCGCAGCTTGCCGCGAAGGATCTGAGCTGCATTTCTTTATGGTGGGTCTGCAAAAAACCCAAAGGAGAACATGATGATCCATTCTTTGGCGGGCGGGGTGCTCGCGGACGGAGAAATTTATACCTTTGCAAAAGTTCGGGCGGGGGAGGAGGCCGGGTGGTATCTCGTGCCCGAGCTCGTCTTCGTGAAGGAGGGCGACAGGGTGCTCGTGCCCGAAGGGCACCTCACGCGCGAGGGCGTCGTGGAAAAGCTCGAACGCTGCACGCGGCAGACCGCGCCCGTCCCCATGAGCCGTGTCAAAGAGATCGCGGGGCTCGCGCAAAACGGTTGACAACCCGCCGCCCTCCGTGTTATCATGGGGAGGCATAGGGGAGTAGAAGGCCCCCTCGGGCGGTATTCTTCCACATATTGCGGCGATGCGCCGCGGGGATACTGTAAGGGAACAATAGGGACCACGCTTTTTGCGGCATCTTTTGTGCGCCTTGCCGTTCATCGTCTTTGCAATACGCGGGTATTGCTGCATCCTCTTCGCGGCAATCCATCCCAAAATCTTGCCGCAAAAAGTGCGCAGCAATCAAAAGCGGCAAGATGGGCGCTAAGACGAGGCGAAGCCCGCAGGCCGTGCCGACCGCACGGTCAAGGGCTTCAACAATGTATGAGCGCCTCAGTTTCCGCTTTTGATCGGGTCCGTACTATTCCCTTACAGTATACCTAAAACATCGAGACCTGTGCACGGAACGCTTTTTCGGCGCGCCGTGCACGGGTCTTTCTTTTTACGGGAGAAACATTCATGAGCATTTTTGATATCGTCTTATTGGGCGCGGCGCTTTCGATGGATGCGGCGGCGGTCGGCATGGCGAATGGCATGGCGGAGCCCCGTATGAGCCGCAAAAAGACCTTTCTCATCGCCCTCTTTTTCGGTGTCTTTCAGGGCGGGATGCCCCTTTTGGGATATTATGGGAGTTCCGTCTTTTCCTCCCTCGTCGGGCGCATCGCACCCTATCTTTCCTTCATGCTGCTCCTCTTTTTGGGCGGGAAGATGCTCCTCGACGCGGCGTTGGAAGAGGAGGGGCGCTTCCTTGTGAGGCGGGAGGGGCTACGTCTTCCCGCGCTCACCGCGCAGGCGGTCGCAACTTCTATCGACGCGCTCGCCGTCGGCGTTTCCTTCATGGCACAGGAGGCGGCGGGCTCTCTTCCGCTCGGCGTGCCGATCTGCGCCCTCATCATCGCCGCGACCACCTTTCTTTTGTCGCTTGCCGCCGTGCAGGTGGGGAAACTCACGGGCGATAAACTTTCGGGCGGGGCGCAAAAGATAGGCGGGCTCGTGCTCGTCCTCATCGGCATCAAGCTGCTTTTTGAAGCATTTTGAGGGCGTTTTGTTTGCATGCCTTGACAAAATGCCTTCCCTCTGTTATACTGGAAACGGGAATATATCCCGCACGAGAGAATAGAGGGGGAAAAACAAATGAAACAAAACAAGGAACCCAAGCGCTACGATTTTGCGCGAAAACCCAAAAAGCCGAGCAAACTGTGGATGTGGATCGCCAACAAGTTTGCCATCGACCCCCGCCTCAAGGGGCGGCCCGTCACCATCAACAAGATCAACATGGAGGGCATCGAGCCGCCCTATCTTCTGCTTGCGACGCACGCGAGCATGCTCGACTTTCCCCTCATGTATAAGGCGGTGGCGCCCTACGGCGCCAACAACGTCGTCGCTATCGACGCCATCCGCGACGTGGGCGACTGGCTCATGCGGCAGCTGGGGTGCATCTGCAAGCGCAAGTTCGTCAAAGACCTGCACCTCATCAAGAACATGAAGTACTGCATCGACACCCTCGGGGATATCGTCTGCGTCTATCCCGAAGCGCGCTATACCTTCGACGGCACGACTTCCTTTTTGCCCGATTCTTTGGGCAAGTCGGGCAAGCTCATGAAGGTCCCCGTCGTCGTCCTCAGGATGTACGGCCCCTTCATCTCCGCGCCGCAGTGGAACAAGGTGGAGCAGCACCTTCCTATGCGCGCCGACCTCGTCTGCGTCGCGAATGCGGAGGAAGTCAAGACGCTCTCCGCCGCCGAACTCAACGCGCGCATCCACAAGGAATTGCAGCGCGACGAATACGCCTGGCAGAAGGAGGAGGGCATCCGCAACACGTACGAAAAGCGTGCCGAAGGGCTGCATCACATCCTCTATCAGTGCCCGCACTGCAAGAAGGAATTTGAAATGTATTCGAAGGGCACCAAGCTCTGGTGCAACGCCTGCAAGAAGGTGTGGGAGATGAGCGAGCTGGGCGAACTTCATGCCGAAGAGGTGGAGACGGAGTTTTCGCACATCCCCGATTGGATGGCGTGGGAGAGGCGGAACGTGCGCGAGGAAGTGGAGAGCGGCAGATATCGCTTCGAAGACGAGGTCACCGTGCATACCCTGCCCAATGCCAAGCGCTTTTACGATCAGGGCATGGGCAAGCTCGTGCAGACCGTCGAAGGCACGCATCTGACCTGCACCGCCTACGGCAAGCCCGTCGATCTCTTCTGGGCGGGCAACGAGCTCGAAAGCGTGCACGTCGAATACGATTATCCCTTCCGCAAGGATAAATACAAGAAGAACATCTTCGGCGACTGCATCGACATCTCGGTGCACGACGACAGTTATTGGCTGCATCCCGTATCAAACCGCACGCAGCTTTCTAAATTCTCCTTTGCGACGGAAGAAATTTTCCGCTTGGCGCAGGAGAGGGTGAAACGCGAACATTCTGTCAAGCAAAATTGAAAAGCATTCATCGGCATTGAAAAGCATTCATCGGATGAATACTTTGTCGCCCTTACGCACGGCTCAGTCACTTACGTCTCAGTAAGCTCCTGTCGCCGCTTGCGCGGGCTCCTCGTCTCATCCGCGACTACTTTCCGATTTTTCGCCTTAACGATACCGATTTGTGATCTCCGAGATACTTATTTGCAACCAGACAGTCAGGCGCCTTGAAAGGCGCTTGACTTTTTTTGTGCAACAAGTTACAATTTGAAAAAGCGGCGTTTTGCCGCAAAAAATTTGCAAAAATACTTTTTCGGAGCAGAGTTTTGAAACATCTTTTCTCCTGTTTAAAACGTTTCAAGGCGGAATGCATCTTGGCGCCCATTTTCAAGCTTTTGGAGGCGAGCCTCGAACTTGTCACCACGCTCATCGTCGCCCTCATCGTCGATAAGGGCATTGCGGAGGGGGATAAGCAGTTCATCGCCCTCATGTGCCTTGTGCTCGTGGGCATGGGGCTCGTCGGGTGCGCCTTCTCCATTGCGGGGCAGTTCTTTGCGGCGCGCGCCGCCGTGGGCTGTTCGGCAGAGCTTCGCTCCCGCCTCTTCCGCAAATTGCAGTCCTTCTCGTTTTCTCAGATCGACGAGATGGGCACCTCCACGATGATCACCCGCATGACGAGCGACATCAACCAGGTGCAGACGGGCGTCAACATGACGCTGCGCCTCTTTCTTCGCTCGCCCTTCATCGTCTTCGGCGCGATGGCGATGGCGTTCACCGTCGATGCGAAGGTCGCGCTCGTCTTCGTCGGCGTCATCCCGCTCCTTGCAGTCGCCGTCTATTCGGTGATGGGCGCCTGCATCCCTCTCTATAAAAAAGTGCAGGCAAAACTCGACAGGGTGTTCCTGTCCGTGCGCGAAAATTTGGCGGGCGTGCGCGTCATCCGCGCCTTCTCGATGGAAGAAAAGGAGCGCCGCGCCTTCGACGAGCACACGCGCGAACTCGAACGCGCGCAAAAAAAGGTGGGGCGCATCTCGGCGCTCACGGGGCCAATTACCTACATCCTCATCAATTTGGCTCTCATCCTGCTCCTCTATCTGAGCGCGGGGCGCGTCGATCACAATATCCTCTTAAAGGGCGACGTCATCGCGCTTTACAGCTATCTTTCGCAGATCCTCGTCGAGCTCATCAAGCTTGCCAACCTCATCGTCACCATGACGAAGGCGGTCTCCTGCCAGCAGCGTGTGGGCAAGGTGCTCGACAGGGAGGGGGAGCCCTCCGTCCTCGAGCCGACGCTTTCCGCGGGCCATGCCGATAACGCAGCCGTGCGCTTCGAGCACGTCTCTTTCGCCTACGGAGGCGGCGGCAACGCGCTTTCCGACGTCACTTTTATGGCGCGCCCCGGCGAGACGATCGGCATCATCGGCGGCACGGGCGCGGGCAAGAGCACGCTTATCAATCTCTTGCCCCGCTTCTATGCGGCGACGCAGGGGCGGGTGCTCTTAAAGGGGCGCGACGTGCGCGGCATCCCCGTCGAAGAGGTGCGCGAGCGCGTGGGCATCGTGCCGCAGAAGGCGGTGCTCTTCGAAGGCACCATCCGCAGCAACCTTCTGTGGGGCAACGAGAACGCCACCGACGACGAATTGATGGAGGCGGTGCGCCTCGCCCAGGCGGAGGACGTCGTTTCTTCCAAGGGCGGGCTGGACGCCCCCGTCGAACAGGAGGGCAAGAACCTCTCGGGCGGACAGCGGCAGCGCCTCACCATCGCCCGCGCCCTCGTCAAAAAGCCGGAGATCCTCATTCTGGACGACTCCGCTTCGGCGCTCGACTACGCGACGGACGCCCGCCTCAGGGTCGCGCTGAGGACGCTCGACAGCACCGTCTTCCTCGTCTCCCAGCGCGCGGCATCCGTGCTGCACGCCGATCTCATCCTCGTCCTCGACGGCGGCAAGGTCGCCGGTATGGGCAGGCACGAGGAGCTTTTGAAAACTTGCGAGATCTATAAGGAAATTTATCATACGCAGTTTAGGGATACCGACGAAAAGGGGGTGCAGGCATGAAAAAAATCTACGGCGCAATGCTGTGTCGCGTTTGCGCGCTCCTCGGTCACTTACGTTTTAGTAAGCTCCCTTCGTCGCTTGCGCACGCTCCTTGCCTTGCTTGTATCTCTTTTCCATGCAACACAGATCATATGGAGGTGCAGGCATGAAACGTATCAGAAAACGCCCCGAAGGCACCTTCCGCGGCATCCTCGGCTATTTGAAGCCCTATTCGCTCTTCCTCGTCTGCACGGTGGTGTGCGCCGTCGTCTATGTCGCGTCCACGCTCGTCGTGCCCTATCTTGCGGGCCTTGCCATCGACTGCATGGCGGGAGCAAACGAAGTGGACTATCCCCGCCTCTATGCGCTCTTTGCGGCGATCGGCGTGAGCATCGCTTTAACGGCGCTCTCGCAGTGGCTCATGAGCCTTTCCAACAACCACATCGCCTACCGCGTGCTCGCGGATATCCGCCGCGACGCCTTCCGCAAGCTTGGCGTGCTCCCTTTAAAGTATCTCGACGGCCGCTCCTACGGCAAGACGGCTTCCGTCGTCATCACGGACGCCGAGCAGTTCTCCGACGGCCTTCTCCTCGGCTTTACGCAGCTGTTTACGGGCGCGGCGACCATTTTGGGCGTGCTCGTCATCCTCTTCGTGCTGCGCTGGGAGGTCGCGCTCGTCGTGCTCTGCGTGACGCCGCTTTCCCTCTTCGTCGCCAAGTTCATCGCCTCGCACACCTATTCCATGTTCAAGAAGCAGGCGGCGACGCGCGCCGAGCAGACGGGCTTCATCGACGAGATGATCGGGAATTTGAAGATCGTCAAGGCGTTCTCGCACGAGGGGGAGAACGAAGAGAAGTTCGACGAGATCAACGAACGCCTCCGCGCGTGCTCGCTGCGCGCCATCTTCTATTCCTCGACGACCAACCCGGGCACCCGCCTCGTCAACAACATCGTCTATGCCCTCGTGGCGCTCGTGGGCGCCTTCCTCGTCATCGCGACGGCGGGCGCCGCCGTCCCCTTCACGGTGGGCAATCTGAGCTCCGTCCTCTCCTACGCGACGCAGTACACCAAGCCTTTCAACGAGATCACCGAGGTCATCACCGAATTCCAGAACGCCCTTGCGTGCGCGGCGCGCCTCTTTGCCCTCATCGGCGAGGAGGAGCAGCCCTCCGACGAAGGAAACATCGAGCTCACCAACGTCAAGGGCGAAGTGCGCCTTTCGGACGTCGGCTTTTCCTACGATCCCGAAAAGCCGCTCATCGAGCATCTCAACGTGCTCGCGCCTGCGGGCAAGCGCGTCGCCATCGTCGGCCCCACGGGCTGCGGCAAGACGACGCTCATCAACCTTCTAATGCGCTTTTACGACGTGGACAAGGGGTGCGTTTCGGTGGACGGACACGATATCAGGGAGATCACGCGCAAGTCGCTCCGCAGTCACTACGGCATGGTATTGCAGGAGACGTGGCTGAAAAAGGCGACCGTGCGCGAGAACCTTCTGATGGGCAATCCCGAAGCGACCGAAGAGGAGATGATCGAGGCCGCCCGCGCGGCGCACGCGCACGGCTTCATCTCCCGCCTGCCCGAAGGGTACGATACCGTCATCGGCGACGAGGGCGCGCTCTCGCAGGGGCAGCGGCAGCTTCTCTGCATCGCGCGCATCATGCTCACCCGCCCGCCCATGCTCATTCTGGACGAGGCGACGAGCTCCATCGATACCCGCACCGAGATGCGCGTGCAGGACGCCTTCCAAAAGCTCATGCAGGGGCGCACCTGCTTCATCGTGGCGCACCGCCTTTCGACGATCGAAAACGCCGATCTCATCCTCGTGATGAAGGCGGGAACCATCATCGAGCAGGGCACGCATAAGGAGCTCCTGCAAAAGGGCGGCTTCTATTCGGAGCTCTATAAGGCGCAGTTTGCAGGATGAAAAAATTCACGAATTTCTTTTGCTTCGCAAAACAAATTCCGTGAGGAGATTTCGCCGCAAATCTTTCCCTTCGGGAAATCTTCGCGGCGAGGGGTGAGCGTTGTGCATCTAAATTGCTTTTTTGCCCGCGCTTTTTTTCGTCCTTATCTGACAATAAGCCCTAAGCATAGGGCAAATTGAGTGTGAACAAATGCTTTCTCGCAAAGAGCCCGGTGGGCTCTTTGCCATTTGTTCACAGGGAAATTTCCCATTGTGGGGAAATTTCCGTGCGAGCGCGGGTTCTACCGCGCGAGACGCAGCGCAGGGGAACCCTGCCCGGCTCAGTAATTTCAGAAGCAAAAGCGTGGTTTTGCTTGCAGAAGAATTTTTAAGAAAAGGGCTCCCGCAAAAGCGTGGTTTTGCCCGCCGAAGTTTCAGAGGATCAGGCCCCCTCGGCGAGGGGGCTTTTTGCTTGCAGAGGTTTCGTGCGGCGCGGGCGGCAGGCTCGTTCGGGCGAAAGGTGCGGCGGCGGGCTGCGCGGCGCGCGCAAGAGCCGTTTTTCCCTCTTTCGGCAAAAAAATTTGGGCGGCGGGGGAGGGGAGTTGCGCTTAACCGGTTGACAATCTGCATAGAGTATTGTATAATCATTAAGACAATGCCTAACTATACGCCTTTTTATGGGGCGATATACGGATAAAATGTCAAAAAAATAACCCAAGCAGGAGGCTGAAAATGACGATTTTAAGCAGCCTGCTCCTTGATGTATCGACGGGGCTCGCAGTCGCGCTCTTTGTCGTCCTGCCCGTCTTAGGGCTTGTGATCGGCGGCGCGGCGGCCTACGTCATTCTTCAAAAAATTGCCAAAAAGAAGTCGGAGCAAAAGCTCGATGAGACCTCGCAGCAGGTCGAGAAGATGCTCGCAAGTGCGAAGGCGGAATGCAAGCAATTAAAAAAAGAAGCGGTCCTCGAGGCCAAGGAGCAGGAACTCAAAAGAAGAAACGAGTTTGAACAGGAAATGAAGGAGAAGCGCGCCGAGCAGCAGCGTATCGAAGCGCGCCTCAACAAGCAGGAAGACGCTCTCGAGCGGAAGGATCAGGAACTTTCCAAGAAGCTCGACAGCGTCGAACAGCAGAAGAACAATCTGAATCACCGCCTCGAAGAGGTGGAAAAGACGAGGGAAGAGCTCTCGCATCAGCATGAACTCATGGTGCAGGAGCTTGAGCGCGTCGCCCAGCTCACCAAAGAGGAGGCAAAGGCGCAGCTCACCGACGAAATTTTGGACGAGACCCGCCGTGACTGCGCGGTGCAGGTGAGGAACCTCGAACAGCAGGCAAAGGACGAGGCGGACCTCAACGCCAAGAACATCATCACGCTCGCCATCCAGCGCTGTGCATCCGACCACGCTTCGGAGACGACGGTCTCCGTCGTGCCGCTGCCCAACGACGACATGAAGGCGCGCATCATCGGACGCGAGGGGCGCAACATCCGCGCCATCGAGAACGCGACCGGCATCGAACTCATCATCGACGATACGCCCGAAGTCGTCATCCTTTCGGGCTTCGACCCCGTAAGACGGGAGATCGCCCGCCTCACGCTCGAACGCCTCATCTCGGACGGCCGCATCCACCCCGCCCGCATCGAGGAGACGGTGGAAAAGGTCACCAAAGAGATCGATCAGCAGATCAAAGCCGCGGGCGAGAACGCCATGTTCGAAGTGGGCATCTTCGGGCTGCATCCCGAGCTCATCAAGCTCATCGGCCGCCTCAAATTCCGCACGAGCTACGGCCAGAACGTTTACCGCCACTCCATCGAAGTCGCGCAGCTCGCGGGGCTCATGGCGCAGGAGCTCGGCCTCGACGTCAATTTCGCCAAGCGCGCGGGCCTTCTGCACGACATCGGCAAAGCGGTCGACAGGGAGCAGGAAGGCACGCATATCCAGATCGGCGCAGACCTTGCAAAGAAGTACAAGGAAAATGCGATGATCGTCAACGCCATCATGGCGCACCACGGCGACGTGGAGCCCAAGACCATCGAGGCGGTGCTCATCCAGGCGGCGGACGCCATCTCGGGCGCACGCCCCGGCGCACGCAGGGAGACGGGCAGCAACTACGTCAAGCGCCTCGAAAAGCTCGAAGAGATCGCCTCGAGCTTCCGCGGGGTCGACAAGAGCTACGCCATCCAGGCGGGCCGCGAAGTGCGCGTCATCGTCAAGCCCGATCAGGTGGACGACACCAAGGCGATGTATCTCGCCAAGGACATCGCCAAGAAGATCGAGAACGAGCTCGAATATCCCGGGCAGATCAAGGTCAACGTCATCCGCGAATTCCGCAGCGCAGAATTTGCAAAATAAAATAAGAATGAAAACCGCCGCTTCCAACTCGGGAGCGGCGGCTTTTTCGTGTCATGAGGTGTTTTTTATCGGATGTCGGGGCGCTCTTTCAGCATGGCGTCCACCTCTTCGCGGGTGCAGCGGTAGTCGCCCTCCCCGCTGCGGCGGTAGGTGCCCGTGTATGGGTCGGGGCCGAGATAGACGGGTCGCTCCTTCCCTTCGGCGCGCGGAACGGAAATGACGACGATGCGGCATTTCCCCGCTTTCTGCACGCGCACGTCGCCGCGGCTTAAAATGTTGGCGCTCACAAAGCGCCGATCGCCGAGGATGTTCCAAAATTCGCCGATGAGCTTGTCGGGGTCGGGGAGCTCGACGGGGTGCAGGGAATGATCGGCCCGTTCCTCGACGCCGAGCAGAATGACCCCGCCCTCCGTATTGGCGAAGGCGGAGTACGTCTCCCACAGGCTCTCGGGCAGCCCGCCGACGGCGAGCTTGGCTTCCAGGCGGTTGCCCTCGCGGTAGCGTTCGAGGTGCGAAAAGTTGATCATACCATCCCCCTTGCCGTCATTATAGCACAACTTTTCCTCAAAGGCAAGGGCGGAAAAGAGGGGAGAGCGGAAAGGCGGCGCGTTTCTACGGGGGAAAGAGAGGGCGGCGCGCCCTGCGGGCGCGCCGCCTAAAAAACACCCGCCCTGTTTGGGGCGGGTGCTGTTGAAAAGGTTCAAGCGGCGGCGGGGAGCAGTCGGTCGTCTTTGTCGTACTTTTCAAGGTTGCGCTTTTTAAGGCAGGGGATCGCAAAGTAGAAGGCGAGCGCGATGGCGGTGCCGAGCACCCAGCCGATGTCCCACGCCCAGCCCACGCCCGTAAAGCCCATGAAGGGGGTGAGGAGGAAGACGAACACGACGCGCAGGATGAGGTCGGAGAAGGTGCTCACCATAAAGCCGACATTCCCGTTACAGCCGCGCACCGTCGCGTCCGCCATGATCTTGACGTTGACGACGAAGAAGAAGGGCGCCGTGAGGCGGATGTATTCGACGCCGGTTTGAAGGGCGAGCGCCGTGTCCTGTTCGCCGCCCGGCATGAAGAGGGAGACGAGCGGGGTCGCCGCCAGCATGGAGACGGCGACGAAGCAGGCGGTGAGCGCCGTCGAGATGACGAGCCCCCACAAGAATCCTTGGCGGATGCGGTGGAACTTGTTTGCGCCGAAGTTCTGCGAAACGTAGTTGGTGAGCCCCGTGGCGCAGGCGTTGAAGCAGGTCGTCGAAAAGACGAGCAGTTTAAAGCCCGAAGTAAAGCCCGAGGTGATGCCGATGCCCTCCGCATTCGCGAGCTCGTTGATGCGCACCTGGATGACGAGGTTGCCCACCGAAACAAAGCTGTTCTGCAAAATGACGGGGATGGAGAGCAGGAGCAGCGTCTTTAAGAGCGTTCCCGAAAAGAGGGGCGCCTTTTCTTCGCTCACGAAGCCTTTGAGACGGCGGTAGACGAAGAAGAGGGTGAGGATGCAAGCCGCGCCCTGGGCAAGGAAGGTCGCCCACGCGACGCCCGCAACGCCCCATGGCTTCACCATCACCCAATCGAGGAAGATGTTCGCAAGCGAGGAGGCGACGAGGAAGAGAAAAGGGGTCTTGCTGTCGCCGAGCGCCGAGAAGATGCCCGTGCCGAGGTTATAGAGGATGAGGAAGGGCAGCCCGTAGTAATAGATGTTGAGATAAGTGACGGAGTCTTCCATCGCCGCTTCGGGCGTTTTGAGCGCTTGAAGGACGGGCTCGCAGGAGAGCACGCCCGCAAGGAGCAGCACGCAGCTCAAAACGAAGAAGGAAAGGAGCGCCGTCGTGATGGCGGATCTGACCTTCGCATGCTCCTTTGCGCCGAAGTAGCGCGAAACGAGCACGGCGCAGCCCGCGTTTGCGCCGAGCGCCACCGCCATCAGGATATTGACGATGGAATTGGAGGCGCCGATGGCGGTGAGGGCGGTCTGCCCTGCGAATTTGCCTGCGATGATGGTGTCGGCAAGCGTATAAAACTGCTGAAAGAGCGCGCTGCCCAGAAGGGGCAGGATGTAAAAGAGCAATACCTTTTGGGGTTTTCCCACGGTGAGATCGCAATTCACGGCCGTATTTCCTTCGGGGCGGGGCTCGCCCCTTGAATTTCCGCCGTGCATTATAGCACCGCGCCTTTGGAATGTAAAGCAAATGAAGGCCGATTTTTCGCGCGGGAACGCCTTTTTTGCAAAAAGAGGGGCGCCCGACGGCAAAGCCGTCGGGCGCCCCGTTTCGGGTCTTCTTTTTTAGAAGAACACGCCGCGCGCCTGCTCCTTCACTTCCTGGGAAGCGGTGAAGGGGATGCGGGTCGTGTAGCCGCGCTTGGAGGCAACGATCATCTTGGTGGGCCATGCGAAGATGTCGCGGTTCCACACGTTGACGGTGTCGTTATACAGTTCGCGCGCCGCCGTGATCTCCTTTTGGAGATAGGAGTTCTGCTGCATGGCGTCGGCGATCTCCGCGTGTGCTTTGAGGTCGGGGTAGCTCTCGAAGGCAACGTTGATGCTCCTGCCCACCGCGTCGAGCTGCTGCGCCATCTGGTTGCGCGCCCCGTCGTCGGCGGGGGCGCCGCCCGAACGGTACGCCGCGATCTGGGTCATCGTCGTCTTGTCGAGGTCGATCGCCTTATCGAGGAGCCGCGCGCAGTTCTGCAGAATGACGACGCGCTGTTCGAGGTAGTTGTCGATTTGCGAAGCGTCGTGCTGGATCTTCTGCTGCAGCTGCGAGAGGTAGTTGCCCGCCTTGATCTTCATAAAGAGGAAGACGATGCCGGGGATGATGCCGAGGATCCAGAGGATCACCTCGAAGATCACCGAGCCGACGCCCGTCTTGACGGGGATCTGCTTTTCGATGACGTTCACGTCGCGTCCCTGCCCGTTGACGGGGCCGTTGAGTTCGTCGAGTTCGTTTGCCATTTATGTTTCCTCCTGATTTGATTTCTCTATCGCTTCGGCGTCTGCCGTCAAAGCCGTCTCTTCTTGTTCGGGCGCGTCCGTTTCCGCAGGTTCTGCGCTTGTTTCTTCGGAAGCTGCCGCCCCGTCCGCCGCGGCTGCTTCCTCTATGGGCGTTTCGGGCGCAGGTGCGCTCGTATTTTCCGCCTCTTGGGGCGCTTCGTCGGGCGATCGTTCGGCGCGGGCCTTTTGTTCTGCGGCGTCGAGCATGTCGGAGGCCGCCTCCACCGCCGCGATGCCCGAAAGGATCGCCGCTCCCGCCGCTGCCGCTTCTTTGAGGCCGAAGATCGCGGAAAGCTCGCTGTCCGTGCTCTCGCTGAGGCCGCCGTTTGCGACGGGGAACGCCATGAGGCCGTCTGAGAACGCCGAAGCGCTCTCGCCGAAGCGGCGCACGAATTCCTGAAGCGCGCCGTTTTTGTGGCCTTCGAAGGCTTCGCGGGTGCCGCCCACGCGCTTTAACGCCATTTCGCTCATGCGCTCGACGGGGATATATTCCACCCACGGCACGGGAACGGCGTGGTATCTGCCGTCGCCGCCGAAGACGTTCACATAGTCGACGCGGTCCACGGCGTCGAAGGAGTGTGCCGTCACCGAAACGCTGTCCGTGTTCCCTTCCCTTCGGACGGGGCGCGCCTTCAAGATGGTCTCCGTCTTGGCGTCTTGGGGGGCGAACACGGAGGGGGCGAAGCGGTTTGCAAGCACTTCTGCCTCTCCGCCCGTGTAGTTGTAGTCGTAGACGTCGCGGTAGATGAATTCCGCGGGCTTCTGCATGCGGTAAAGGGGCACGGCAAGCACGGGCGCAAGGTCGAAGTACATCGACTTGAAATACCCCGCGTTGAAGGAGATGAAGGACGCCTTGGACGCCGCAAGATCGTAGCTCTTGTAGCGGGCGGGGTCGGTGTCCGTGAGCCAGTTCTGCGCGTGTTCGGAGCAAATGATATTGATCATGCCCGATTTCACGAAGGAGAAGTCGTCGCCGTAGCCCTTGTCGGAGGTGATAAGGCCGAGCATGTTCTGCTGCGCGAGCGGGGTGAACATGAGGCGGTATTCCACTTCGTTGTCCCTGTCCAGCGCGCCGAAGAGCACTTCGAATTCGGTGTTGGCAAGCTCCGTGAAGCGCTTCCCTTCGCTGATGGCCTCTTCCGTGCGCTCCTTTAACTCCTTGCCGCCCTTTTTGACCTTCTTTTCGCGCTCCTTTTCGGAAAGGAGCTCGCTGTGCTGCGGGCCGCGCGTGAAGGTGAGGCGGGGCGCGCCTTCGTTGGCGTAGATAAGGCGCGTTTCGAAGCCGTAGTAGGGCGCGGGCTTTATGACGCTCGCCGTCAGCGTTTGGGTGTGGTGTTGGGTATGGACGTGCCCTTCCGAGTCCGTCTCCGTCGTCGTCCAATGGATGGTGAGCGTGCCCGTGTAAGTCTTCGTGCCCATCGTGCGGCGGAAGCGCCGCTCAAAGAGGAAGGGGCTCCCTTCCGCCGTGCCCGAAAGGAGGAAGACGGTGGAAACGCTTTGATCCTCGTCGGGCTCGTAGCCGTACTTGCGGCAGAGAAGGTCGAGCCGTCTGACGTCGAGCTGTTCGTCGAGCGTGAGATCGGGCATCGTCTTCAAGACGAGTTCGCGCGTCATGTCCCAGGTGAAGAGGGCGTTGAGGGGCGCCATCTCGTCGTAAGCCTGCTTTAAGACGGCGTTTGCTTCCTCCACTTCCTTTTTGTGCCGCTCTTCGCGCTCTTTGAGCTTTTTCTTGATGACGGTGCAAAGGAGCACGACGAGCCCGATGCCGAGAAGGGCGAAAAGGATGCCGAGGAAGAGATACAGCCAATAGCCTTCGCCCGAGGCATACGAAAAGATGAGGATGATTGCCGCGAGGAATGCGGCGGCGGTGAGGACGATGAGAAAGACTTTGAGCGCTTTGAAAGAGCCCAGCTTCTTGCCCGCTTCCTCCGCTTCCGCCGCTTCCTTGTTGTAGCGCGCGACGGTCGCCTTGTTCTGTTCGGGGTCGACGCCCGAACGCTTCACGAGCGCGTCGAAGTACTCCTCCGCGTTGCGTTCCATGGCGCCTTTTAAATGTTTTTCATAGTATTCGAGGGGCTCGAAATCGGCAAGCTGATCCATAATCTCCACCCGCTTAACAAATTCTGCCTCTATTTTACCTTATTCGACGGGTTTCGTCAAGAGGTGCGGCAAAATTTCCAAATATTTTATGATATGCGGAAGACGGGGAAATTAGGCGTATCTTAGGAGATCTTGCGGCGGCAGCGCCGTTTTTTGGAAAAAGCGCCCGCGGGGCGGCTCGTACGAGCCGCCCCGCGGGCGCGGTATGATACATTCATTCAAAGAGCATCCCGTCCATAAAGTCGTCCGAAAAGGCGGGGTCGGCGGCAAGGTCGAGCGTTTTGCAGCGCGCGGCGATCTTCCCGCATTCCGCGCGGCAGCCTTCGTCGAGGAGGGCGAGATACCCCCCGTACAGGCTCCCGTTGCCGACGGCGTGCGTGCGCGTTTCCCAAGCGGGCGGGATGAGCCCCGTTGTAGCCGCGCTCGCGCGGTCGATGTGGTATCCCAGCCCGCCTGCGATCAGGAGGCGGGAAAGCTCCTCTTCTCGGAGCCCCGCGTGCCGCAAGAGTGCCCGCATCCCTGCGCGGATGGCGCCTTTCGCGAGCTGGAAGGCGCGGATATCCCCCTGCGTGAGGTACACGTCCGGCGAAAAAAAGACGCGCTCTTTTGCAAGGCGGCCCGTTTCGTCGAGCTCGCCGCTGCGCAGAAGACAGGCAACGGCGTCCACGAGCCCGCTCCCCGCAATGCCCTTGGGGGGCGCGCCGCCGATCGTTTCGAGCGCGAACCCCTGTTCCGTTTGGCGTACGCGGGAGATGGCGCCCTCGACGCCGCCCGTACCGCATTCGATGCACGCTCCTTCGAGCGCGGGCCCCGCCGCCGTGGAGGCGGCGTATAAATTCCCGTCGGAAAAGAGCACCATCTCCCCGTTGGTGCCGAGGTCGGCGAGAAGGACGTTCTCCTTGGAAGAGCACAGGTCTGCCGCGAGGATATCCGCCGTGACGTCCGCGCCGATATAGGAGGAGACGGAGGGGAGAAGGAGCACTTCGTTTGCGGGGAGAGCAAGCTCGCTGCCCGCAAAGACGCGCTCTTGAAGGAAGACGGGCGTAAAGGGGGCGGAGCCGATGGGGGTGGGGTCGACGCCCGCAAAGAGGTGCAGCATGGTGGGGTTGCCCGTCACGACGAGGCGGGTAAGCGTTTCGTTCCTTCCCGCAAGCGCCCGTTCGATGAGCTCCCTCGTTTTTACAAGCACGAGCGCCTGCTGTTCGAAGACGGCTTTTTTGTCCTCGCACGCCTTGATGCGGCTCAAAACGTCGCTCCCGAACGCGGCCTCGGGATTGAGGCAGCTCTCCTTTGCAAGCACTTTGCCGCTCGATCGGTCCGCAAGGAGGAGGGCGAGCGTCGTCGTGCCGAGGTCGAGCGCCGCGCCGAGCCCTTCGCCGCGCCCTTGTGCGCGGCGGGCAAAGCAGAAGTCTTCAAGGCCCGTGCCCCGTTCGCTCTCCGCTTCGATCGTGCAGTCGCCCGCAATGCGCGCGCGGCAAGCCAAAATAAAGCCCTCTTCATCGGGGGAAGCGCCCTCCACGCTGCCCGAAAGCAGTTTGACGCGGCACTTTTTGCACGTTCCCCGTCCTCCGCAGCGGGCGGGGAGAAAGACGCCGTGGCGCGTCAAAAGGCGCAGCAAGGTTTCCCCCTGCGCCCCCTGCAATGTGCGGGTCTGCGTTCCCGAACGTACGGTGATCTTTGCCATGCCGCGCCCGAAGTCAGTCAAAGTACGCCCTGCAAACTTCTGCGGCGGTGGCGGCGTCCGGCGTATAGGCGTCGGCGCCGATCTCGTCGGCAAACGCCTGCGTCACGGGCGCGCCGCCAACCATCACTTTGACGCTCTCCCGCAGCCCCGCTTCCTTCAACGCGTCGATGACGTCCTTTTGGTGTACCATCGTCGTCGTAAGGAGCGCCGAAAGGCAGACGACGCGGGGATGATGTTCTTTCACCGCTTCGACGACGCGCTCTGCGGGGCAGTCCACGCCAAGGTCGACGACCTGAACGCCCGTGCCTTCGATCATCATCTTCACGAGGTTCTTGCCGATGTCGTGCAGGTCTCCCTTCACGGTGCAGATGACGGCGGTGCCGACGGGTTCCACGCCCGCCTGCGCGAGCACGGGCCGCAAGATCTTCAAAGCGGCGTTCATCGCGCGCGCCGTGATGAGCACTTCGGGCACGAAGATCTCGTCTTTTTTGAATCGCTCGCCCACCGCGCTCATGCCGGGGATGAGCGCCTTGGTGAGGATGTCGTTCGCGCTCGTGCCTTCGTTCAGTTCCGCTTGGACCAGGGCGGAAAGATCGCGCGCCTTCCCCTTTTGCAGCAGGGCGGAAATTTCGTCAAATTTGTTCATAAATGCCTCCTTTCGTTGCGGGAACGGGGTATGATATGGATGATACCATTATAGCCTTTGCAGGGAAGAAGCAAAAGGCAGCGCGTTGCCCGATTTTTGGATTTTTTTGCAGGAGACGAAAAAAACCGCTTTTGCGTGAAAGGTTTGCGGGCGCGAAGTTGTATTATCGTTGAAGAGGGCAGGAAGATGCAGAACATTTCCGAAGAGACGGTCCGTTCCGTCATCGGGCGCTACGGCGACATGGTGATGCGGATCGCCTATCAGAATACCCGCGATCGTGCCGAGTCGGAAGACATCGTGCAGGAAGTTTTCCTCGCGCTCTTTTTGCGCCCTCTTCCCAAGAGCGAGGAACACTTGAAAGCCTGGCTCATCCGCGTCACGATCAACAAGAGCCGAAACGTTATAAAATCTGCCCGAAGAAAGGTGCTCCCCCTCGACGAGCGCATCGCTCCGCCCTCTTCGTGGGAGCATCCTTCGGAAGCGGAAGTCCTCGAAGCGCTCTTTGCGCTCCCCTTTGACGAGCGCAACGCCCTCTATCTATTTTACTATGAAGGATATTCGGCAAAGGAGATCGGGAAGCTGCTCCGCCGTTCGGAGAACGCCATTTATATCCTGCTCTCGCGGGCGAGAAAGCGCCTTCGCATCATTTGGGAGGAAGAGGATGAAACTTGAAGAATACAAAAAAGCCCTCTCGGCGGTCGCGCTCGGCGAGAAGGAAGAGGAACGCCTTGCGGCGGCGGTCATACAAAAGCTGGAAAAAAAGCGGCAAAAAAAGCGCATCGTGCGGCGGGTGCTCGTGCCCGTCTTCTCGGCGGCAGCACTCTGCATCGTCGCCGTGCCGCTCGCCATTGCCTGGGCGCCCGCGGGGGCGCCCGCAGGGTCGGAACCCGATCATTCCGATCCTCCTTTTTCCGAGGAAGATCCGCCCTCCGAAGAAGATCCTTCCGAAACGATAGAAGAGCCCGAAGCGTTTTCCTGCGTCTATGAAGCGGACGGCGTGCGGCTTTGCTTCAATTTTGACCTCAACGAGATAAGATAAGGAGGAAATGACATGAAACGCAAGGTTATGGCAGCATTGAGCGTGCCGCTGTGCGCGGCGATGCTTCTGATGAGTTCGTGCGCAGGCGGGAGCACGCTGCTGCGTGCGGCGGCGGAACCCGAGGACTTCTCCTACACGGAGCGGCAGGACGAGGATTTTATCGCCGTGCAGCAAGGCGCGGAAGATTTTGCGGCGCGGTTTGCCTCCGCCGCGCTATATGAGGCGGCAAGCGAGGGCACGGAAAACGCCGTTGTGTCGCCCATCTCCGTCTACATGGGGCTCTCCCTCGCGGCGGCTTCGAGCGCGGGAGAGACGAAGGAAGAGCTCCTCTCCGCTCTCGGCGTGACGGAAGAAACGCTCGGGGAGGGCATCTCTATTCTTTGGCGCTCACTCAACCGCGAACTCGGCAAGACGGGTAAGATCGCGCTGAGCAACGGCATCTGGCTGGATGCGTCCACGCCCTTTGTCGAGGAGACGCTCGACGTGCTCGCCGAGGACTATTACTGCAACAGCTATTCCGCCGATTTTGCGGGTGACAACGATGCCGCCAACCGCGCGCTCTCCAAATACATCAAGGACGAGACGAACGGTCTCATCGACGCCGAGCTCGCGCTCTCGCCCGAGACGGTGTTCGCCCTCGTCAATACGCTGTATTTGAAAGACACCTGGAACGAGTACGGCGACGATATCGCCCGCACGGAGGAGAGGACGTTCACGCAAGGCAGCGGCGAAGAGGTGCTGCGTCGCCTGTTGCAGGGGGACTACGGCATGGGAAGAGCGTTTGAGGGGGAAAATTATACTTCCTATCATACTTCCACCCTGCACGGGTTCCGCATCACCTTCCTCGTGCCGAAGGACGGCGTATCCCTTTCCGAGGTCATGACGGCGCAGAACATCGCCGAGGTTTCCTCAAAGGAAGATTGGAACGCGACTGACGAGGAAAACCACATCCGCTACTACACGCGCTGTCTTTTCCCCGAGTTCGAAGGGGACTATGCAGGCGACGTTTCGCCCGTTCTCAAAGCAGAGTTCGGCATCGAAAAGCTCTTCGACCGCAAGCAAAGCGATCTTTCCGCGCTCACGGGCAAAACGAGCGGCGTTTATTGCACCGAGGCACAGCATATCGCAAAGCTCAAAGTGGACAGAAAGGGCATTGAAGGGGCGGCGGTATTCGTGCTTCCCGGCGCGGGCGAAGCGGGGCCCGACGAATATGAGCAGGTCTACGAAGATTTCCTCGTCGACCGTGCGTTCGGGTTCGTGCTTACCGACAGCTACAATACGACGCTTTTTGCGGGGGTCATCCATGAAGTCTGAAAAACTTGTCTTCCGCTTGTTGGCGGCGGCGATCGCCCCTGAGTTTCTTGCAGATTTTCGGCGGCGGCAGGAGGTCATGCTCTGTTACCGCCGCGGCGCAAACGGCTGGGAGGTGCGCCCCGATCCCTTCACGGACGACTGGACGGAGGAGGAGCGCGCGGCTGTTGTCAAGGCATTGCAGGAGACGGCAAAAAGCGGCGGCTTCGTGCAGGCGGCGTTCTTCGAAGGAAGGCCGGTGGGCTTTGCGGCGGTTTGTAAGCAGCCCCTCGGGAAAAAGCGGGAGTATCTCGACCTTTCGGAGCTGCACGTCTCTCAGGAGTGGCGGCGGCAGGGCGTGGGGCGCAGGCTCTTTCGGGCGGCTGCCGCTTGGGCGAAGGAGCACGGCGCGGAAAAGCTGTATATTTCCGCCCATTCCGCCGTCGAAACGCAGGTGTTTTACCGCTCGTTGGGCTGCACCGACGCGGTGTGGGAAGATAAGCGCCACGTCGAAAAGGAGCCATTCGACTGCCAGCTCGAATACCGTTTATAAGTTTTGTGGCGCGCCGCCCGCGGGAATGCCCGCGGGCGGCGCGTTATCGCGGACAGCGCGTTATCGCGGACGGTGTGTTGGCAAGAGAGCGAGTGGTTCGTCAAAAGAGAGGTTCTTCGCGGGGAAGCGCAAATGCCTTTGGCGGGCAAGCCTCATTAAGAGTCGTTTGCGGAAGGGCAAAAAAATTTCGGAAAAGGGAGCAAAAACGCTTGCTAAATCTTGCAAGGTCTGATAAAATACTGTTCGTTAAAAGAACCTTGGGGTGTAGCCAAGCGGTAAGGCAACGGACTCTGACTCCGTCATTCGTTGGTTCGAATCCAGCTACCCCAGCCACAGATACCATATATTGTATAAGGAATGTGCATCCAAATACAATATATGGTTTTTGTTTTATATGGCTATTTTCACTCTTCCCCAAATTGGGGAAAGAAATGGGGAAACTTTTCGGATTAAATTTTGTTTTTCGCCCCGTTTTTTTGTCTGTTTTGCCCGCAATAGCGGGCTTTTTTGTTATGTTTTCGCTTCTTCAAAAATGTGGTTTGGGGAAAGATTTGTCAGTAAACGACCTTCTCCGCCTCTTTGAGCTGAAATTCCTCCGAGTAGTGCGTGTAAACGGTGGAAGTGATCGTGCCGCTCAAACTGTGCCCCGCCCAGATGCTGACGACTTCGCTCAAAACGCCTGCCTCCTTGCAGCGGCTGATGAAGGTATGCCGCAGCTCATGCGGGTGGCGTTCGGGCAGCAGCCGCTTCATGCGCGTGGAGATGGTGTTGAGGTTGGT
>DXAJ01000045.1 GCA_019117085.1 Candidatus Gallimonas gallistercoris
CCCTTCCCCAAACTCCATATTACGAGGAAGACAAGGTGACGCTCGGCTATGTCTTATACGAATTCCCCGAGGGATTCGAAACGGAAGGCGTCAAACTGTATATCCCTCCGAACTCCGCCTACTTCGGGTGAAGGGTGAGGCGGAAGGGGGCTGCTTGTCGGGCGAAGGGGGAGCGCGTTCAACATGATGGGAATATTCACACGGATTTCATGCCGGATGGGGGAGAAATGCCCCTTGAACGCTTGACTTGCATTTTGGAAGTTGATATAATGGCGCTATGAAAAGCGTCTTTTATGTTTCTTTGCGGGGCAATTGCTTTCGCGGCAGCAAACGTAAGTACCAATGAAAGCCCGGGGGCAATTCTATCCATGAGGATAGGATTGCCCCTTGTCAATTTTTTTCGCGGCGGGCATGCCGGGAAGTTTACAAAAAGGAGTGTAGTCTCATGAAGAAAGTTGCAGTCATCATGGGGAGCGACAGCGATCTCCCCGTCGTAGAGAAGGCGTTCTCCGTGTTCCGTGAATACGGCGTTCCCTTCGAAGTGCACGTCTATTCCGCGCACCGCACCCCCGAGGAGGCCAAGGCGTTTTCCTCGCACGCCGCAGAAAACGGCTTCGGTGCCATCATCGCGGCGGCAGGGAAGGCGGCGCACCTTGCGGGCGCGCTTGCCGCCAACACCGTGCTGCCCGTCATCGGCATCCCCGTCAAGAGCTCCACGCTCGACGGGCTCGACGCCCTCCTTTCCACCGTGCAGATGCCCTCTGGCATCCCCGTGGCGACGGTCGCCATCGACGGCGCGCAGAACGCGGCGCTCCTTGCCGTGGAGATCTTGGCGGTCTCCGACGAAGCGCTTCGCGAAAAGCTCGTTTCGGCACGGAAGGCTTCCGCCGAAAAAGTGCTTGCAAAGAATGCCGAGATCGAGGCAAAATACCACTTATAAGTTGGGGCGACTGCCCTTCTCCGCGCGGCGAAACATCGCGGCGCGCACCCACACACGATACCAATTTTTTAGGAGATATATTACTATGGAAAAGACCGTTCAGCTCTATGAAGGCAAGGCGAAGAAGGTTTTCGCGACCGAAGATCCCGCTCTTTGCATCGTCTCTTATAAGGACGACGCGACGGCGTTCAACGGGCTCAAGAAGGGCACCATCGCAGGCAAGGGCGTCGTCAACAACCGCATGTCCAACCTCATGATGCAGCTGCTCGAAAAGAGCGGTGTGCCCACCCACTTCGTGGAAGAGCTCTCCGACCGCGACACCCTCGTCAAGAAGGTCAAGATCGTGCCTCTCGAAGTCATCATCCGCAACGTGTCCGCAGGCTCCTTTGCAAAGCACTACGGCGTCGAAGAGGGCATCGTCTTCGACGAGCCTACCATCGAGTTCTCGTATAAGAACGACGAGCTCGGCGATCCTCTGCTCAACTCCTATCACGCGCTCGCTCTGAAGCTTGCGACGAAGGAAGAGATCGAGACCATCAAGAAGTACGCCTTCAAGGTCAACGAAGTGCTCTCCGAGTACTTCAAGACGCTCGGCATCCGCCTTGTCGACTTCAAGCTCGAGTTCGGCCGCCTCGAAGACGGTACCATCGTGCTCGCGGACGAAATTTCCCCCGACACCTGCCGCCTTTGGGACATCAAGACCAACGAGAAGCTGGACAAAGACCGCTTCCGCCGCGACATGGGCGGGGTGGAAGATGCCTACAAGGAAGTCTTCAAGCGCCTGATGGGGGAGTGATATGACGGGACACATTCACGAAGAGTGCGGCGTGTTCGGCATCTTTGCCCCCGAAAAACAGGCGGTCGCTTCGACCGCCTACTATGCGCTCTTTGCCTTGCAGCACCGCGGGCAGGAGTCGGCGGGCATCGTCGTCAACGACGACGGCGTCTTCAAGACCCACAAGGACGTGGGTCTCGTCAACGACGTCTTCTCGCACGAGACGCTCGAAAAGCTGGGCGAAGGCAACATGGCGATCGGTCATGTGCGCTACGGCACGACGGGCACGGGCGGCAGAGAGAACGCGCAGCCCATCGTCGTCAACCACTTAAAGGGCAATATGGCGCTCGCCCACAACGGCAACCTCATCAATTCCTATGAACTGAGGACGGAGCTCGAAAACGAAGGCAGCATCTTCCATACGACTTCCGATACCGAGGTCATCTCCTATATCATCACCAAAGAGCGCGTGCGCACCCGTTCCATCGAAGAGGCGGTTCTCCACGCCATGGAGCGCATCAAGGGTGCATATTCCCTCGTCGTCATGTCGCCCAGCAAGCTCATCGCCGCGCGCGATCCGCAGGGCTTCAGGCCGCTCTGCTACGGCAAGCGCGATGACGGCAGCTGGCTCGTCGCTTCCGAATCGTGCGCCATCAGCGCCGTCGGCGGGCATAAGATCCGCGAAGTGGAGCCCGGAGAGATGGTCGTCTTCACCAAGGACGGCGTCAAGAGCTACCGCGACTACTGCGGGCAGAAGAAGGCGTTCTGCGTCTTCGAATACTTCTACACCGCCCGCCCCGATTCCGAGATCGACGGCTGCTATGTGCACGACGCACGTTTGCAGGCGGGCAGGTTCCTTGCGGAGGAATATCCCATCGAGGCAGACGTCGTCGTCGGCGTGCCCGATTCCGGCCTCGACGCCGCCATGGGTTATGCGCAGGCTTCGGGCATCCCGTACGGCATCGGCTTTTTGAAGAACAAGTACATCGGCAGGACGTTCATCGCCCCCGATCAGAAGATGCGGGAAGACAGGGTGCGCATCAAGCTCAACGTCATCGCTTCCGAAGTGAAGGGCAAGCGCGTCATCCTCGTGGACGACAGCATCGTCCGCGGCACGACCTCCATCCCCATCGTCAAGCAGCTGCGCGACGCGGGTGCGACGGAAGTGCATTTCCTCTCTTCCGCGCCCAAGTTCCTCAACCCCTGCTACTACGGCACGGACATCGCCTCGCGCGAGAACCTCATCGCCTGCCACCACACGACGGAGGAGATCGCTTCCATCATCGGCGCCGATTCCGTGGGGTATCTGAGCCTCGAACACGCCAAGCGCATCGCGGGTACGGACGGCACGGAGTTCTGCATGGCATGCTTCGACGGCGTCTATCCCACCGAGGAGCCCCGCGAGACGGACAAGAACCGCTTCGAGCGGCCCATCAGCGACAACCCCAAGTTCCAAAAGAACGCATAAAGGAGCACCATGGAAAAGAGTTTTTCGGAGAGCTATAAGGAGGCGGGCGTCGACATCACCGCGGGCTACCGCGCGGTGGAGCTCATGAAAAAGCACGTCGCGCGCACCATGCCCGACGGCAAGGCGGATATCGGCGGCTTCGGCGGCCTCTTCCCGCTCGACATGACGGGGATGAAGGAGCCCGTGCTCGTTTCGGGTACGGACGGCGTCGGCACCAAGCTCCGCATCGCCCAGCTTCTCGATAAGCACGATACGATCGGCATCGACTGCGTCGCCATGTGCGTCAACGACATCATCTGCTGCGGCGCAAAGCCTCTTCTCTTTCTCGATTACATCGCCTGCGGCAGGAACGTGCCCGAGCGCATCGCCGAGATCGTCGGCGGCGTGGCGGAAGGCTGCGTGCAGGCGGGCTGCGCGCTCGTCGGCGGCGAGACTGCCGAGCACCCCGGCACGATGGCGGAGGACGATTACGACCTTGCGGGTTTTTCCGTCGGCATCGTCGATAAGAGCAAGGTCATCGACAATTCCAAGATGCAGGCGGGCGACGTGATGATCGCGCTGCCCTCTTCGGGCGTGCACAGCAACGGGTTTTCCCTCGTGCGCAAGGTGTTCGACGTCGAGCACTGCGATCTCAAAGCCCCCGTCGAAGAGCTTCACGGCGCTTCCCTCGGGGAGACGCTGCTTGCGCCCACCCGCATCTATGTAAAGCCCGTCCTTGCCGTCATGAAGGAAGTGACGATCAAGGGCATCTCGCACATCACGGGCGGCGGCTTCTACGAGAATATGCCCCGCTCCATCCCCAAGGGGCTGGGCGTGAAGA
Organism: Candidatus Gallimonas gallistercoris; assembly: GCA_019117085.1. GTDB lineage: Bacteria > Bacillota > Clostridia > Christensenellales > Borkfalkiaceae > Gallimonas > Gallimonas gallistercoris. Next base: position 4,004 of record DXAJ01000045.1, read on the forward strand.
TCGAAAAGAGCGCCGTCAGGGTGCCTCCCATCTTTTCGCTCATCCAAAAGAGGGGCAATATCTCCGAACACGACATGTTCAACACCTTCAATATGGGCGTGGGCATGAGCGTCGTCGTCGCGAAGGAGGAGGCAGACCGCGCCGTGGAGCTCTTCAAGGCAAACGGCGAGGACGCGTACATCCTCGGCACCATCGTTGAAAGCGAAGACGGGGTGCTCCTCGTATGAGTAAGGTGCGCATCGCCGTGCTCTGCTCGGGCGGCGGCACCAACTTTCAGGCCATTTTGAGCGCCCAGCAGGCAGGCATGATCGAACACGGGGAGGTCGTCCTTCTCATTTCCGATCATAAAGACGCCTACGTTCTGACGCGCGCCATGCGCAACGGCGTGGAGAGCGCCGTCGTCGACGTACACGAGGTGCCCGACCGCAGGGAGCGCGAGGAACGCATCCTCGAGATCCTGCGCGAGAAGGAGATCGGCTTTGTCGTCTTCGCGGGCTTCATGTCCATTTTGAGCGAACGCTTCACGCGCGCCTATGAGGGGCGCATCATCAACGTGCATCCCTCGCTCATCCCCAGCTTCTGCGGGAAGGGGTACTACGGGCTGCACGTTCATGAGGCGGTGCTTGCCCGCGGCGTCAAAGTGACGGGCGCGACCGTGCATTTCGTCACCGAAGAGTGCGACGGCGGCCCCATCATTTTGCAGCGCGCCGTCGAGGTCAAGGAGGGCGATACCCCCGAGTCGCTGCAAAAGCGCGTCATGCGCGAGGCGGAGTGGGTCATTCTGCCCGAAGCAGTCGAGCTTGTCTGCAAACAGCTATCTCAAACGTAAAAAGCATCTGCGTCGCAATACTTTGTCGCGCTGCGGCAACTTTCGGTCGTTTACCTCTTAGTAAACTCCCTCAAGTTTTCCTCGCGCTCCTCGTCTTGCTCGCATCTGCTTTTTAGAAGTTACCCGAAGTTACCCGAAAGAGTTTATTTGAATATCACATCCGGAGGAGAGATATGAGTTACGAAGTCAAAACCATGAAAGAAGCGCTTTTCGGCAACCCCTATGTGGGGCGCGGCATCGTCATCGGCAAGTCCGAAGACGGCAAAAAGGCGGTCTTTGCCTATTTCATCATGGGCAGGAGCGAGAACAGCCGCAACCGCGTCTTTGTGCGGCAGGGAGATGGGGAGATCACCATCTATCCCTTTGACGAGAGCAAGGTGAAGGATCCCTCGCTCATCATCTATTCCCCCGTCAGACGGGTGGGGGACAAGGTCATCGTGACAAACGGCGATCAGACGGATACGATCGCCGCGGCGCTGGAGGCGGGCAAGTGCTTCCGCCACGCGCTAAAGAGCCGCACCTTCGAGCCGGACGCGCCCAACTTCACCCCCCGCATCAGCGGAATTTTTTCGCGGGACGGGGCGGGTTATTCCCTCTCGATCTTAAAGAGCGCCGACGAAAAGGGCTCTGCCTGCAATCGCTATACCTTTGACTATGAGCCCCTTGCGGGGCTTGGGCACTTCATCCATACCTACGAGACGGACGGCGATCCGCTGCCCACCTTCACGGGCGAGCCGGAGCGCGTGTTCATTCCGGACGACATCGAGGCGTTTGCCAATGAGATCTGGGACAATCTGGACGAGGACAACAGGATCTCGCTCTACTGCGGCGCGTATGAGATCGGGTCGGACGTACGGCAGGATTATCTGATCAACCGATACAGCAAAGAGGTGAACGTATGAAAGAATTTTCCTTAAAATATGGCTGCAATCCCAATCAGAAGCCCGCGCGCATCTTCATGGCGAACGGCGCCGATCTCCCCGTTGAAATTTTGAACGGGCGGCCCGGGTACATCAACTTTCTGGACGCCTTCAACTCCTGGCAGCTCGTCAAGGAGATCAAAGAAAACACGGGCATGGTCGCGGCGACGAGCTTCAAGCACGTCTCCCCGACGTCTGCGGCAGTCGGCAAGCCTCTTTCCGAGGCGCTCAAAAAGAGCTGCTTTGTCGACGATATCGAGGGTCTTGACGATTCTCCGCTCGCCTGCGCCTATGCGCGTGCGCGCGGCACCGACCGTATGTCCTCCTTCGGCGATTGGATCGCCCTCTCCGACGAGTGCGACGAAGTGACGGCAAACATCGTAAAGCGCGAAGTTTCCGACGGCATCATCGCCCCCGGCTACACCCCGAAGGCGCTGGAAATTTTAAAGGGCAAGCGCAAGGGCGGCTATAACATCGTCAAGATCGATAAGGACTATGTGCCCGAAGAGATCGAGCGCAAGCAGGTGTTCGGCGTCACCTTCGAACAGGGCCGCAACAACTTCAAGATCGACAGGGCGCTGCTTTCCAACATCGTCACCAAGAACAAAGAACTCCCCGAAGACAAGGCGATCGACCTCATCATCTCGCTCATCACGCTCAAATACACGCAGAGCAATTCCGTGTGCTTCGCGGCGGACGGGCAGGCGATCGGCGTGGGCGCGGGGCAGCAGTCGCGCATCCACTGCACCCGCCTTGCGGCGCAGAAGGCAGACCTTTGGCACTTGCGCCAGCACGAGAAGGTGCTTTCCTTGCAATTTGCCGAGGGCGTGGGCAGACCCGAGATGAACAACATCATCGATCTCTATCTTTCCGAGGATGCGGACGACGTGCTCGCGGAGGGCGCATGGCAGAAGTGCTTCAAAGTGCGCCCCGAACCCTTCACGAAGGAGGAACAGCGCGCGTACCTTGCGACCGTCTCGGGCGTTTCTTTGGGCAGCGACGCCTTCTTCCCCTTTTCCGACAACATCGAGCGGGCATATAAGAGCGGCGTCACCTATGTGGCGGAGCCGGGCGGCTCGGTGCGCGACGACCTCGTCATCGAGGCGGCGGACAGCCACAATATGGTGATGGCGTTCACGGGGATGCGTCTTTTCCATCACTGATAGAACTTACAATACACGGCGCAGACCCGCTTATTTTGCGGGTTTGCGCGTTAGCATTTTATAAAAGAGGAATCATTTATGGATATTTTAGTCGTAGGCGGCGGCGGCAGAGAGCACGCCGTCATCAAGGCGCTCAATAAGAGCAGGCGCTCGGGCAAAATTTACGCCCTGCCCGGCAACGGGGGCATCGCGGAGGACGCGGAATGCTTCCCCGTCAAGGCGACGGACATCGAAGGCATCGTCCGCTTCGCCCGCGAAAGGAAGGTGGACTTCGCCGTCGTCACGCCCGACGATCCGCTCGTTCTGGGCTGCGTCGATGCGCTGGAAGCGGCGGGCATCCCCTGCTTCGGTCCCACCAAAGACGCCGCCGTCATCGAAGGCAGCAAGGTCTTTTCCAAAGAACTCATGAAAAAATACGGCATCCCCACGGCAAAGAGCGAAACGTTCTCCGAGCCCGAAGCAGCCGTCGCATATTTGAAGAACGCGCCCTATCCCGCCGTCATCAAGGCGGACGGGCTGGCACTGGGCAAAGGCGTCGTCATCGCACAAAACTTTGAAGAGGCGGAAGCCGCCGTCAAGAACATGATGGTCGATCACGTCTTCGGCGCGAGCGGCAGCCGCATCCTCGTCGAGGAGTTTTTGACGGGCCCTGAAGTTTCCGTCCTCTCCTTCACGGACGGCAACATCGTCGTTCCCATGCTCTCGTCGATGGACCATAAGCGTGCAAAAGACGGGGACGAAGGGCTCAACACGGGCGGCATGGGCACCGTCGCGCCCAATCCCTATTACACGGAAGAGATCGCAAAAGAGTGCATGGAACACATTTTCCTGCCCACCATCCGCGCGATGAAGGCGGAAGGGCGCACCTTCAAGGGCTGCCTCTATTTCGGGCTCATGCTCACGAAGGACGGACCGAAGGTCATCGAATACAACTGCCGCTTCGGCGATCCCGAAACGCAGGTCGTGCTGCCCCTTCTCACGAGCGATCTTTTGGAGATCATGCTCGCCGTGCGCGGGGGAACGCTCCGCGAGGACATGGTGCGCTTTCAAGAGGGCGCCGCCTGCTGCGTCGTGCTCGCCTCCGAAGGCTATCCTCAGAAGTACGAGACGGGCTTTGAGATCGCGCTGCCCGCATGCCAAGCGAACGAGGATATCTACATCGCGGGCGCCAAGAAGCAGGGCGAAAAACTCGTGACGTCGGGCGGGAGAGTGCTCGGCGCAGTGGCGACGGCGGAAGATCTCCCGCGCGCCGTCGAGGCGGCTTACGCGCTTGCGGGGCGCATCTCCTTCCAAAACGCTTACATGAGACACGATATCGGCAGGCGCGCGCTTGCCGCCCTCAAAAACTGATCGGAGAAGACACATGGTTTACAGGATCTACGTGGAAAAGAAGGACGGGTTCGACCACGAGGCGAAGAGCCTCCTTTCGGATGCAAGAGAGCTTTTGGAGCTTTCGGGTATCGAGCACATCCGCATCATCAACCGTTACGACGCGGAGGACATTGAAAAATCGCTCTTTGACGCCTGCGTGAAGACGGTGTTTTCCGAGCCGCAGATGGACAGAGCGACGGAAAAACTCGAACTTTCGGGCGCCAAGGTGTTCGCGGTGGAATACCTTCCCGGGCAGTTCGATCAGCGCGCCGATTCGGCGGCGCAGTGCATCCAGCTCGTCTCCAAGGGCAAGCGCCCCCTCGTGCGCACGGCAAAGCTCTATGCGGTGTACGGGAACGTCACCGAAGAGGCGCTTTCCGCCCTCAAAAAGTACGTCATCAACCCCGTGGAGAGCCGCGAGGCGAGCCTCTCTCTCCCCGAAACGCTGCACATCGCGCACCCCGTTCCCTCCGAAGTGGAGACGCTCCACGGCTTTTTGCAGATGGAAGGGGAGGCGCTTCGTGCCTTTGTTGAAAAGTACGCCCTCGCGATGGACGAGGACGACATCCGTTTCTGCCGCGACTATTTCAGGAAAGAAGGGCGCGATCCCACCCTCACGGAGATCCGCATGATCGACACCTATTGGTCGGATCACTGCCGCCACACCACCTTTTTGACGACGGTGGACGGCGTCACCTTCGACGATCCTTTCTTGCAGTCCGCCTATGAGGAATATCTTGCGGCGCGCAAGGAATTGAACCGCACCAAGCCTGTCAATTTGATGGACATCGGCACGCTCGCCGCAAAAGTCTTGAAAAAGCGCGGGATGCTCGAAAAGCTCGACGAGTCGGAGGAGATCAACGCCTGCACCGTCAAGATCAAGGTGGATATCGACGGCAAGGCGGAGGACTGGCTGCTCCTTTTCAAGAACGAGACGCACAATCACCCCACGGAGATCGAGCCCTTCGGCGGTGCGGCGACCTGCATCGGCGGCGCCATCCGCGACCCGCTCTCGGGCAGGAGCTACGTCTATGCCGCCATGCGCGTGACGGGCGCGGGCGATCCCCTCGTCCCCATCCGCGATACGATGAAGGGCAAGCTCCCTCAGCGCAAGATCGTCACGACGGCTGCGGCGGGCTATTCTTCCTACGGCAATCAGATCGGCCTTGCGACGGGGCAGATCGATGAACTCTATCACAGCGGGTATGTCGCAAAGCGCCTCGAGATCGGCGCGGTCATCGCGGCGACGCCCGCAGAGAACGTGCGGCGCGAAGTGCCATCCCCCGGCGATCTTGTCATCCTCCTCGGCGGCAGGACGGGCCGCGACGGCTGCGGCGGCGCGACGGGCTCTTCAAAGTCGCACACGCTCGAATCGCTCACCCACTGCGGCGCGGAAGTGCAGAAGGGCAACGCGCCCGAAGAGAGAAAGCTCCAGCGCCTCTTCCGCAACAAGGAGGCGATGCTGCTCATCAAGCGCTGCAACGACTTCGGTGCGGGCGGCGTGTCCGTCGCGATCGGCGAACTTGCGGACTGGCTGGATATCGACCTCAACGCCGTGCCCAAGAAGTATGACGGTCTG
>DXAJ01000046.1 GCA_019117085.1 Candidatus Gallimonas gallistercoris
GGTTTCGTCCATCGTTTGATTTTTCTCTTGTGTTTGCAGCATACTTTTGTGGTGCTCCTTTGTTTAAAAATGATAAGTTCTCTGCGCAGATCGACTTATTTGACAATAGTATAACTTCTCAACTGAAAGAATGCAAACATTTTCTTTCAATTCAGAAGAGAATAGATTGTAGAAAAAGGTCTATTCTATGGTTATTTTGTCGAAAGTCGCAGAAAACTTGCAGGAGTTGTTGGATGAACGGGGCCTGACGCAGACGGCGCTCGCCCAAGAGATCAAAACGTGCAGTTCCAAATTGTCGTCCTATCTCACGGGCAGCAGGGCTCCGAATTTTGAGACGCTTTTATCGCTCGTGGAATATTTTCATTGCTCGGCGGACTTCGTGCTGGGATTGACCGAATATCCGAAAGAGGAAGCCGAGTATAAGCCTGCGCCTCCTTTCGGGGAACGGCTGCGCGTTCTTTTGCGGGAGGCGGGTCAAAGTCAATATCGCTTTGTCAACGATACGGGCATATCGTGGAGCGTGTTTTATCATTGGCTCACGGGCAAGTGCCTGCCCTCTGCCGACAGTCTGGTGCGCATTGCGGAGCATTTGGGCTGTTCGGTCGACCATGTGCTCGGAAGAGTGTGATATTTGAAACGCTGCGGCGGAGCGGACGGGCTCTGCCGCCCCCTTTTTTTGCGCATCGGCGTTTGCGGGCGGGAAGTGCATAAATTTCTCAAAGATATGCGCGTTTCGTTGACAAACTGTATTTTCGCGTGTATAATGAGTGGCATGAAGCACGAAATGTCCCTCGCAATTTACGGCAAGTATCTTTACCGCGGCGAAGCGTCGGGGTGCTTTTGCGCGTAAATCGGGTGCGGCAGAAAACGGTCATGCACGGTTTGCGCTCAAATGCGGGGCGCAGACCGTTTTTTATTTGAACACAAGGAGTAAAGAACAATGTCACAAAATGTCATGGACACGCTGCGTGCGCGCGGCTTCATCAAACAGACGGTGTACGAGGACGAGCTCTACGAAAAGCTCGGCAAAGAGAGCGTGCCCTTCTATATCGGCTTTGACCCCACGGCGGACAGTTTGCACGTCGGGCACTTCATGCAGCTCATCGCCATGCGCCATATGCAGGACGCGGGTCACAAGCCCATCATCCTCATCGGCGGCGGCACGGGCATGATCGGCGACCCTTCGGGCCGTACCGATATGCGCTCCATGATGACGCGCGAGACGGTGAAATACCACGTCGAATGCTTCAAAAAGCAGATGTCGCGCTTCATCCGCTTCGAGGGCGAGAACGGCGCCATCATCGTCGACAACGCCGATTGGCTCTTGGACCTCAACTATATCGATTTCCTGCGCGAGATCGGCGCGAACTTCTCCGTCAACAAGATGCTCACGGCGGAGTGCTACCGCTCCCGCATGGAGAAGGGGCTCACCTTCCTCGAATTCAATTATATGCTGATGCAGGCATATGACTTCCTTGTTTTGTTCCGCAAGTACGGCTGCCAGCTCGAACTGGGCGGCGACGACCAGTGGAGCAACATTTTAGCGGGCGCCGACCTCATCCGCCGCAAGGAGCAAAAGCCCGCCTTTGCGATGACCTTCACCCTGCTCACGACGAGCGAGGGCAAGAAGATGGGCAAGACGCAGAAGGGCGCCGTCTGGCTGGACGAGAACAAGACGAGCCCTTACGAATTCTATCAGTACTGGCGCAATACGGCGGACGACGACGTCGAAAAGTGCTTCAAGCTTTTGACGTTTTTGCCGCTCGAAGAGATCGCGGAGCTCTGCGCGCACCGCGACGAGCGCATCAATGCCGCAAAAGAGCGGCTTGCCTTCGAGCTCACCAAGCTCGTTCACGGCGAGGAGAAGGCGTCTCTTGCGCAGGCGCAGGCGCGCGCCGCGTTCGGCGGCGAGGGCGAGATGCCCGAGATTGTTATTCATTCTGCTGAAACGAATGCGGGCGTGCTTATTGAAGCAAATCTTGCCAAAAGTAAGAGCGAAGCGAGGCGACTGATTGAACAAGGGGGCATTTCAATGAATGGCGCAAGAATTGACGATCCGAATGCGGCGCCGCCCGAAGGGGAGTTCACCCTCTTCAAGGGCAAGAAGGTGCGCTTCAAGGTCATCGTGAGAAAATAACATGGACTTTCTGAGCGTCGCGGGCGAGTATACGGCGGAACGCACCATCGAAAAGTCGCGGTTTCTTTCCTACGTCGCCCATGCGGCGGGCGAGGGGGAGGCACGCGCCTTTTTAGACCGCGTTCGGAAGGAGCACCCGCTCTCTACGCACGTTTGTTGGGCGTATATCGGCGACAGGCTCGGGAATTTGCAGCGTTTTTCGGACGACGGCGAGCCGCAGGGCACGGCGGGGATGCCCATTTTGGGCGTTTTAAAGGCGAAGGAACTCCGCGAGACCGCCGTTGCCGTGGTGCGCTATTTCGGCGGCATCAAGCTGGGAGCGGGCGGGCTGACGCGCGCCTATGCCTCCCTTGCAGCCGAGGGCGTGGAGGGCGCGAAGAAAGTCCTCTATACCGTCTGCCGCGAGCTCCTCATCGAGGCGGACTACCCCGAAGTCGACCCGCTTTTGCGCTTTTTCGGCGCGAAGGGGACGATGGTGCTTATGAAGGAATTCGGAGCGCGGGCGCTGTTTACCGTCGCCGTGAAGGAGGCGGACGCGGAGGCGTTCCGGGCGGAAGTCACCGAGCTTTTGTTGGGGCGCGCGGACATCCTCGAAGGGGAGAGCTATTTCCGCCCCTTCCCCGTGGAGTAGGGGGCGTTGGCGCCTATAATATGGAATTTAGCTAAATTCGGGAAGCATTTGTTTGCCGTCGAAGAGGAGCCTATAATATGGAATTTCACCGCTTTTTCAGCGGCTTGTGAGGTAATCGTATGAAGATCATCAAACGGGAAACTTTGAAACAGAAGCCTTCGCCCGATGCGGAGCTGGGTTTCGGACACTATTTCACCGACTATATGTTCACGATGAAATATACGCAGGGCGAGGGCTGGCACGATCCCGTGATCGAGCCCAACGAACCGCAGCGGTTCGACCTCGGCACCTCCATTTTCCACTATGCGCAGGGCATTTTCGAGGGCATGAAGGCGTTCATCCAGCCCGACGGCTCCATCGCCGTCTTCCGCCCCGAGGAGAACTGGGCGCGCATGAACCGTTCGGCGGAGCGGATGTGCATCCCGCAGTTCCCCGCAGACGTCGTCGAAGAGGGCATGGAAGAGCTTTTGAAGCTTGAAAAGGACTGGATCCCGACGAAGCCCGGCACGGCGCTCTATATCCGCCCGACCATCGTCGCGACGCGCGTCATGCTCGGCGTGCATGCATCGACCGAATATCTCTTCTTCATTATCCTTTCGCCCGTCGGCAGCTACTACGCGCACGGGCTGGAGCCCACGAAGCTCCTCGTTGAGGACTTCTATGTGCGTTCTGCCATCGGCGGCACGGGCGAGGCAAAGTGCCTCGGCAACTACGCCGCTTCCATGAAGGCGGGCGAAGAGGCGGAAAAGAAGGGCTTCGACCAGGTGCTCTGGCTGGACGCCAAGGACAAGAAGTACGTCGAAGAAGTGGGCAGCATGAATATGTTCTTCGTGATAAACGGCGAAGTCGTGACGCCCGCGCTCGTCGGCTCCATCCTGCCCGGCATCACGCGGAAGAGCTGTTTGCAGGTGCTGCGCGACAAGGGCTACACCGTCAGCGAGCGCCGCATCTCCATCGACGAAGTCATCGAAGCTTCCAAGAACGGCACTTTGGATGAGGCGTTCGGCACGGGCACGGCGGCGGTCATCTCTCCCGTCGGGCTCATCCGCTATAAGGACGAGGACTACGTCATCAACGGCGGCAAGATGGGCGAGATCACCAAAATGCTGTACGATACCATCACGGGCATCCAATACGGGAAGCTCGAGGATACCTATCATTGGCGGAAAATCGTTAAATAAGTTTTGATACAATTTGCTGCGGCGGGCGGGGCGTAAAGCCCCGCCCGCCGCTTATGTTTTTCGCGCGGCGCCGGTTTCGCGGAAAAAAGTGCAAAAACTTTGCGCGAGGGTCTTTTCTTTTGGGCGGGAATATGGTATGATAAAGAGCACGGCCCTCCTCATCCCACAAAAATCGCTAATGCGATTTTTGCGGGAGCCCTGTATTTTACTCCCTCAGTCACGACACCGAAGCAGGCTTCGGATGTCGTGACAGCGTCTCGCGCGGTAGAGACCGCGCTTCGGTCAGGAAATTTCCCCACAATGGGAAATTTCCAAGTTCGCAGGCGGCAAAGAGCCCACCGGGCTCTTCGCAAGAATGCGCCTGCTCACCCTCTTCCCGCAAAACTCGCTGCGCGACTTTTGCGGGAGCCCTGGATCGCTGATGCGATTTTTGTGGGAGCCCTATTACTCCCTCAGTCATCCCGCCGCGGCAAGCCGCGAACGGAATGACAGCTCCCCGAAGAGGAGCCTAAAATAGGGAATTTAGTCAAATTCAGGAAGCATTTGCTCGCCCCTCAAACTCACCCCAAAAAAATACTTCGTCTTTTTTTGGGGACCCCGGGGGGCTAAAATGAGGTGACTCTCTCTCAGTCTTTATGAAACAGGAAACGATCGAAAAGCTCAAACAAATGCTCGATCCCAAGCGGGATGCGGATAAGGCATGGTATCTGGCCCTCCTCGACGAGGAAGGGCAGCTTTGCTATGAGAAAGAGCATCTCGATGCCGTTTTGCGCATGCTGCGCTTTTATTATCTCTCCCGTCTCCAACACCGCGTCCGCGAGATCGAGGGGGAGATGGAAGGACTGCGCGCCCAAGAGGGGTATTCGGCGGGCGAGTACCGCGAACTCCTTGAAAAGCAGGCGCAAAGGCAGGAAGTGGAGAAGAAGATCGATTCGTATAAGTGCTTTTTCGTCGAGCCCTACTTCGCGCGCATCGACGTCGTGGACGACAAAGAGGGCTACAACAGCTATTATATCGGCAAGAAGGGGGACGTCAATTTAGAGATCGTCGACTGGCGCGCCCCTCTTGCCGTGCGCTACTACCAAAAATCGCGCGTCAGCTTTACCATCAACGAATACGAATACCGCACCGTACTGCGGCGGGCGCTCTCCGTCAAGAACGGGCGCGTCCTCTCCTTCCGCAACGAATATCTCTCCGTGCGCGACCATCTGACGCCCGAAGAGATCGCGGGGCGCGACGAGGAGATCTTGTTCGACCCCTACCTTCGCAGCATCTTAAAGGACAGGAAGGACGATTTCACCGTCCGCGACATCATCGAGACCATCCAGGAAAAGCAGTTCGAGATCATCACCCGCCCCGAGCGGGAGAGCTTTGTTTTGCAGGGCTGCGCGGGCAGCGGCAAGACGATGATCCTTCTCCATCGCCTGAGCTATCTCATGTATAACAACGAGAGCCTGCGCCCGCGCGACGTGCTCGTCATCACGCCTTCCGATTCCTTCAACGCCTTTATCGACGAGCTTTCCAAGGTGCTCGAATTGCAGAAGGTGCGCACCATCACGCTCCGCAATTACTACTTGCAGGTCTTGAAGAACGAGGGCATCGAGCTCAAATGCTCGGGCGGGGCGGAGAGCAAGGAATACCTTTCTTGGCTGTATTCGGACGCCTTCCCCAAGGAGCTTGAAAAGGACATCGGAAAGCTCTACGGCGATATTTTAGGTTTATTTACGGGCAGGGAGTGCCGCTCGGTCGCCGAAGAAGTGTTTGCCTCGTGCAAGCGCCGCCACGAGCTGTATGTGCGCGTCAAGAACGCCTCTGTGCGCATCCGCCGTACCGTCCTCGGCGAGATGAAGGAGAACAAGGAGGGGGGCTTCTACTTTACCAAGCCCATGCGCGGGCTGATGAGTTCGCTCTCCCAGGTGCAGGACTTTTTATCCTTCGTCCTCACGGAAGGGGAGCGCACGCCCGACTACTTCTTCCGCCAATTTGCAGAATTTTACCGCTGTGCGAAGGACTTCTCCGCGCACGCGAACGCCGTCTTTTCCCGCGCCGAAGACGATCTCGCTTCCCTCAAAGTGAGCATCGAAAAGGAGATCGCCGATTTGAAGCGCTACCGCCAGAAAGGCCCCGACGGCGAGTATTACAGCTATGCCGACCGCATCGCGGCGCGCGAGGAGCTCTTTGCGGAAGCCGACCGCATTGCGGACGTCATCGGGGAGATGAGGGAGGGCGTCGATCTCTTCGGGGAGTTCTTCGCCGTCATCCGCCTCTTCGGGGCGTGCGCGGAGCTCGGGAAGTGCGAGGGGACGCTCGACGTCTCGCGCTGGCTGTACCGTCATACCGTCAAAAAGTATAAAAAGCGCTTTGCGCTTGCGGGCGTGTACCCTTCGGACGCCTATGCGCTGTGCAGCGCGCTCTCTCGGGCGGGCAGGAATTTAACGCCCCGCTACGGGCTCGTCTTCATCGACGAGGGACAGGATATCTCGCCCTCCGAATATGCGCTCCTCAGCGCCATCCATTCGGACGCCGCCTTCAACGTGTTCGGCGACCTCAAACAGAACATCACGCCGTGGAGGGGGCTTTTCGAGTGGGAGCAGTTTGAAAATTACTTCGAGCTCGACGTCAACTACCGCAACACGAACGAGATCGTGAGCTTTGTCGCGGGGGAGCTGGGCGTCAAGATGCAGCCCATCGGCATGACGGGCGCAGAGGTGGAGCGCATCCCCTTGAAGCGCGTTTCGGCGTGGTTCCGCGGGAAACAGGGTTTGAAAGCCGTCATCGTGCGCGAGGAAGATCTGCCGCTCTTTGAAAAGCGGGGGTTCGGGCGGCTCTCGGCGCAGGGCGCTTCCAAGACGCGCATCAACGTGATGACCGTCTTTGAGAGCAAGGGGCTGGAATTTTCCGCCGTCGCCGTTTTGGACCGCGGCATGACCGAGAACGAGAAGTATATTGCCTATACCCGTGCCTTGCGGGAGCTTGCGATTATTGAGTGCTGATGACCGTACGCACGGAGGATCTGCGTCGCTCGTCGGAATGTGGCGCATTTTGCGGGTGTCTGCCTATGGGCAAACACCGCGCTTACAACGCCAATTCCTCCTCTTCCCACAAATCTTTTGCTAAGGCAAAATCTTTGCGGGAGCCCTGAAAACAGGGGCTTCCTCGCAGTCTTGCTTGCATCTCCTCCGTGGGGAGGAGGTGGGCGCCTATAATAGAATGACTCCCTCAGTCACGGTGTCGGCTTTCAGCCGAACGCCGTGACAGCTCCCCGAAGAGGAGCCTAAAATGAGGAATGTTACAGATCGAGAAAGCGCTTTCTCGCCCCTCGAGGGGGCGCTGAAAATAAGGGACTTATGAAAGACATCTTTTTGCTGGATATCGATGAGACGCTGTTTGACTTTCCGCGGGAGGAGCGGGAGGCGCTTTGGCGCACCTTGAAAAAGCGGGGCGCCGAGCCGACCGAGGAGATGCTCTCCCGCTATCACGCCATCAACGAGAGCTATTGGAAGAAGCTCGAACGGGGCGAGATCACGCGGGCGCGGCTGGTCGTCGAACGCTTCGAAGTGTTCCTCCGCGAATACGGGCGGGCGGACTCCCCCGAGGAGTTTTCGAAGGAGTATTTTCCCGAGCTTGCTTCGGGCGGGAAATTTTACGAGGGGGCGGAGGCGTTCGTGAAGGCGCTCAAAAATAAGGGGCGCATCTTCCTCGTCACGAACGGGGCGCAATATACGCAGACGCGCCGCATCGCCGCCTCGGGGCTGGGGGCGTATGCGGACGGGGCGTTCATCTCCGAAGCGATCGGCATCAACAAGCCTTCGAAGGAGTATGCGGCGTATGTCGAGGCGCATATCGAGGGCTACGAACGCAGCCGCGCCGTGTGGGTGGGGGACAGCCTCACGTCGGACGCCCCCTGCGCCGCTTCGCTCGGCATCGACTTTATCCTCTACCGCCCCAAAGGCGCGCCCGAAGGATATAAGGGGCTCTGCGCTCAAAGTTACGACGAGGCGCTTGAACTCATCGGGAAGATGTGAGTTTTTTTGCCGTAAGACGCCGCGAAAGCGGCGTTTTTGTTTGCGCTCTTTTCTGCCTTTTTTGCAAAAATTGTGGAAATCGGTTGCCCCGAACAACAAGATATGGTATAATATGTGTGATATTATTGCGATATTATACCCTTTGGGCTGCGGAACGCTTTTTCCGCGGAAAGGGAGACAGAGGAACGTATGAGCAAACATTACGACGCGGGGGACATCACCGTCCTCGAAGGGTTGGAGGCCGTGCGCCTGCGCCCCGGCATGTATATCGGCACGACGAGCACCAAAGGCCTCCACCACATTCTGTGGGAGATCGTCGACAACGCCATCGACGAGGCCGCCAACGGCTATGCGGACCGCATCGACGTCGTCCTTCACAAGGACGGCAGCGCTTCCGTGCGCGACAACGGCCGCGGCATCCCCACCGACATCCACCCCAAGACCAAGGTTTCGGGCGTGCAGGTCGTCTTTACGCAGCTGCACGCGGGCGGCAAGTTCGACGAGCACAACTATTCCTTCTCGGGCGGCCTGCACGGCGTGGGCGCGTCCGTTACCAACGCGCTCTCCAAGTGGCTGAAAGTCGAAGTGTGCCGCGACGGGTACGTCTGGCGCATGGAGTTCCATTCCTATTACGATCAAAAGAAGAAGAAATGGGAGTCGGGCATTCCCGTCGCGCCCCTCGAAAAGACCAAGGAGCGCACCAAAAAGCACGGTTCGTTCGTGCACTTTCTGCCCGATGAGAACGTCTTCCCCGATCCTGCCTTCCAGCTCTCCGTCGTTCAGAACAGGCTGAGCGAGCTCGCCTTCCTCAACAAGGGCATCACGATCACCCTCACCGACGAGCGCGTGACGATGGCGGAGATGAAGGAGGGGGAGGAGCCCGAACAGATCGACCTTGCCGACGCGACGCAGCCCTATCATGTGGAGTACCGCTACGACGGCGGTATCTCCGACTTTGTGAAGTCGCTCAACGAGGGGAAATCGACGCTCTACAATAAGCCGCTCTATTATAAGACGGAGTCGGACGGCGTGTGGGTGGAGTTCGCCATCCAGCACACGGGGGAGTTCACGGAAAACCTCTTTTCCTTCGTCAACAACATCCCCACGCCCGAGGGCGGCACGCACGAGACGGGCTTTAGAAGCGGGCTCACGCGCATGCTCAACGATTATGCGCGCGAAAATAAGCTCTTAAAGGAGAAGGACGCCAACTTCCAGGGAGACGACTTCCGCGAAGGGCTGACCGCCGTGCTCTCCGTCAAGCTCAAGAACGTGCAGTTCGAAGGGCAGACCAAGACAAAACTCGGCAATACGGAAGCCCGTCCCGCCGTGGAAGCGGCGGTCATCGAAGGTCTGAATTCGATGATGAGCGCCCGCGGTTATAAAAAGACCTTCGACGAGATCATCAAAAAGGCGCAGGGCGCCGCCAAGGTGCGCCTCGCCGCCAAGCAGGCGAAGGAGAACGCCCGCGCCAAAAACAGCATCGACG
>DXAJ01000004.1 GCA_019117085.1 Candidatus Gallimonas gallistercoris
GGCAGGCGGCTACGGTATTCGACCGCGTCACGCCCAACCCCGGCATCCCCTGCATCCGGGAGGGCATCGCGCTTTTGAAGAGCGCGTGCGCCGATTTCATCGTGGCGATCGGAGGGGGCTCTCCGATGGACGCGGGCAAGGCGATCGCTCTTCTTGCCGTGCAGGAGCGGGCAGACAGCGAGATCTTTGCGGGCAACTATGCTCCCGAAGCGCTCCCCATGGCGCACATCCCCACGACGGCGGGCACGGGCAGCGAAGTCACGCCCTATTCCATCCTCACCAACGACGTCCGTCAGACCAAGACGAGCATCTCTTCGCCCGCGCTCTTCCCGCGCGTCGCCTTCCTCGACGGCAAATATATGGCGCAGCTTTCGCCGCAGGTCTCCCTGAATACGGCGCTCGACGCCCTTTCGCACGCAGTGGAGAGCATGCTCTCGCGCAATGCCATCCCCATGTCGAATATGTTCTCCGAGGAGGCGATCGAGCTCATCGTGCCGCTCCTCGGCAAGGCGCAGAACGGCCGCATGACGCTCGAAGAGCGCGATACGCTGCTGTATGCTTCCACGCTCGCGGGCATGGCGATCGCCCAGTCGGGCACGACCGCCGTCCACGGCATGGGCTATGCGCTCACCTATTTCCACGATATCCCGCACGGCAGGGCGAATGCGCTGCTGCTCGGCGAGACGCTGCGCCTGTGCGAAGAAAAGAAGGTGCGCGCGCTGCCGCATATTTTGGCTGCCTTCAGTGCGCCGCTCGACGGCGTGACCTCCCTTCTCGACGCCCTCGTGGGTAAGCGCGAGGAGATCGGGAAGGAAGAGCTCGAAGCGTATGCCGCCCGCGCCATGATGAACAAGAACATCAAGAAGTCGGTGTACGAGCCCACCTTCGACGAGGTGCGCCGCATCTACTTCCAGTCCTTCGGTTACGACGCCGACGAAGAGTAAGTCGGGCGGCGCGGAAACCGCCCGCCCGATCATGAGAAAAAACGAAGGGCGCGGTCAGACCGCGCCCTTCCCCGGAGAAAGCCATGTGGCATGAAATTTTGTTCCGTGTTCTAAGCATCGTCAATTATGTCGTGCTCATCATCGTTGCGATCCCCGTCTTGTTGCAGGTCTTGTATATCGTGCTCGGGTTCCTGCCCAAGAAGACCTATCCCAAGAGCGAAAAGAAGGGGCGCATCGCCTATCTCATCCCCGCCCATAACGAGGCGGACGTCATCTACGGAACGGTGAAAGACCTGCTGGAAGGGCAGGACTATCCTCGGGAAAAGTTCGACGTCTTTGTCGTTGCCCACAACTGCACGGACGATACGGCGGAGCTTGCCGAAAAGGCGGGCGCGAAGGTGCTCGTTCTGAACGATCCCGATCCCGCGCACCGCATGGCGCTCTATCCCTTAAAGCACGGCATCGCGCACATTCTGGCGCAGGAGGGGGAAGGAGCGTACGATCTTGTGGTGCATCTCGACGCCGATAACCGCATCGATCCCGCCTTCTCCGCGCGGATGAACGATGCCTATCAGACGGGCGTCGATTTCGCGCGTCCCTATGAAGGGGCGCTCAACGGCACGCAGAATTTTTACAGCAAGGCGAGCGCCATGATCTATGCCTTCGATTCGCGTTACGGCAGCCGTGTCAGAGAGCGCCTGCACCTTTCGGCGCACGTCAACGGTTCCGGCGCCATGATGAGCGTGCGGATGCTGCAAAAGACGGGCGGATACGACTGCGAGCTGGTATGCGACGACGCCGAATTCAACATGAAGCGCATGTTCGACGGCTATAAAGGGCACTTTGTCGAGGACGCCGTCGTCTACGAGGATATGCCGTCCTCCTACCGCGATACATACAACCGCAACAAGCGCATGGGCAGCGGGGCTTCTGGGCTCTTCAAAAAGAATGCGGGAAAGCTCTGGAAGTACTTCTTCCGCACGGGAGATTTTTCCTTCCTCGAAGTGTACTTTCTCTTCTCGCTGAGCCTTCTCAACGTGCTCATCGGCGTGTGGCTGCCCCTTTACTATATTTATCACTTCCTCTACTGCGGGTTTGCGGGCTGGGGCGGGATGGCACTTTCGCTGCAAACTGCGGCATACTATCAGTCGATGGTGTGGAACACGCTCTTTTCCGCGCTCGGCATTGCGGTGGGGCTGTTTATCCTCTTCGGCTATGTGCAGGGGATCTTCCTTGCCGTTTCCGACTATAAAAAGCTGGGCGCCTCCCGCCGCCGCGAGCTTGTGGGAACGGTGCTCGGGTTCCCCGCTTTTTTGGTGCTGTACGGCGTCACGCTGCTCGTCGGCGCCTGTTCCAAACCGAGTTGGGGCAAGGTGACGCGCAACGTCCCGCCCAAAACGCTGCAAAAATAGGAGCCTGCCTATGGACTATTCGGTAGAAGTCGAACACCTGAGTAAATCTTACGGCGAAGTGAAGGCGGTCAACGATATTTCTTTCCGCGTCAGGCAGGGCTCGCTCTTTGCCTTTCTCGGCGTTAACGGCGCGGGAAAGAGCACGACCATCAACATCATCTGCTCCATCCTGAAAAAGGATGCGGGCAGGGTGACGGTGTGCGGGCACGACCTCGACCGCGAGGGCGACCGCATCAAGGAAGAGATCGGCATCGTCTTCCAGACGAGCGTGCTCGACAAGCAGCTCACCGTTGCCGAAAACCTCGATCTGCGCGCCTCCTTTTACGGGCTTTCCAGGGCGGCGCGGAAGAAAAACGTGGAGCGCATCGTCGAACTTTTGTCGTTGCAGCCCATCTTGAAGCGTCCCGTCGGCAATCTTTCGGGCGGGCAGCAGCGCCGCGTCGACATCGCGCGCGCCATGGTGCACGATCCGCGCCTTCTGATGCTCGACGAGCCTTCGACGGGCCTCGATCCCAAGGCGCGCCTTGCGGTCTGGTCGCTCATCGACGGCATCCGCGCCGAAACGGGCATGACCGTCTTCCTCACCACCCATTATTTGGAAGAGGCGGAAAAGGCGGGGTATGTCGTCATCATGGACAGGGGGCAGATCATCGCCGAAGGGACGCCCAACGAGCTCAAAAACCGTTATAGCTACGACAGCCTTTTGAGCTACCGCAAGCGGGATGAGGCGTTCGAGAAAGGGCTCTTGGCGGAGGGATACCGTTTTTCCTATGACGGCGAAAAACGGGCTTACCGCATCGTCATCGAAAACAGCGAGGCCGCCAAGCGTCTCATGCAGAGATTTGACGGATATACGACGGATATCGAGATCATCAAAGGGACGATGGACGACGTGTTTTTGAACGTCACGGGCAGGGATATCGTCACGGGAGAGGAGCATGGAGAAAACAAAGCATAGGGGAACGGAGATCTTTTTTCAGCTGACCCGCCGTCATCTCCTCGTCTTTTTCAAAAATAAAGTGCGGGTGATGTATACGCTGCTCGTGCCCGTCATCATCTTTGCGGTGTATATCTTCTTTTTGCGCGAGCTGGAACTTTCGGCGGTGCGAAACACGCTGCACGATCTGGGCATCGCTGCCGACGCGTCGCTCACGAAGTATTTGCAGACGCTCGTCGATTCGTGGATGCTCTCGGGCATCGCGGCACTTTCGACCATCACCGTCTCCCTGCAAACGAATACGGTGTTCGTCGAGGATAAGCAGAACGGGGTCAACCGCGACTTCGTTTCCTCGCCCATCAATAAAAACGTTCTCATCGGCAGCTATATCCTGTTCAACTTCGTGGTGACGCTGCTCATCTGCCTCGTCTATCTCGTCATCTGCCTCGTCTACCTCGCCTGCATGAACGAGTTCTTCTTAGGGCTTGTCGACTTTTTGCAGATCTTCGGCATTTTGCTCTATGCGACGGTCTCTTCCACGCTGATGACGGTGTTCATCTGCTCCTTCATCAAGACGGAAGGCACGATGGCGAGCCTCATTGCCGTATTTTCGACGGCGGTCGGGTTCCTCATCGGCGCGTACATGCCGCTCGGCATGCTCCCGAGTGGTGTGCAGTGGGTATGCGCCTTCATCCCGGGGACGTACGCCTGCTCGCTGCTGCGCTATTCCTTCATGGCGACGCCGCTTGCCGAGCTCACGCACTATGTCGTCGGCGTCATGCAGCTCGAAGGCGGCGAAACGCTCATCGCAGAGCTCACGGGAACGTTCGGCTATCAGCTCGAATTCTTCCATGTGCATGTGGACGTCGGGTTCCAGGCGGTCGCGCTCGCCGTCTTTATCCTCTTCTTCCTCGTCCTCAATATTTTCTCGGGGAAGCGCCTTGCCGCCGTTCTCGGCGTAGGCAAGAAGCGCCGCAAACAGCACGGCATACCGGCAGGCATGCCCGCGGGCGGCGAGGAAGCCGCGGCAAAGCCCCGTGCGGAAGAGCGGAACGGGAGCCCTTCGGAAGAGAAGGAAGAATAGACGTTTTTCGAAGCATACGCGCGCCCTGCGGCATGCCGCAGGGCGCAAAAATAAAGCGGGCTTTCGCACATCGGTGCGAAAGCCCGCTTTTCTTTATTTAGAACAGCGCTTTGATCATCTGCGAAACATAGGAAACGGGCACGAGCTCGATCTTATCCTTGAACTTTTCGCACGCCTTGGCGTTCTTTGCGGGGAGGATGACGCGCTTGAAGCCCATCTTCACGCACTCGTTGACGCGCTTTTCCGCAAAGCTCACGCTGCGCACCTCGCCCGTGAGCCCCACTTCGCCGAAGAGGGCGGTATAGCGGTCGACGGGCTTCATGCGTTCGGCGCTCGCAAGGGCGGCGCACACGGCAAGATCGGCGCTTGGCTCGTTCAGCTTGATGCCGCCCATCGCATTGAGGTAGATATCCTGGCTGCCCAAGGGCAGGCCGCACCGCTTTTCGAGCACGGCGATGAGCACGATGAGGCGGTTGAGATCGACGCCGAGCGACATTCTTCTCGGCAGCCCGTAGGAAGTTTTGGTCATCAGCGTCTGGATCTCCACCATCATGCAGCGGTTGCCCGTCTCGCTGGGGGTGACGGCGGCGCCCGCCGCCTCGCCGCGCGATTCGGAGAGGAAGAGGGAGGAATAGTCGCTCACGCCCAAAACGCCGTGATCGCTCATCTCGAAGACGCCCACTTCCTGCACGGAGCCGAAGCGGTTCTTGACGGCGCGGAGGATCTTGAAGTTTTCGGTGCGCTCGCCCTCGAAATAGAGGACGGTGTCCATGATGTGTTCGAGCACTTTGGGCCCCGCGAGCGTGCCCTCTTTGGTGACGTGCCCGACGAGGAAGAAGGTGATCCCGCGCGACTTTGCGATGCGCATGAGCTTTGCGGCGCATTCGCGCACCTGTCCGACGCTGCCCGCCGCCGAGCTCAAGGCCTCGGTGTAGACCGCCTGGATGGAGTCGATGATGACGTATTCCGCCTCGCAGATCGCCTCTTCCGCGTTGTCGAGGCAGGTCTCGTTGAGTAGCAGCATCCCGCCGCCGCCCACGCCGAGGCGCTCGCAGCGGAGCTTGACCTGCGAACAGCTCTCCTCGGCGGAAAGGTAGAGGACTTTGTGCTCCTCTGCAAGGTGCGCCGCGACCTGGGTGAGGAGGGTAGACTTGCCCACGCCGGGATCGCCGCCGACGAGCACGAGGGAGCCTCGTACGATGCCGCCGCCGAGGACGATGTCGAGCTCGCCGATGCCCGAACAGATGCGCTCGTACCGCTCGTACTGCACCTCGCGAAGGGGGGTGGGACGGGTGGAACTCAAACGGAAGGCGCTCTGCGCCTTCTTCGCGGGCGCGGGGGAGACGGCTTCCTCGATGAGGGAATTGAACTTCCCGCACTCGGGGCAGCGCCCCAGCCACTTGGGCGAGACGTACCCGCACTCGCTGCATACAAATTGTGTCGTCGTTTTCGGCATAGTATTTCCTTTTTTATGGCGTGATCTTTGGATGGGTGGGGCTGTCGGGCGTTGGGAGACCGAGGGGGCGTATCTTCTTCTCCTTATCTGCTCCCGTGGGGGCGAGCAAGTGTTTGATCCCTTGGCTCCCTCCCCGGGGTCCCCAAAAAAAGACGCAGTATTTTTTTGGGGCGGGATTGGGGGAGCTGTCGCCGAAGGCGACTGAGGGAGTCGCCTTATTTTTGCAAGCTCGTTTTCGATAACAGCAGTTCTCTTTTTCCGGCAAATACTCCTTCCGCCCCTTCTGGGCACCTCCCTCGTGGAGGGAGGCAAGGAGCAAAGGGCATCAAGGCTTTTTCAACAGCACTGTGGCATAGACGGTGATGCCTTTTCCTTCGCCTCGTTGCGGCGGGCATCAAATTTTCTTTAGTAAAATCATCGCATAGACAGTGATGCCCTTGCCTTCGCCGACGTAACCTAATTTTTCGTTGGTGCCGGCGGCGATGCCGACGGCGGAAGGGGAGATGCC
>DXAJ01000047.1 GCA_019117085.1 Candidatus Gallimonas gallistercoris
ATGCGGACGGCACCCTCGACGAGGCGGAATATCTGCTGCTCCTGCCTCATCTTCGCGATGCGTTCGGCGAAGGTTTCGGCTTTGACGAGGTCAAGGCGGTCATCGAGACTTCCAAAAAGGAGGGGAAGGCGGTCATCGACTTTGCAGACGCCCTCTGCGATTGGTTCGGGGTGCTCTCCGAAGACCTCAAAGACGAGCTCGTTCTTTTGTCCCTTCTCCTCTGCGCCGTCGACGGCAAAGTTTCGAAGAAGGAGAGAAAGTACATCAGGCGGCTCATCCGCGAATAAAAAAGATCGGCCGTGCGTTTGCCCGTGCGGCTTTTTTTGTGCGGATTTCCCTCGGAGCGTTGACAAATTTTGGCAGAAGGTGTAGAATGAGGGCATGAAACGGGTCATCGAAGTGGAAGGAATGTGCTGCGAACGCTGCGCCGAACGCGCGGAAAAGAAGCTGCGTCTTTTAGACGGCGTCTCAGGCGCGAAGGCAAACTTCAAAAAGGGCGTCATCTTTGTGGAAACGGAGCTGCCCGACGAGGCGCTTGCCGCCTGCGTCACCGAGGCGGGCTTTGCCGTCAAATGCATCCGCGAACGCAAGGGGCTCTTCGGCTAAGAGTGCGCATCTGCCGCGAATTCCCCGTGCTCGCCGCGAATTTCCCGAAAAACGCTTGCTTTTTTGCGCGGAAGACGATATAATAGAGAAAAAATATGGCGTCAAGAGAGGACGCGTCCGAGGGCATTTCCTTGCACAGAGAACTCCCCGTTTTGCTGAGAGGGGAGAAAAGGAGGGCTTTGGGGTATCACCTCTCGTGCCTGCGGGGAGAAAAATAAGTAACTCCGCACGGGGTCGCAGCCCGTTATCCCATGCGGCAAATGATCGTTTGTTTTGGTGGTAAAAATGCCTTCGCGTATTCCGAAACGCGGAGGCTTTTGTTTTTCAAGCAATCTCATACAGGAGGAGACCATGTATCGCAAGGTAGACACATCGCTCGATTTCGTCGGGCGCGAGCAGGAGATCGTCGAGTTCTGGAAGCAGAACCATATCTTCGAAAAATCGGTAGAAAAGAACGAGGGAGGGGAGGAATTCTCCTTCTTCGACGGCCCCCCGACCGCCAACGGCAAGCCGCACATCGGGCATATCCTGACGCGCGTCATGAAGGACATCATCCCGCGCTATCAGACGATGAAGGGCAAGCACGTCCTGCGCAAGGCGGGCTGGGATACGCACGGGCTTCCCGTCGAACTCGAAGTGGAGAAGAAGCTCGGCCTCGACGGCAAGAAGGAGATCGAAACGTACGGCATCAAGCCCTTCAACGAGCAGTGCAAGCGCTCGGTGTGGAAGTACACCGACGAATGGCGCAAGATGAGCGACCGCGTCGGCTATTGGTGCGACATGGACAACCCCTATGTCACCTATCACGACGATTATATCGAATCCGTCTGGTGGGCGCTCAAGGAGATCGACAAGAAGGGGCTTTTATACAAGGGTCACAAGATCGTCCCTTACTGCCCCCGCTGCGGCACGGCGCTCTCCTCGCACGAAGTCGCGCAGGGCTATAAGACGGTCAAGGAGACCTCCTGCGTGGCGCGCTTTGCAGTTGCGGGGCGGGAGAACACCTATATCCTTGCCTGGACGACGACGCCCTGGACGCTCCCTTCCAACGTCGCGCTCTGCATGAACCCGAACGAGACGTATGTGGAGATCGTTTCGGGCGGCACGCACTATATCTTAGCGGAAGCGCTCGTTCCCTCCTTCTTCGAGGAGTACGAAGTCGTTGAAAAGAAGCCCGGCAAAGAGTACGAAGGCACCAAGTACGAGCCGCTCTTCGATTATGCGAAGCCCACGCTCGAAGCCATGAAGAACGAGTGGAAGCGCGTGTATGAAGTCGTCTGCGATACCTACGTCACGCTGACGGACGGCACGGGCGTCGTCCACATCGCGCCCGCGTTCGGGCAGGACGACTACAACGTCGGCAAAATTTATTCGCTTCCCGTCGTCTCCCTCGTCAACGAACAGGGCAAGTTCGACGAGCGCTGCCCCGAACTAAATGGCCTTTTCATCAAGAAGGCAGACCCCGTCATTTTGAAGATGCTCAAAGAGAGCGGCAAGCTCTTCAAAGCGCTGCCCTTCGAGCACGACTATCCTCACTGCTGGCGGTGCGATACCCCCCTCATGTACTATGCGCGTTCGAGCTGGTTCATCGAGGTCACCAAGGTGAAGGACGAGCTCATTGCCGCCAACCGCTCCGTCAATTGGATGCCCGAGACCATCAAGGAAGGCCGCATGGGCAACTTCCTCGAAAACGTCATCGACTGGGGGCTCTCGCGCGACCGCTATTGGGGTACGCCGCTCCCCGTGTGGGTATGCCCCGACTGCGGCGCAAAGCAGGTCATCGGCTCGAGGAAGGAGCTTGAAGAAAAGTGCGGCGCGCCCGAAGGCATCGAGCTGCACAGGCCTTACTTAGACGATCTCGTCTGCACCTGCCCCAAGTGCGGCGGCAAGATGAAGCGCACGCCCGAGGTCATCGACTGCTGGTTCGATTCTGGTTCCATGCCCTTCGCGCAGTACCACTATCCCTTCGAGAACAAAGATCTCTTCGAAGAGACCTTCCCCGCAGATTTCATTTCGGAGGCGGTCGATCAGACGCGCGGCTGGTTCTATACGCTGCTCGCCATCTCGACCATCCTCTTCGGCCGCGCGCCCTTCAAGAACTGCATCGTTCTGGGCCACGTCAACGATCAGAACGGCGTCAAGATGAGCAAGCACAAGGGCAACGTCGTCGATCCCTGGTCGGTGCTCGACAAGCAGGGCGCCGACGCCGTCAGATGGTACTTCTACACCAACTCCGCGCCGTGGATCCCTTCCCGCTTCGGGGCGGAAGCCGTCAGCGAGGTGCAGCGTAAGTTCCAGGGCACGCTCTGGAATACCTACGCCTTCTTCGCGCTCTATGCCGAGATCGATAAATACGATCCTTCCAAATTCAAGCTTGAAGAGTGCAAGCTCTCCCTCATGGACCGCTGGGTGCTCTCCCGCCTCAACACGGTGGTGCGCGACGTCGATCGGATGCTCGCGGAATATAACATCACGGACAGCGCGCGCGAGATCCAAGATTTTTGCGACGTGCTCAGCAACTGGTACGTCCGCCGCGGTCGAGATCGCTACTGGGGCAGCGACATGACGGAGGACAAGGCGGCGGCATATACGACGCTCTATACCGTCCTTGTGACGCTTGCAAAGCTCCTTGCGCCCTTTACGCCCTTCATGGCGGAGATGATGTATCAAAACCTCGTGCCCGCCTTCTATCCCGAAGCGCCCGAATCGGTGCATCTGTGCGATTTCCCCGTCTGCGACGAGGCGCGCATCGACCCCGAACTCGAACGCGGCATGGAGGATGTTCTCGAAGTCGTCGCCCTCGGCCGTGCGGCGCGCAACGCGGGCAACCTCAAAAACCGCCAGCCCCTTTCTGAGATGGTGGTGGCGAACGACCGTCCTTTGAAGATCGCAGGCGAGCTCGAAGCGGTGCTCCTTGATGAGCTCAACGTCAAGAAGTTCTCTTCCTGCGGTGATGCAGAATCGCTCGTCTGCTACACGTTGAAGCCCCAGCTCAAGACGCTCGGCCCCAAGTACGGCAAGCGTCTCAAAGAGATCAACGCATTCCTCGCTTCGTGCAACGCCTGTGAAGTCGTGCATGCGGTGAAAGAGGGCGGCGTCTACCACATGGAGGGCGGCATCGACCTTTTGGAGGAAGATTTGCAGATCTTCACGGGCTCGCGCGAGGGCTACGTCTGCGCAAGCGACCACGGCATCACGGTGGCGCTCAAGACTGAGCTCACCTCCGAACTTCTGATGGAAGGCTGCGAGCGCGAACTCGTCTCCAAGATCCAGACGATGCGCAAAGAGGCGGGCTTCGAGGTCACCGACCGCATCTGCGTCTTCTACGAGGCGGAAGGGCGCGCAAAAGAGGCGCTTTGCTCGGCTGCCTTTGCAAAGGACGTGCTTGCCGAGAACGTGTGCGAGGGCTGCCCCGAAGGCTTTACGAAGGAAGTGGACATCAACGGCGATAAGGTCACGCTGACGCTCGTCAGAAAATAAGTTCAGAGCATAATAGTATGGCGGCGGCGCCCCGTTCGGGGCGCCGCCGCTTCGCATATGGTCGCCTTGCTCTTCGAAGTCGGGCGAAGAACGCCCGAAAAAGCGCCTTGTAGGTCTCTCAGAAGCCCATATAGCAGCTGTTGCAGCCGCTCACATAGGTGCGCCCGATGGCGTACTGGCGGGCGTAATAGCTGTCCGTACCGCCCGTCGAGCCCGAGCAGCAATTGCAGGTGTCGCTGCAATTGCACGGGGCGCAGGTGCAGGGCGTGCAGGTCGTGGGAGGGCATTCGCAGGTGCACGGCTCGCAGGTGCAGGGCGTGCAGGTGCAGGGGGTGCAGCTCTCGCAGCAGTTGTTGCAGCCGCAGTTGCAGGTGTCGCCGCAATTGCAGGTGCAGTCATCCGTCGTCTCGCCGCGCACGGCAAACAGGTTGGAAAGCGCCCGCATGAAGGAAGAAGAGCATCTCCCCGAAGCCCGGTATGAATGGCAGGAATTGCACATAGGAAACCTCGTTGATATGTTTTCGGGAGTTGGTCCCTGTCTCATTGTATGCCCGAGCCGCCTGCGCGTGCGCCAAAAGCACTTGCATTCGCGGAAAAAAACTGCTATAATGTGTATATTCGCATAAACCATGGGGGATAAGACCATGAAGAGCATGAAGACCATCTTCCGCAAGCCATCGCGCTATGAAGTCAAACAGACTGTCCTGCGCTGGCTGCTCGTCATCTTCGGGAACGCCGTCACGGCGGCGGCGAGCTCCTTTTTCATCGTGCCGGGCGGGCTCGTCGTGGGCGGCACGACGGGCGTCGGCATCTTCGTCGAACAGATCTGGGATTTCGAGTACGCGCGCGTCGTCACCGTGTATGCGGCGAACATCGCGCTCTTTCTCTTGGGCACCGTCTTGCTCGGGAAGAGCTTTTTCTGGGCGACGCTCGCGGGCACCTTCCTCTATCCCGCCTTTTTGTCGCTCTTCGACGCCGTCAATGCGGCATACGTCGCGGCGCACGGCACGACGCTCTCGGGCGGAGACCTCTTTCTCGATGTCTTCTATGGTTCCCTTCTCTTCGGCGCGGGCATCGGGCTCGTCGTCCGCGTGGGGGCGAGCACGGGCGGCACGGACATCCCGCCCCTCCTTTTGCAGCACTTTTTCGGCATCCCCGTCTCCATCTCGCTGTGGGTGCTCGATTTTGCCGTCGTCCTTTTGCAGTTTTTTGCCGATGCCACGATGCAGACAGTACTCTACGGTATCGTCATCTGCGTGCTTTCTTCCGTCGTCATCGAAGTCGTCACGCCTTTGGGGCAGCGCAAGATGCAGGTCAAGATCGTCAGCCACCGCTATCCCGAGATCAGAGAGATGATCTTGAACGACCTCGACCGCGGCGTCACCATGCTCTACGGCAAGACGGGGTATTTGCGCGAGAAGTGCTATATGCTCCTCACCGTCGTCTCCCCGCGCGAGCTGGTGCGGCTCAAAAACAAAGTGCAGCAGATCGACCCCGACGCCTTCCTCACCGTGAGCGTCGTCTCCGAAGTGCGCGGGCGCGGGTTCAGCCGCGAGAGCGTCTATCTTCCCAAAGAGGAAGAGGGGAAGGGGGATCTCCTCGAAGAGACGGAGGACGCGGAAGGGGCGCCGGAACGGACGGCGCCGCCGAAGTCCGATCGCGATCGATAAAAAATAAAAATACCGCCCCTCGGCCGCTGTTTGCCGATATGGCGCGGAAAAAGCATGACCGCCTCGGTGAGTTCCGAGGCGGTCTTTACAAAGGAGAAAATAAGGGGATAACAATCCTTGGATGAGGCGAAATAAATTCCTCGCCACATTACAGATGTATTGTAGCACGATCTGCACAAAAAAGCAACGAAAATCAGGTGAAAATTTCCATATTTTGTGGTTATTTTCGGAAAACGTCGGCTGCGGCTGCGATTTATGCCGAAAAAAGGGGCGCCGCCGAAACGCTGCCGCCCCCGTTTTTTTACTTTTTTTCCTTACGGCGTTTGTCGTTGATGACGGTGAGCGCCGCTTCGTCGATGAGGGTGATGCCCTCTTCCTTGGCGATATCCACCATCTGTTGCAGGGCGGCTTTTAAGAAGACGCGCGGGATCTTGGTGAGCTTGGCGCACGCGCCGTCCGTAAATTTGACGTCGGGATCGATGCGCTCCGCTGCATAGCGCACGGACATCGCGTCCCCCTCTTTTGCTTGGATCTTTTCGGGGAAGGGCTTTTTGAAGCGCGAACACCAGAAGTTGGTGCTGTCGCGGTAGCCGTAATCGACGGGCACGGGCGGGAAGCCGCTCGCCTTGACGCCGTTGATGATGGTGTCGTAATAGCGGGGCTTGATCAGGATCTTATCGATATTGAGGATAAAGTGTGCGCCGAATTTGCTCGTGATGCCGTTGAAGTTGCGGTAGGGCGGTTCATATCCTTCGAGGCAGCCGGGCTTGTCGAGATAGGCGTCTTCGAGCGTATCGTTCCAGGTGCATTCAAAGACCTGGAATGCCTCGGCAACGACTTTGGGGCGCTCGCCGCTCGCGATGCCGTCTTCTAAGGTGAAGAGGCAGTCCTTCATCTTCTCGTCCGTCGTGTCCCCGGGGAATCCGAGGCGCACAGCCTCGCGGAAGTACTTCCTGTCGTCGGTGATAAAGTTCAAGGAAGCCTTCTTGGAGCGCAAAATATTCTGCGCCGTGTTGGAGCTGTTGCGGCACTCGAGGAGCATCGCATAGCGGTCCTTCCCCGCGATGTAATAGGGGAAGCAGAGCGAGTAAGAGCCGAGGTTGGTCTTGCCGTTCTCTGCGATTGTGCCGACGAGCACGGTGGGCATGGGGAAGAAGGAGGAAGTCTGATAGAAATTGTCGACGATGCGTAAGTCTTTAAAGCTGCTCATAGCGTTCTCCTGTTTTTCTTCTATTTTACACCCGCCGCCCGTGTTTGTCAAGATGGGACCATCCTGAGGGCCGCGTCGAGGGGGAACGGATGCGGCGGCACGGGTGTGCGTGTAATATTATTGAAAAAGGGGTTGGCAGATTGCGGACTATCGTATATAACTTTTAAAGAGAGCTTTTAAAGAGAGAAAACTACTGATTTTGGGGAAAATGTCCCCAAAGGGGATAGGCAACGAAGTTTTTCCAAGCATGGCTAATGACGTTGCGGGTCGGGCGCGACGTTACTTTTTTGTATACGATCCCCATAAAACTGCTCGGCGGGGCTATCTTATGCTTTGCCGCGAGGGGGAGGGATCCATTTTTCATGAGTGTGTTTGGTTTCAAGGCCAAAAGGAGAAGCACAAATCCATCACACAAAACAAAACCGCCGCAGGAAAGGATTCCTGCGGCGGTTTTATCGGGGTACGGGAACGCGAAAGGGAGCCGACACAAGTCAGCTCCCTTTCGCATGTAAACAATGGGTTATTTTGATATGTTTACAAAATGGGTTCAATTTTGAGGTTATGGGTTCAATGAAATATCCGAAGCACTCAATTTTATTACTCTTTAATTAATAATTCTTCTATTGACTCAACAAGTTTGCCTTTCAGGTCAAAATATTGCTCACCAGCATCGGTTAAAATACAATAACCGACTTTGTATCCTTTTGTATCAAAGATTATATTTTGATTATCTATAAGCCGCATTTCACCAATTTTACGATGAGTTCTATCAGAAAAAATTTTTAGATAAGCCATTTTACCCTCCACTATCATAACTAACCAAGTATTTTTCTCAACTTGGCTTTCAATAATTGTCTTCTTTGTTCTGGCATATGTTTCTCGAAAGCAACCCTATAAAATATTTTACTGGTTTTCTCGCACACAAAACAGCGAAATCCTACTACTTTTCACGAATCAAAATTTTAATTATCATTGTATCCGTGTGCAATAGTATCTAAGCACCGCTTCCAGTGTTGCTCCCTCTTTATAATCTTTTCCGGGTCATAAGAAAGACCAAAATACTCGAGCAACGTGAACGTGAAATTTTTTTCGAAATAGGCATCGCCTTCCTTCTCGTACAACATTCTCAATTTAACGTTGCCGCCGTGTTTGCTTGCCAGGTAATTCCCCCACCGCTGTCCAACTCCGCCGTTACCCGTGGCTGAACCAATATAGAGCTTGCCAGTAGAACAATCTGTCAGGCAATATATGCCCGTTATCTTTTTTAACGCCTCGTAATAGGTAGGCATAATTTTACCATCAAACACAGCCTGGAGTCGTGAATAGGGAAGATTAACTTTATCATACCCCTCGAATTTTTCGCCGTTATACTTGCAAGGTAGCACTTCCTTTACCTTAATCTCCGGAAGGAAATGTCCCAATCTAAAAACATATTTAGAGTAGGTGTTTCCTTTTTTGTACGAGATGATTAGTCTACCAAACAGTCCTTTATATTTTTCAATAATTTTTACAGTTGCTCGCTGAGCAGGCTGAATATCCTCTATCGTTGCCGCCGAGATAAACAGCCACTCATCATAAGCAATGCGAATAAAACTGAACACCGTTTGACCTACATAAAAATTTCTCCTCGCCCCACTCCAAGGCCAGTAAGAGCATTCTGTAATTCCACTCTCTTTAGCGGCAGGATCCGTTTTCAACCATCTGTCAATAAACGATTCTGCACCCCTGCCCGCAGTCATGTTCAATTCAATCTTGCTGTTGGAAATTTCGTCCGGCGTTAAATTCAAAATATCATTTAACATCAAATCCATACTGCCACCCCCATAAAAATTAAATTTATGATATTATACCACACAAGGTAAAATATTTCAATAGCGAAACAAAAAATATCACTGATTAAGTGGCCATTACAAAAGCATTCGTTCTTGTAGAAATTTAGCATATTACTGCCGCCAATAAACCGTGCCTATATATTGAACGATTACCATTAAATTGAACGATTATACTTTGA
>DXAJ01000048.1 GCA_019117085.1 Candidatus Gallimonas gallistercoris
AAAAGCGGGTTCGTACTGTTCCCTTACAGTATACCATAAAAGATGCGTTCGGGGATGCGCTTGAATAGCAGCAGCCCGACCGCCGCGACGGCAGCGCCCGAGAGCACGCCGACGAGGGCAAAGTAAGGAAGAAGGGAGAAGTTTGCAAGAGTGGAAGTCTCCCACACAAACACGGCAACCTGCACGATGTTGTGCATGGCCGCCGCCGCGATATTGACGGCAAGATAGCTCACCCGCGGCAGGGCAAAGGAAATGAGCAGGACGGAGACAAGCAGCGCCGCACCGCCGCCCGTGAGAGAAAAGAGGAGCGAGGAAGCGTTCCCCGCGATCAAAGCGCCGAGGAGCGTCCTTGCAAGCAGGATACAGAAGGCATCGAGCGGACCGTAAACGACGAGCGCCAGCATGGAAAAGAGGTTGGAAAGCCCGAGCTTTGCCCCCGGGATCCCGAAGAGGGGCGGGAATGCCGATTCGATGGTATGAACGGCGAGCGAGAGCGCCGCAAGTATACCAAGAACAGCGAGCCGTCTGCCCGAGAAACGCGGTTTCGGATACATATGAGTCCATTATACACGAAAATTTGCAAGTAGTAAACAATATGGGCGAATAATTTTCACATTTGAAGCCGATTATTTTTTGTTTCCCCTGAAAACAGGATCATACTTGCATATTCCCAAGCCGATCAGCGCAAAGTATCAGCAATGAGCGGGCAGACAATCACCTTCAAAACACCGCCGAAGATCGTTTCGGTGAGTTCTATCGCGGGCACGAAGGAGAGCGAGGGCATCATCGGAAAATATGCCGACACTTTGCTCAAAGACGATATGTTCGGAGAAACGACGTACGAGCGGGCGGAATGCAAGATGCTCATCCACGTCATCGACGGCGCCATCAAAAAGGGCGGACTGAAAAGAGAGGACGTGGGGCTGCTCGTTTCGGGCGACCTTCTCAATCAGATCATTTCGGCAAGCTTTGCGGCGCGGGAATTCGACATCCCTTTTTTGGGCGTTTACGGCGCGTGTTCGACGATGGCGGAAAGTCTTTGCCTCTCGGCGGTCTTTTTAGACGGCGGGCATGTCCCTTACGCCGTTGCCGCAACGGGCAGCCACTTTGCTTCCGCCGAGCGGCAATACCGCTATCCGTTGGAGCTCGGCTGCATCCGCCCGCCGCAGGCGCAGTGGACGGTGACGGGCGCAGGCGCAGCCCTGCTTGCAAGGGAAGGAGAAGGCATTGCCGTAACGGGCGCGACGCTCGGAAAGGTGGTCGATTTCGGCGTGACGGACGTCAACAACATGGGCGCAGCCATGGCTCCCGCGGCGGCGGATACCATCCTTGCGCACTTGAAGGAGAGCGGCAGGACGCCCGAAGATTACGATCTCATCGTCACGGGAGATCTGGGCGCGCTCGGCAGCCGCATCTTAAAAGACCTGACCCGCGAAAAGGGGGTAGACATCTCCTCCAATCATGTGGACTGCGGGGAGATCGTCTATAACGTCATCGAAGACGAATACCAGGGCGGCAGCGGCGCGGGCTGTTCTGCGCTCGTGCTCTGTTCCTATCTCTTCGAAAAGATGCGCATGCGGCAGCTCAAGCGCGTCCTGTTTGTGGCGACGGGCGCGCTCCTTTCCACAGTTTCTTCGGGGCAGGGGGAGAGCATCCCCTGCATCGCCCATGCCGTTACGCTCGAAGCGTAACTTTTTCTATCAACAGTAAGGCGGGTTTTTCCGCCTGCGCAAGGAGATCGACATATGGAATACATCGAAATCGCCCTTATGTTTTTAAAAGCGTTCGCGGTGGGCGGGCTCATCTGCACGGCGGCGCAGGTCGTCATCAATCTCACCGATCTCACCTCGGGCAAGATCCTCGTCCTCTTCATGCTCATCGGCATCGGGCTCACCGCGCTGGGGCTTTATCAGCCGCTCGTCGAATTTGCGGGCGCGGGGGCGACGGTACCCATCTGCGGGTTTGGGTATCTGCTCGCAAACGGCGCGATGAAGGGCGCCGAGCAAGGGCTGTTTCAGGCACTGATGGGCTCACTCGCGGCGGCAAGCGCGGGCGTGACTGCCGCCATCGTCTTTTCCTTCCTCATGTCGGTCATCTTCAAATCGCACACCAAACACAACTGAACTTGACAAACGCCCCCGCTCTATGGTAGGATAGAGAAAAGGGGGCGTATTTTATGGACATCAAATATTTCGACGAAGTTGCGCGGCTCACGGGCGTTCTCGGGCTCAAAGTCTCGCAAGGAGGGAAAGAACTCATCCATACGACGTGGGACGAGGAAGTGCGGCGCAACGTCTATTCCGCATCCAAGAGTTTTGTCGCCTGCGCCGTGGGGATTGCGCAAAGCGAGGGACTCTTGTCCATCGACGAGCCGCTCACCGAAGCATTTTCGGAAAGTCTGCCGCCCGAATGCAGCGAAAACCTGAAAAAGGCGAAGGTGAGAGACCTTCTCACCATGTGCCTCGGGCAGGAAAAGGCGGAGCTCATGGGACCTTACCGCCCGCTCTACGAAGAAGATGATTGGGTGAAACTGGCGCTTTCTATCCCGTTCGTGCATGAACCGGGGAGCACCTTTGTTTACAGCAACGCAGGGCCGTACCTTGCGGGGATGCTTGTGCAAAGGCGCGCAGGATGCGATCTTGTGGAATACCTGACGCCTCGCCTGTTCGCCCCGCTCAACATCAAACGCCCGACCTGGGAAGTCGATCCCTTGGGCAATACGTTCGGCTCGAGCGGGCTCATGCTCACCCTCTCCGAACTGCACCGCTTCGGCATGCTTCTGCTGCAAAAGGGGAATTGGGAAGGGAAACAGCTCATCGACGAGGGCTGGCTCCAAGAGTGCACCCGCCCGCAGTCGGCAGCTCCTTACGGGTATTTTTTCTGGATGGGGGAGAAGCACTCCTTCCGCGCCGACGGCAAGAACGGGCAGCTTTCCATCGTCTTCCCAGAAAAAGATGCCGTCATTACCGTCGTTTCCGAAAGCCGTCATGTGCCGCTCATCTTCCGCGCCATCTACGATACCCTTTGGCCGCAGCTTTGAGCTGAAATATAATACATTAAACTTCCGACCCGCCGCAAGGCGGGTCTTTTTGATGAAAAATAGAAAAATTGAAATAAAAGCAAAATTCTGCAATAAATACAATGTTTTCTGTAATACAACCACTGTTTTTTATGGTAATCTCAATAAGTAATATTGAAAGGAGCGTCTTATGAAAAAAACAACAAAAAAGAAAATTGTTGTTTCAGCAGTCAGCCTATTCATTTTGTATCTGTTGGCGGAGACGATCGCATGCCTTTATGAAATGATAAATGTATATATTCCAATCTTACGGGAAAATTATGTTACTTTTGAAGGGATGTACACATTTTGCATGATCGGCTGTTTTTTGATCGCAGCGTTTGTGATCGTACTCAACCTCGTTATTTGGTTTTACGATAAGATCTTCAAAGATTGAGCGGCGGCCTAGTGCCAAACCGATTGCAATGGGGGAGACGGCGTTTGCGCCGTCTCCTCCCACATAAAAACCCGCCGTGGGGCAGGCTTTTCGCGCATCAGAGGGCAGCGTGGTTTTTTCGGTACTTATGCGGGGTCTCGCCGTAAAGTTCCTGAAAGGCGCGGTAGAAGTGGCTTGTGTTCTCATAGCCCACGGCGCGGATGACCTCTTCGACAGGAAGGCGGCTGGTGCGAAGGAGTTCTTCCGCAGCTTTTAGGCGGTACTCCTGCAAAAGGAGGCGGAAGGGCTTCCCGAACACTTCGCGGATGCGGCGGGAAAGATAGGCCTCCGTATAGCCGAGAGATAAGGAAAGCGCCGAAAGCGTCGCGTCGGGATAGGAGCGTTCCAAAACTTCCGAAACGGCGCGCCTCAGCTTTGCATCGGGGGAGGAGACGCAGATCGTGTTGACGAGCGTTTCGCGGTAATAGGCGAGATAGGAAAAGAGCAGTTCGACAAGCCCCGCGTACACTTCCTGCGTGCCCTTGACGACGGCATAGATGAGATTGTCCATCAGATTGCGGATGGGAAAGTTGTTCTGCGTGCGGAAGAAGAGGTATTCCGCTTCGCCGCCGTCGTCGAAATTGCCCGAAAGAAAGCCGCTCATCACGGGGTTGTTGCTCACGCGGCGGAAGATGACGCGAAGAAGGGCATCCGACACGATGAAATTGATGCCGATATCCTCCTGTCCCGCCCGCTTGATGGAATGGCGGGCATGACGGTTGAGGAAGAGGATGTCGCCGCGCTCCAATGTGATGACCTCTTTCCCGATGACGTGCGAAATGCGCCCCGCATAGACGTACATGAATT
The DNA here is from genome assembly GCA_019117085.1 of Candidatus Gallimonas gallistercoris. Lineage (GTDB taxonomy): Bacteria > Bacillota > Clostridia > Christensenellales > Borkfalkiaceae > Gallimonas > Gallimonas gallistercoris. The sequence continues at coordinate 4,302 of DXAJ01000048.1, forward strand.
CGAGATAGTCATGTCCGTGTTCGGGGAAATCGACAAACCGCGTGTGCGGACGGAGATCGAGCTCCTTCCCTTCGAGAAATTTGGCGCTGTTGACGATAAAGCGGTCGGAAGTGGTATAATCTCCCCGCTGCAGCGATTTGCCTCTTAAAATATCCTGCTCCTCGCGCGTGAGGCGGGAGAGTTGTTCGATGATGCTGCTATCCATATGTTCATTGTATCATGGATTTTAAAAAATGTCAAGTGGGGGCGGGAAATAGCAAAAATTACGTCCTTGTTTCATCTGAAAAGCGTGCTATAATAAAATCAAACGATAAGGGAGACACAAAGCATGAAATACTTTCTTGCGATCGACATCGGCGCTTCGAGCGGCAGGCACATCGTCGGCCACGAAGAAGAGGGGAAGCTTAAAACGGAGGAAGTCTACCGCTTCCCCAACGGCGTGAAGGAAGAAAAGGGGCATCTTATTTGGGATATCGACGCGCTCTTTTCCCACGTCAAAGCAGGCATCAAGGCGGCGTTTGCAAAGCATCCTCAGATCGAGAGCCTTGCGATCGACACCTGGGCGGTCGACTATGTGCTCTTCAAAGGGAAAGAGGAAGTGCGCCCCTGCTACGCCTATCGCGACGGGCGCACGAAAGACGCCATCGAAGCGGTGCACGCCAAAGTCCCCTTCGAAACGCTGTATGAACGCACGGGCATCCAGTTCCAGCCCTTCAATACCGTCTATCAGCTTACCGACGACATGAGGCAGGGAAGGCTTACCGGCGTCACCGGATTTCTGATGATCCCCGAATATCTTTCCTACAAGCTCACGGGCGTCGGCGCGCACGAATACACCAATGCGACGACGACGGGGCTCGTCAATGCAAAAACGGGCGAATATGACTTAGAGCTCATCCGGTCTCTCGGTCTTCCCGAAACTTTGTTCGGCGCGATCGTGCAGCCCGGGTATGAACTTGGCGGACTGCTTCCCGACATCCAAGCCGAGGTAGGGGGGAACACCAAGGTCATCCTCTGCGCCTCGCACGATACGGCAAGCGCCGTTGAGGGCATCCCCATGCAGGAGGGGGCATATCTTTCGAGCGGCACCTGGTCGCTGCTCGGCATCCGCGCCAAAGAGCCCATCTGCACCCCTGCCGCCTGCAAGGCAAACTTTACGAACGAGGGCGGCGTCGGCTATATCCGCTTTCTCAAAAACATCATGGGCATGTGGGTCATCAACCGCTTAAAGGCGGAGCTGTGCCCCGAAAAGACCTTCGACGAAGCCATGTACGCGGGCAAGGAGAGCAGCTTTGACGGCCTTGTAGACGTCAACGACGAGCGGTTCCTTGCGCCCGAGAGCATGAAGGCAGCATTCGACAGTGCGTTTCCCGAAGGGAAGGGTCCCAAGGAATTCGGCGATTACTTCCGCTGCGCGCACAGGAGCCTTGCGCTCGGCTACAAGAAGGCGCTCGAACAGCTTGCGGGGTGCACGGGGGAGCCCGTCAAAACGTTGTATATCGTGGGCGGCGGCGCCAAGAACGTTTGGCTCAACGAACTTACCCAAGAAGTGTGCGGCGTGGAAGTCAAGCCCATCCCCGTCGAGGCGACCGCTCTCGGCAATCTGAAAATTCAGATGAGAAAGTGACTTGCGAAGGCATGGTCTGCCCGCGCAGGACAACTCCTTCCGTCAGCCTTTGGGCTGCCACCTCCCTCATGGAGGGAGGCAAGAGAAGGGCGCAAAATTAAATTTGAAACAGGAATAAATATCATATGGAGGAAAATCAATGAGCTATCAGGAAGCAAAACAGGCCTATGCCGCCTTCGGCGTAGACACAGATGCGGCGATTGCGGCGCTCAAAAACGTGCCCATCTCCGTCCACTGCTGGCAGGGCGACGACGTCCTCGGTTTTGAGGGCGCAGAGAGCCTTACAGGCGGCATCCAGACGACGGGCAACTATCCCGGCCGCGCAAGGACGTCCTAAGAACTCCTCAAGGACTATGCGTTCGCGCTCTCCTTGATGCCCGGCAAAAAGCGCATCAACGTACACGCGAGCTACGCCTTCCTCGGCGAGGACAAGGGCAAAGTGGATCGCGACAAGTATGAGCCCAAGCACTTCGCCCCGTGGGTGAAATTCGCAAAGGACAACGGTTATGACGGCATCGACTTCAACCCGACCTTCTTCGCGCACCCCAAGATGAAGGACGGGCTCACGCTCTCCTCGCCCGACGAAGAGACGAGAAAGTTCTGGGTGGAACACGGCAAGCGCTGCATGGAGATCGCGGCCTACCTCGGCAAAGAAATGGGCAGCCCCTGCCTTGTCAACATCTGGATCCCCGACGGCTATAAAGACATCCCCGCAGACCGTCTCGGCCCCCGCAAACGCTATGCGCAGTCTTTGGACGAAATGCTCGAAGGCTACGACAAGGAGTGGGTCATCCCCGCCATCGAGAGCAAGGTGTTCGGCATCGGCGTCGAGAGCTACACGGTGGGCAGCAACGAGTTCTGCCAGAACTACGCGGCAACGCGCGGCATCTGCTCGCTCCTCGATAACGGCCACTATCATCCCACCGAAGTCGTCTCCGACAAGATCCCTTCCATGCTCACCTTCTACGATAAGGTGGCGCTGCACGTCTCCCGCCCCGTCCGCTGGGACTCCGACCACGTCGTCATCTTCGAGGACGAGCTCAAAGAGATCATGAAGGAAGTCGTGAGAAACGACGCGCTCGGAAAAGTCAAGATCGCGCTCGACTACTTCGACGCTTCCATCAATCGCGTCTTTGCCTGGGTGACGGGCGAACGCTCCGTTGAGAAGGCGCTCCTCTACGCGCTGCTCCTTCCCAATACCGCCATGAAGGAAGCGCAGGAGAAAGGGGAGTTCACCCGACTCATGTATCTCCAGGAGCGCGTAAAGATGCTGCCCTTCGGCGATGTATGGGCAGAATACCTCAAAGAGTGCGGCCTCGACGACAATTACTTTGAGACCATCTCCGAATACGAAAAAACCATCTTGGAGGACAGAAAATGAAGGATATCATGACTGCGCCCTTCGTGCGCGAAATGTGTGAAACGACCGCCAACATGTACCGCCTCGGCTGGGACGAGAGAAACGGCGGCAATATCAGCTATCTTTTGAAGGAAAAAGAAGTTTCGGAATATCTCGACCTTTCCAAGGTGGAGCGCGTCATCCCGCTCATGGGCGTCAACGAAGTGGACTTCGACGCTTCCCCGCTCGAAGGCAAGATCTTCATCGTCACGGGCACGGGCAAGTACTTCAAGAACGTGGAAAAGGACCCCGAGACCAACCTCGGCATCGTCCGCATCGGCAGGGGCGGCAAGAACGTCGAGCTCTTGTGGGGCTTTAAGGACGGCGGCAGACCCACCTCCGAATTCCCCGCGCACATGATGAGCCACATCGCGCGCCTTAAAGTCGATCCCGAAAACCGCGTCGTCATGCACTCGCACCCCACGAACACGCTTGCGATGAACTATGTGCATGAGCTCGACGAAAAGAAGTTCACGCATTCCCTTTGGGAGATGTGCACGGAGTGCATCGTCGTCTTCCCCGAAGGCGTGGGCGTCCTTCCCTGGATGCTCTGCGGCACCGCCGAGATCGGCAAGGCGACCGCCGAGAAGATGAAGAGCTTCCGCCTCGTCGTCTGGGCGATGCACGGCATCTACGGCGCAGGCAAGACGCTCGACGAGACGTTCGG
>DXAJ01000049.1 GCA_019117085.1 Candidatus Gallimonas gallistercoris
CCTTGTCCACCTTGCGGTAAGGGGACATGATGAAGCCGAACTCATTGACCTTGGAGAAGGTCGCGAGCGAGGAGATAAGACCGATGTTCTGACCTTCGGGGGTCTCGATCGGGCACATACGGCCGTAATGCGAGTGGTGGACGTCGCGCACTTCGAAGGTCGCGCGGTCGCGGTTGAGGCCGCCCGGACCGAGCGCGGAGAGCTTGCGCTTGTGCGTGAGCTCCGCGATGGGGTTGGTCTGGTCCATGAACTGCGAGAGCTGGGAAGACCCGAAGAACTCGCGGATGACGGCGGAGATGGGACGCACGTTGATGAGCCCCGAAGGCGTGACCTCCATGGGATCCTGCGTCGCCATGCGCTCTTTGATGAGGCGCTCGAGGCGCGCCATACCGATGCGGAGCTGGTTTTGCAGCAGTTCCCCCACCGAACGCACGCGGCGGTTGCCGAGGTGGTCGATCTCATCGATGGTGCCGATGCCGTACTTCAAATCGAGGTTGGTCGAAACGGCGGCGACGATGTCGTCCACCGTGATGCACTTATAGTTGAGGCGTTCGACGAGCGCCTTGACGCCCTTCTTTTCTTCGGGCGTGACGCCGAGCACGCGCTCGCCCTGATCGAGATCGACGGGCGCGTTGGGATCGGCAGGCTTGTCGCCGCGCTCCAGAATTTCGTGGAAGAGCTTGCAGGCAGCCACGAACTTGATGCGGTTGTCGCGGCGCTTGATCCTGTTCTTCTTCTCTTCCTGCTTCTCGTCCGCCTCGGGCGCGGTCTCGCGCGCATAGTAGACGGCGTTGATCTCGTCGGTGTACTTTTCGGCGACTTCCTCGACGGAGAGCGTCCTGCACTCTTCGGCGAGCTTCTTCGAGAAGACGAAGTTGGGATAGTAGACCGTCTTCAAAAGCCCGAACGCCTTGGGGTCCATATCGGAGAGCGCGGCAAAGTCCACCGTGTTGTTGGCGATGATCTTGTGGCGGATCTCCCCGTCTTCGGGGTCGTTGACGAGCACGAACACTTCGTTGATGCCCGCGTTCTGGATGAGGCGCGCCTTCTCTTCCGAGATGACTTCGCCCTTGACCGCCATGATCTCGCCCGTCTGAGGATCGATGATGTCGTCCGCGGCGCGGCAGCCGGGAAGGCGGTATGCAAGGTTGAGCTTTTTGTTGAACTTATAGCGCCCCACCTTGACGACGTCGTAGCGGCGAGGGTCGAAGAAGAGGTTAAAAAGATGCTGGCGCACCGATTCTTCCGTGGGAACTTCGCCGGGACGCAGGCGGCGGTAAAGTTCGATGAGGCCGTCCGATTCCGAACGCGTCGTATCCTTCTCGATGGTCGCCGCGATCATCTTGTCGTTCGGGAAGAGCTCTTCGAGCGCGCGGTTGGAGCCGAAGCCGAGGGCGCGCAGAAGGACGGTCGCAGCCAGCTTGCGCTTTCTGTCGACGCTCACCCACAGAACGCCCTGGGCGTCCTGCTTGAATTCCAGCCATGCCCCGCGGTTGGGGATGACCGTCGTTTCATACATCTTTTTGCCCGTCTTGTCCGTTTCGGCGACGTTGTTGACGCCGGTGGAGCGGACGAGCTGGGAGACGATGACGCGCTCCGCACCGTTGATGATGAAGGAACCGTTCTCGGTCATGAGGGGAAGATCTCCCATGAAGACGTCCTGATCGATGACCTCGTCCTTCACCTTGTTGACAAGGCGCACCTTAACGCGCAGGGGAAGCGCGAAGGTAGCGTCGCGGTTGCGGCACTCTTTCTCGTCGTACTTGGGTTTTTTCCCGAACTCGTGGCTCAGGAAATAGAGCTCGAAGTGATCGCTGAAGTCGGTAATGGGAGAGAAGTCCTCCAAAATTTCGGAGATGCCTTCGCCGATGAAAGAGCGGTAGCTTTCCTTCTGGATCTCGACAAGGTCGGGGATATCGATGACCTCGTTGATCTTGCCGAACTTCCGTCTTTCCGTTTTACCGTACTTTTGAATGGGTAAGTTCATCCGTCAAAATACTCCTTCTTGTTTCGTTGTTTATCCACCCACGATCTACCGAGTATATCTTTTCATCGATAAAAATCGAAATGTCTGAAATTGTGCCGCAAAAAGCTCCCCTTCCCCCTTTACAAGCGCCGCAAAATGCGGTATAATACTGGGAGCAGGCGGGAAAAAACTTCCCGCAAAGCCCGTTTCTCCGTGCCGTTTTTGCACCCTTTTCAAGGCGCAGCGCACAGTCGCCGAGCATAATGATACAGTATGTCATTATAACCCGCCCGCAAAATTTTGTCAACGGGTTTTGCAAGAGAAATCAGAAAAAATTTTCGCATTCGGGAGAAATCTATGCGCATCGACAAATTCTTAAAGGTATCGCGCATCTTGAAGCGCCGCACCGTCGCGCAGGAGGCGGCGGACGCGGGGAAAATCAGCGTCAACGGCAAGCAGGTCAAGCCTTCCTACCGCTTGAAACCGGGCGACGAAGTGGAACTTTCCTATGCGGCGGGAGCGATGCGCTTCCGCGTACTCGAACTCAAAGAGACGGTGAAAAAGGACGAAGCGAGCTCTCTTTACGAGGTGCTGCCGTGATCTCCGTCATCCTCTGTGCGGCGGGGTCGGGCTCGCGCGCGGGCTTTCCCGAGAATAAAGTATTGCGCGAGCTCAACGGGCTGCCCGTGCTTTCATACAGCCTTTCGGCGTTCGGGGAGGCGGACGAGATCCTCATCCCCTGCCGCAAAGAGGACGAGGCGCGCATCGTGGCGCTCCTTACTCCCTTCCCTGGGGCCCGCATAGTACGCGGAGGAGAGACGCGCGAGGAGAGCGTTTGGAATGCCCTCCAAGAAGTTCAAGGCGATATCGTGCTCATCCACGACGCCGCCCGCCCCTTCGTGACGCGGGAGACCGTCCGCGCCTGCATCGAAAGCGTACAAAAATACGGCAGCGGCGTCTGCTCCCTGCCCGCGACGGACACCACCGTGCTCGCAAAGGACGGCGCCGTTGCCGCCGTGCCGCCGCGCGGGATGGTGTTTACCGTGCAGACCCAGCAGGGCTTTTTGAGCGGCGAACTTAAACACGCCTTTGCACTTGCGGAGCGCGAAGGGAAGCTTTCTTCCTTCACGGACGAGAGCAGCCTCTATGCCGCCTACATTGCCCCGCCCCACCTCTTTGAGGGCGACCGCCGCAACAAAAAACTCACCTATCCCGAAGATTTTGCCCCCTGCGAGCGCGCGGGCTTCGGCATCGACACGCACGCCTTCGGGAAGGCGCAGGACCACATCGTGCTAGCGGGCGTCAAAATTCCTTCCGAGAGCGGACTTGTCGCGCACAGCGACGGCGACGTGCTCGTCCACGCCGTGATGGACGCCCTGCTTTCGGCGGCGGGCCTTTATGACATCGGACAATACTTTCCCGATACCGACGCGCGCTTTGCGGGCGCGGACAGCATGAAACTGCTTGAATCGGTCATGGAGCTCGTGAATGCGGAAGGCCTTGCGCCCGCGAACGTGAGCGTTTCGGTGCTGGCGGAGCGCCCCCGCCTTGCGCCCTATATCGACGCGATGAAAGAAGCCTTAGCTGCGGCGCTCGGCATCTCCCCTTCCGCCGTCGGCATCGCCGCCGGCACCAACGAAAAATTAGGTTACGTCGGCGAGGGGAAAGGCATCACCGTCTATGCCATGGTTTTATTGAAGAAGATCTGATGCCCTTTGCTCCTTGCCTCCCTCAGAGAATGAGCCAAGGGATCAAACACTTGCTCGCCCCCACGGGAGCAGATAAGGAGAAGAAGATACGCCCCCTCGGTATACCAACGCCCGACAGCCCCACCAATCCAAAGATCACGCCATAAAAAAGGAAATACTATGCCGAAAACGACGACACAATTTGTATGCAGCGAGTGCGGGTACGTCTCGCCCAAGTGGCTGGGG